>JANLIC010000200.1 GCA_024654125.1 Sulfuricaulis sp. | reverse complement strand
GGGTCGTCGCTCTTTTCGCCGATCTTGAATGCGGTCGTGGGGCTGGTGGGGCCCATGATGACATCGCAGGACTCGAAGGCGCGGCGGAAATCCTCGGCGATCAGGCGGCGCAGCTGCTGCGCCTTCCGGTAATAGGCGTCGTAATAGCCGGCCGACAACGCATAGGTGCCGATCATGATGCGCCGCTTGACCTCGGGGCCGAATCCCTCGGCGCGCGTTTTGCAGTACATGTCCAGCAAATCCTTGTAATCGCTCGCGCGATAACCGTAGCGCGCGCCATCGTAACGCGACAGATTCGACGAAGCCTCGGCCGGGGCCAGCACATAGTAGCAGGGGATGGCAAGCTTGCTGTTGGGCAAACTCACTTCTACTATCTTCGCGCCAAGTTGCTTGAATTCACCGATGGAAGCCTGAATCACCTGCGCAATCTCCGAGCTCAAGCCCTCGCCGAAGTATTCTTTGGGCAGGCCGATGCGCAGGCCCTCGATCTTCTGGCCCAGTGTTTTGGTGTAATCCGGCACCGGTTCGTCCACCGAGGTCGAGTCGCGCGCATCGAATCCGGCCATGGCATTCAGCAGCAAGGCGCAATCTTCCGCGGTGCGGCACAGGGGGCCGCCCTGATCGAGGCTGGAGGCGAACGCGATCATCCCGTAGCGCGAGACGCGCCCGTAACTCGGCTTGAGGCCCGTCAGCCCGGTCAGCGACGCCGGCTGGCGGATGGATCCGCCGGTGTCGGTGCCGGTCGCCGCCGGGACGAGACGCGCGGCCACGGCCGCGGCCGAGCCGCCCGAGCTGCCGCCCGGAACCATTTCGGGGTTCCAGGGGTTTTTCACCACACCATAATAAGAAGTCTCGTTGGACGACCCCATGGCAAACTCGTCCATGTTGGTCTTGCCGAGGCACACGGCGCCGGCCCGATTGAATCTGTCGATGACGGTCGCGTCGTAGGGTGCCGTGAAATTCGAGAGGATTTTCGAGCCGCAGGTGGTGAGCCAGTCATCGGCGCAGAAAATGTCCTTCTGGGCAATCGGGATACCGGTCAGCGCGCCGCCTTCGCCCCGGGCAATGCGGGCATCGGCCGCTTTTGCCTGCGCCAGCGAGCGTTCGGGGTCCACGGTGATGAAAGCGTTCAGGTTTTTATAGCGGCTGATCCGCTCCAGGAACACCTGCGTCAACTCAACGCTGGAGACTTCCTTGCGCCCCAGGGCGCGCGACAGTTCAGCGACGGTTTTATCAAACATGGATGTTCTTGACGTCCGGGCGGTGAAAACTACTCTATTACCTTGGGAACCAGGTACAGACCAGCCTCAACGGCTGGCGCGATTTTCTGAAACTTCTCGCGCAGGTTCGGCTCGGTGACCGTGTCCTCGCGCATGCGCAGTTCTGACTCGTTCGGATGAGCCATGGGAGTAACACCCGTGGTGTCCACCGCGTTCATCTGCTCGATCAGGCCGAGAATGCGGGACAGCGTTTCGGCGTAGCTGGCGGCCTCTTGCTCGGTAATGGTCAAACGCGCAAGATGCGCCATCTTGCGTACCTGTTCGCGGTTCAGAGACATTCGATTTCGTTCAAGGGATGGGAATGGAATCGCAAATTACCATATTCATCCCGCCGGTTGAACCGCCCGACAGCGGTTGATACAGTTAGCGCGCCGATTATTGAGGCGGCAAGAGGGCTTCGTTCGGGGAAACGGTCAATACCGGCGGAACGTACATCATCGGAATATTGCCTGCCGCCTCAATAACCAAAAAGTCATATATGATTTCTTTATCGACCCGGCACTCCCTTACCGTCACCGAAGCCGTGAGCTGTCTGTGACGGGTTGCCGGTATTCAAGTACAATTGCGCCGGGTCAATAACGCCTTCAAGGACAGAATTCTCCTCATGTTCAACAGCTTTCGTGGCTTCTTCTCCAGCGATATCGCCATCGATCTCGGTACCGCCAACACCCTGATTTTCGTCCGTGACAAGGGCATCGTGTTGAACGAACCCTCGGTGGTGGCCATCCGGCAGGATTACACCAGCCGCAACAATCGATCCATCCTCGCCGTCGGCGTCGAGGCCAAGAAGATGCTCGGTCGCACGCCGGGATCGATCCAGGCCATACGTCCGATGAAGGAAGGCGTAATCGCCGACTTCACTGTCACCGGCGAGATGCTCAAATATTTCATCCGCAAGGTACACGAGAGCCGTTTGTTCCAGCCGAGCCCGCGCATTGTCATATGCGTACCCTGCGGATCGACCCAGGTCGAACGCCGCGCCATCCGCGAGGCGGCGATGAGCACCGGGGCACGCGAAGTATTTCTGATCGAAGAGCCAATGGCAGCCGCGATCGGCGCCGATCTCCCGATCATGGAACCGACCGGCTCGATGGTACTCGACATCGGCGGCGGCACCAGCGAGGTCGGCGTTATCTCCCTGGGTGGCATCGTGTATTCACATTCGCTGCGCATCGCCGGCGACAAGATGGACGAAGCGATTGTCAATTATGTGCGCCGCAAATACGGTTTGCTCATCGGCGAGGCCAGCGCCGAACTGGTGAAAAAGGAAATCGGCACCGCCTGGGAAGGCAGTGAGATCAGGCAGACGGACGTGAAAGGCCGGCACATTGCTGACGGCGTGCCCCGGGCCCAGGTCATTAACAGCCAGGAAATCCACGCGGCTTTGTCGGAATGCCTCGCCGGCATCATCGGCGCCATCAAGATCGCGCTCGAGCAGACACCGCCGGAACTCGGGGCCGATATTGCCGAGAAGGGGCTGGTGGTTTCAGGAGGTGGTGCGCTGTTGCGTGACATCGATCGCATGCTGGCGGAACAGACCGGGTTGCCGATCATCATCGCAGAAGATCCACTTACCACCGTGGTGCGCGGCTGCGGCCGGGCGCTCATGGAGGCTGAAACACTGGGCGATGTTTTTGTATACGAATAGGTCGCTCCTGACATCCCTTCTCCCGTGTTGCACAGGAACGCACCCGTGCCGGTTGTTCCCGGTAGCCTCACCGAATTCTCGCATCGCGCGTAACCTATGATTACTGTCTTCGGCCGGTCCCTCGGCGCGCCGTCCCCTCTGACCCGGCTCATACTGCTGTCGGCCTTTTCGGTGGCACTGATGATGCTCGATCACCGCGGGCACCACCTGGAAAAAATTCGCGCCGGCCTGAGCACCCTCGCCTATCCCATCCAGCTCGTTGCCGCCGCCCCGGCCTACGTGGGCCGCCACATGGCCGACTTTTTCACCACCCGCGGCACCCTGCGGGAAGATAATGAAAAACTCCTGGCCGAGCGCCACGTGTTGTTGGCGCGATTACTGCAGTTCGAGGCACTCAAGGAGGAAAACCAACGCTTGCGTCAGATGCTGGTGAGCGCCGCGCAGGTGGCCGACAAGATCATCGCCGCTGAACTGGTCGAGGTCAGCGCCGAACCGTTTACGCGCAAGGTCGTGGTCTCCAAAGGCAGCCGCGAAGGCGTCTACGTCGGCCAGGCGGTGATCGACGCGCACGGCATCATGGGGCAGGTCACGCAGGTAGCCGCGGGTGTCAGCCGCGTGACGCTCATCACGGATGCCGGTCACGCCATTCCCGTGCTGAACAATCGCAGCGGGTTGCGCGCCCTGGTTTTCGGCACGGGCCATCCCGACACGGTCAAGGTACCGTACCTCACGGCCATAACCGATATAAAGGAAGGCGATCTGCTGGTGAGTTCCGGCATGGGCGGGACTTTTCCTCCGGGATATCCGGTGGCGCGGATAGTGAAAATCGTCCACGATCCCAATGAGTCGTTTCTTTCCATCACGGCGAAACCCGCCGCCCAGCTCAATCACGGCAAACAGGTACTGCTTATCTGGCGCGGTAACGCGCCCCAGAGCGAGAGCAAAACCAAATGAGGTTAAGTCCGGACGGACGACGTCGTGCGACACTAATCGGCACGTTCGCTGCGGCCGTGATACTCGCGATCATGCCATTTCCGAACTGGGCCGAACCGTTCCGTCCCGACTGGGTGGGGCTGGTGCTGATCTACTGGTGTCTCGCGATACCCGATCGCGTTTCCGTGGGCACCGGCTGGCTGATGGGATTCATTCAGGACATCCTGTACGGTTCGCTGCTCGGCAGCAACGCGCTCGCCAAGTCGCTGGTAGCGTTTCTTGTCGTCCGACTCCACCTGCAGGTGCGCATGTTTCCCCGCTGGCAGCAGGCCGTTTCGGTGCTTGGTTTGCTGGTAGCCAATCAATTGCTGGTGTTGTGGATTCGCGGTGCCATCGGCCAAGCCCCGGAAACCATCGGTTACTGGACACCCAGCATCGTCGGCGCGCTGTTGTGGCCCTGGCTGTTCGTCATTCTGCGTGATCTGCGGCGGCGCGGCGGCATCAGTTGATTCATGCTCAATATTCCGATCAAGGATCATTTCCGGGAATCCCGGCTCTTCAATGCGCGATTGACAGTAGTCGCGACTGTGGTTCTCGTGTTAATTCTGGCGCTGTTCCTGCGGTTGGCCTATTTGCAGGTTTTCGCTCATCGCCATTTCGAAACGCTGTCGCAGGCCAATCGCGTGAAACTGCTGCCGATCCCGCCACCGCGCGGACTGATTCTCGACCGCCATGGATTCATTCTCGCGCAAAACTACCCGGTCTACACGCTGGAAATCATCCCGGAGCAAGTGGACGACATAAACGCCCTGATCGAGGAATTGAAGCAGGTCGTGAACCTCAATGAGGCTGATCTCAAGAACTTCCGAAAACAGTTACGCGAGCGCCCGCGATTCGAAAATCTGCTGCTGCGCTCGCATCTCACTCAGGAAGAAGCGGCGCGGGTGGCCGTTCGCCGGACCTACTTCAGCGGTGTCGAGCTCGAAGCGCGACTGCAGCGGCACTATCCCCTCGCCGGCTTGGGCGTGCATTTTCTGGGGTACGTCGCCCGCATTAACGAGCAAGAATTGGAACGCATCGACAAGGCGGCCTACCGCGGCATGCGGCACATTGGCAAGCTGGGCGTCGAGCTCAGTTACGAAAAAGTCCTGCTCGGCCAGGTCGGCTTCGAAAAGGTGGAAACCAACGCGCATGGACGCTCGTTGCGGATTCTGGAACGCATTGCCCCGGTTGCCGGAAAAAACCTGCAACTGAGCATCGATGCCAAACTCCAGTCATTAGCGGAACAGGAGCTGGGTAAACGACGCGGTGCCGTGATCGCCATGGATCCCTTGACCGGCGGAGTCTTGGCCTTTGTCAGCACACCCACCTACGATCCCAATCCCTTCGTCAACGGCATCGATCCAGATTCCTATCATGCACTGCTAAACGACCCGGACAAGCCGCTCATCAATCGCGCGCTGAACGGCCTGTATGCCCCGGGATCCACCATCAAGGCCTTCCTGGGGCTGGCGGCGATGGAAAAGGGAGAATTCGACGCCAACAAACCCATCACCTGTCCCGGGTGGTTCACGCTGCCCGGAAGTTCGCACCAGTTTCGCGACTGGAAAAAGGCAGGGCATGGAGTAATGAATCTGCATGACGCGGTGGTGCAATCCTGCGATGTTTATTTTTATAAGCTCGCCGTGGCCATGGAAATTGACGCGATGAAGAAATTTCTCGCGGCCTTCGGGTTCGGCAAGAAAACCAGCGTGGACCTTCAGAACGAGTCGGAAGGACTCCTGCCGTCGGTGGAATGGAAACAGGCGCGCGGTCAGAAATGGTACCCCGGTGAAACCGTGGTAGTGGGCATCGGCCAGGGCCCGATCCTGGTGACGCCGCTGCAACTGGCGGCGGCCACGGCCGCGCTGGCCAATCACGGCGTGCGCCCGAAACCCCAGCTCGTGCGCGCTATCGTCGATGCTAAAACCGGCGCCGTGCGCGAGATGCCCACCGAATTTTTTACGCCGATCCCGCTCAAAGACAAGCAACATCTGGACATCCAGATACAGAATCTGGTCGACGTGGTGCACACAAACAAGGGCACCGCCTACAGGATCGGATACAACGCGCCCTACAAGATTGCCGGCAAGACCGGCACTGCGCAGGTGAAAAGCATCGCCCAGGGTCAGGCCTACAGCGAGAAACTCACGCCCGAGCGGTTTCGCGACCACGCCCTGTTCATCTCTTTCGCGCCGGCCGGCGACCCGAAAGTGGCGGTGGCGGTGATCGTGGAAAACGGCGGTCACGGCAGTTCCGCGGCGGCGCCCATCGCCCGCAAGCTCATGGACCACGTGATTCTGGGCAAGGCTCCCACCGCCATAGGCGAAGCGGGTCCAGCGATAGAAAATGAGGAATAAGACAGGACTTATGAATAACGATGAAGTTCAATAACACCTGACATGGACTGGCAACGCCTGCATCTCGACAAGACCCTCCTGTTCGCACTGCTGGGGCTCGCGGTCATCAGCCTGTTCGTGGTCTACAGTGGCAGCGCCAAGGATGTCAACGCCACGCTGGGCCATTTCATGCGCCTGCTGCTGGGCTTTGCCGTTCTGATTATGGTGGCGCAGCTGCGCCCGGAAATAATCGAACGCTGGGCACCTTACATTTTCATTGGCGGCATGTTGCTGCTGATGGCGGTGCTGACCATCGGCGTCATTGGCAAAGGCGCGCAGCGCTGGCTGAATCTTGGGCTGTTCCGGTTCCAGCCGTCCGAACTCATGAAACTGGCGGTGCCGATGATGCTGGCCTGGTTTCTCGCGCGCGACACTCTACCGCCAACCCTGTTGCGGCTGGCGGCGGCTTTTTTCATGATGGTGGTCCCGGCATTCATGATCATGAAACAACCCGATCTTGGCACGGCGTTGCTGGTCTTCGGCGCGGGCACCTTCGTGCTGTTCCTCGCGGGAATACGCTGGCGGATCATTCTGCTCCTGCTGACGGCTAGCGTCATCGCCGTGCCATTTGCCTGGAACCACCTGCACGATTACCAGCGCCAGCGTGTCCTCACGATGTTCAACCCGGAAGCCGATCCGCTCGGCACCGGTTATCACACGATCCAGGCGATGATTGCGGTTGGTTCCGGTGGGATCTATGGAAAAGGCTGGCTCAATTCCAGCCAAGCGCATCTTGATTATCTTCCTGAGTCCTCCACCGACTTCATCTTCGCCGTGTTCGCCGAAGAATTCGGGCTCATCGGCAGCCTGCTGCTGGTGGCGATTTATACCCTCATCGTCGCGCGCAGCTTGCTGATCGCCTACCTCGCCAAGGACACCTTCACGCGGTTGCTGGCGGGCAGCTTGAGCCTTACCTTTTTCCTCTCTTTCTTCGTGAACATGGGAATGGTTACGGGCATCCTGCCCATTGTCGGCATCCCGCTGCCGGTCATGAGTTATGGCGGAACTTCCATCGTCACGATCATGACCACTTTCGGAATCCTCATGAGCATCCAGACACATCGCAAGATCACTGAATAACCGCATGCACTTAGAATTCCCGTGGAAAATATCGATTCTCTGTCTTGCCTGGGTGATTCCGGCGATTTTTTCGGAGTCCCATGCCGTTGATTTCGGGAGTTATCCTGCCTTGCGCGCTTTCGCAACCGAATTGGCCGAGAACCACGGATTCTCCGTCAACCAACTCCAACAGGTTTTTCGTTGCGCCACACTGCGCCCCGACATCATCGAGGCGATTGAACGACCCAAGGAGCGACTGCCGTGGCACGAATACCGGAAAATCTTCGTGACCGAAGACAGCGTCCGGCGCGGCGTGCAGTTCTGGAAACAGCACGCCACGGACATTGCCCGCGCGCAGGAGCGCTACGGGGTGGCGCCGGAGATCATCGTCGCCATCATCGGCGTGGAGACCCGCTACGGGCGCAGCCAGGGCAGCTACCCGGTGCTCGATGCCTTGACCACGCTGATGCTGAAGTACCCGCCACGCGCGGAATTCTTTCGTGGAGAGCTGGGAGAATTCCTGCTGCTAACACGCGAAATCGGCGTTGACCCTTGTCAGATCAAGGGCTCCTATGCCGGGGCCATAGGCCTGCCGCAATTCATCCCCAGCAGTTATCGCCGCCTGGCCGTGGATTTCGACGGCGACGGCCGGCGCGACCTGCTGGATAGCACCGCGGATGCCATCGGCAGCGTGGCCCACTATCTTCACATCAACGGATGGGAAGCGGGTGCGTCCCTGATCGAGGAGGCACGACTGGAAGGGACGCTGTATTTCTGGATCGAGAAGCTCGGGCTGAAACCGGCGTTGTCTGTGCGCCAGTTGGCGGGATACGGTGTTTTTCCGCGCCAGCGCGACGACCCCGAGCACCGGGCGGCGCTCATTTCGTTGGAAGGGGAATACGGGCCTTTTCACCGGTTGGGCTACAACAATTTCTACGTCATCACCCGCTATAATCACAACAAACGTTATGCCATGGCGGTTGTCGAACTGGGTGAATTGATACGCCAACGCCTGGAGGAAGATACGTAATCATGAAGTCACGCTGGATTGTTCTGATAACGCTTCAGTCTCTGCTGGCGGGTTGCGGCACTCTCGCCCCTTCCGGCGGTTATTACGAAGACGATGGCCCCGGACCCAATCCGCCGGCGGACATCGCAAATATTCCGGACGCGGCGCCGAAGACCGAACCGCGTTCCGCCACCGGAAACAAACCCTACACGGTATACGGTACAACCTACACGCCCGTCTTCGAGACGCGTGGCTACCGCGAGCGCGGGATGGCTTCCTGGTATGGAAAAAAATTTCACGGGAAGCGTACCTCGAGCGGCGAACCCTACGACATGCTCGCCATGACGGCGGCCCACAGAACGCTGCCGCTGCCGTCGTACGTGCGTGTGCGCAATCTGCAGAACAACCGCACCGTCGTGGTGCGCGTCAATGACCGCGGGCCGTTCCTGCACAACCGTCTGATCGATCTTTCCTATGCCGCCGCCGCCAAGCTCGGCATCCTTGGGACCGGGACCGGGGCCGTGGAAGTTGAAGCCGTGCATCCGGATGATCCCGCGACACAGGTGGCACAGGTGAAAACTTTCCCGCTTCAGCTCATCGCACCCGCTCTCGCGGCCGAACCCATACCTGTTTCGACGGCGCCGGCCGCCAGTCCGAAACTTTTTCTCCAGGTGGGGGCCTTCACGCAGTGGGACAACGCCGTCAACCTCAGCCACCGTCTTGAACGCGAGTCGCTCGGTGTCATTTCCATCCAGCCTTCGCAGGAAATCAAAGGGACCGGGCCAGAAAACGCCCCCCTTTACCGGGTGCGCGTGGGGCCGCTAACCAGTGTGGAGGAGGGCGACCGGCTGACAGAACGTATCGTGCAACTCGGCGTGACCGGTGCCCGGATTGTGGTCGAGTGATCCCCACCCGGCGCTACTTCCGTCCACGGGGGTGGGCCGGAGGTATCCTGGTGGCGGTGTTGTTTATCTGCCGTTTGTCCTGGGCGGCCCCGCCTGAGGTGCCACCACCGGACATTGCCGCTCCTGCCTGGATTCTCCTCGATCACGACAGTGGGCAGATGCTGGCGGAAAAAAACAGTGACAAGCCGCTTCCTCCGGCGAGTCTTACCAAGCTCATGACGGCTTATGTGCTTTTCGGAAAATTGAAAAGTGGAAATCTTTCACTGAACGACAAGATCAGCATCAGCCGGCGGGCCGCACAAGCCAGGGGGGCGCGGCTGTTCCTGCGCGCCGGGTCGATGGCGCGCGTGGAAGACCTGTTGAAGGGGATGCTGGCGATTTCCGCCAACGATGCGACGATGGCGCTTGTGGAACATACGGAGAAACATGAGGCCACTTTCGTTATGCTGATGAACGTGGCGGCGCGCGCGCTGGAACTGCGCCAGACCGTGTTCATGAATGCCACGGGTCACGATGAAAATGGCCACGTCTCGAGCGCGCGCGATCTCGCCCGTCTGACCTCGGCATTGATCCGGGAATTCCCGGAGTATTACCCGTGGTTCGCGCGGAAGGAATTTACCTATAACGAAATCACCCAACACAATCATAATGCGCTGCTATGGCGCGACCCGAGTGTCGATGGTGTGAAAACCGGCCAAACCCGCTCGGCCGGCTACTGCCTCAGTTCCTCTTCCCGCCGCGACGGGATGCGCCTCATCGCCACGGTACTGGGTGCCCGCGATGAAAGTGCCCGGGTTCGTTCTGGTCAAAAACTCCTGGAGCACGGGTTTCAGCATTTCGAAACGCGCCTGCTTTATGCCGCCGATGTCCCGGCGCTGCGCGTGCGCCTGTGGATGGGGGACCAATCCACGCTCCCGCTCGGCGTGCGCCGGAACCTATACCTGACCCTGCCCCGCGGCTGGCACGATAAGCTGCAAGCGCGGCTGGTCGTCCGGGAGGCGCTGGCCGCCCCCGTGCAACAAGGTCAGGTCATGGGCACGCTCGCGCTCGAGCTCGACCGGCAACCCTACGCGGAATACCCCCTGGTCGCACTCAAGGAGATCGAAACCGGCAATGTCTTCCAGCGCACTATCGACAGAATCCAGCTCTGGTTACAGTAACGCTTTCACACAAGAGCTTTCCCATGTCACAGGTATATCTCAACGGCCAGTTTGTTCCACCCGATCAGGCCAGGGTCTCGGTGTTCGACCGCGGATTCATTTTCGGTGACGGCGTCTACGAAGTTATTCCGGTTTTCGGCGGCCGTCTGTTTCGCCTGGCGCATCATCTCTCCCGCCTGGACGCGAGCCTGGCCGCCATCCGTCTGCGCAACCCGCACTTGACGGAGGAATGGAAATCCATTTTCACCCGGCTGCTGACCGGACATGCAAACGGTGATCAGTCGATTTACCTGCAAATCACTCGCGGCGTGGCGCCACGCGACCATGCCTTTCCACCGAATGCCACACCCACGGTGTTCGCCTACGCCCAGTCGCTCAGCTATCCCCCGGCGGAACAGCTCGCGCAGGGCGTGGCCGCCATCACGACTGAAGATATCCGCTGGCGACGCTGCGACATCAAGTCAATCGCCTTGCTGGCCAATGCGCTGCTGCGTCAGCAGGCCATCGAGCAACGGGCCGCGGAAGCGATATTGATACGCGACGGTGTCGTCACCGAGGGCGCTGCCAGTAATATTTTTATCGTCAAGGGCGATCGCCTCAGCACGCCGCCGAAGGGGCCTTTCATCCTGCCGGGAATCACGCGCGACCTGATCGTGGAGATCGCGTGCGCAAAAAATATCGTCTGTGATGAGCTGCCGATCAAGGCCGAAATGCTGCAATCCGCCGACGAGGTATGGCTGACCAGCTCGATCAAGGAAATCCTGCCGATCACGCGCATCGACGGCAAACCGGTGGGCAAGGGAAAACCGGGGCCGATGCATGCCAGGCTATTCGCGCTGTACCAGGAATACAAACAGGCCTTCATCCAGGGGCGGGCGGAGTGATGCATTCGGCAAGGAACAGGGCGCCGCTGAAAACGATGACTCTGCGCTCACTCGGGCGCGCCGATTATGTCGAGACGTTCCGCGCCATGCAGGCGTTCACCGCGGGGCGCACGGCGGAAACGACCGACGAGATCTGGCTGCTCGAGCATTTTCCGGTCTTCACCATGGGCCTCAAGGGGCGCGACGGATCACGCACGCATATCGACGGCATCCCGTTGGTGTACACCGACCGGGGGGGTGACATTACCTACCACGGACCGGGGCAACTGGTGACCTACATTCTGATGGACCTGCAACGGCGAGGCTGGGGGCCCAAACACCTGGTCACCGCCATGGAACAGGCGGTCATCGAGCTGCTGACCGACCATGAAATACATGGCGCGCGACGCGTGGGTGCGCCGGGCGTCTACACGGCGGAGGGCAAAATCGCCGCGCTCGGCCTGCGCGTGAAACAGGGATGCAGTTATCATGGCCTGGCGCTCAATGTCAGCATGGATCTTGCGCCATTTTTCCGCATAGACCCTTGCGGTTATCCCGGTCAACCGGTCACGCAACTGGCGGATCTGGGGATTCACGCCGACCCGGCGACCATCGGCCGGGAGCTGACCGGGAAACTGACCATCCAGCTGGGGTATACTGGTTATCAACCGGCGCCGGACAATCCCCCGTTCAAGCTTTCGTAACCACCATGATCCGCGACAAACCAAATACACACGCCGCCATCGACCAGAAAGGCGCGGCCAAGACCGCGCGCATTCCGATCAAGATCGTGCCGCAGGCCGAGCTGCCGCGCAAACCGGCGTGGATCCGCGCCAAGAGCCCGACCCATCCCGAGGTCGGCCGACTCAAAAACCTGCTGCGCGCACATGCGCTGCACACGGTTTGCGAGGAGGCCTCGTGCCCGAACCTCGGCGAATGCTTCAGTCACGGCACTGCCACGTTCATGATCATGGGCCGTCTGTGCACGCGCCGCTGTCCGTTCTGCGACGTGGCGCACGGGCGTCCGCTGCCGCTCGATCCCGATGAGCCGGAAAATCTGGCGCGCGCGCTGACCGAGATGAAACTCAAATTCGTGGTCATCACTTCGGTCGATCGCGACGACCTGCGCGACGGCGGGGCGACCCACTTCGCCGATTGCATCCGCGCGGTGCGGCGGCATACACCTGCCACCTCGGTGGAAATCCTGGTGCCGGATTTCCGTGGACGGATGGAGGTGGCTCTCGATGTTTTGGGCGCGGCGCTGCCGGATGTATTCAACCACAACCTCGAAACCGTGCCGCGCCTGTACCAGGCCGCGCGTCCAGGCGCGGATTATCGGCACTCGCTGGAACTGCTGCGTCGGTTCAAGGAGCTTTACCCCGGCATCCCGACCAAATCCGGCCTGATGGTTGGCCTCGGCGAAACCAACGAAGAGATTCTGGAGGTCATGCATGACCTGCGCGATTACGGCTGCGACCGGCTAACCGTCGGCCAGTACCTGCAGCCGAGCCGGCATCATTTGCCGGTGTTGCGTTTCGTGACACCCGAAGAGTTTACCGAATTCGGACAGGCGGCGCGGGGCATGGGTTTCCGCAACGTGGCGAGCGGGCCGATGGTGCGTTCTTCCTATCATGCCGAACAACAGGCCGCCGGACATTGCTTTTGATGCCCATGAATGAAGTCCCGTATCTCGGGTCCCATCGGTTATGGTAGACATTGTTTCCAAGATTCAGGCGCTGTTCCTGCTGCCCCCGGGAATTATCATCGTCATCGGCCTGCTGGGTTTTCTCATTCAGATCCGCTGGCTGCTGGTCGGCAGCATCATCGTCGCGCTCAGTTTCACCGCCCTTCTGATTCTGAGCCTACCGTTCACCGGCCAGCGATTGATCGCGGATATCGAGTCACGCTATCCGCCGCTGCGATTGACCGCCGTCGCGGATGGCGGGCCGCCGCCCGGTGCCATCATCATTTTGGGCGGTGGCCGGTATACCGAGGCACCCGAGTACGGTGATGGCGACAGCGTCAGTCAGGCGACGCTGGGGCGAATTCGCTACGGCGCGCACCTGCATCGCCTGACGGGCCTGCCGATTCTGGTGAGCGGTGGCACTCCCTACGGAGAACAGGTGTCGGAGGCGGTACTGATGAAAACCGCGCTGGAAAGTGATTTCCAGGTGGCGGTCAAGTGGGTGGAAAGCAAATCCGCCAACACCCTTGAAAACGCCCGGTATACCAAGTTACTGCTGGCGCAGGCGGGAGTGCGGCGCGCCTATCTTGTAACGCATGCCTGGCACATGCCGCGCGCCTTGTGGTCATTCGAGAGCGAGGGGATGAGTACGATTCCGGCGCCCATGGGATTCACCACGCTCAACAAGGAAGACCGCGAAACCCTGGGATATTTCCCGTCCGCCTCGGGAATGCACTTGAGTAGTGTAGCGCTGCGCGAACAGCTGGGGATCGTCTGGTACAAACTTAAGCACGATTCGGCGAAACCCCCGCCGGCAACGACACCGGCCCCGGCGAATTAACCGGGAAACCGCATTTCTGCGGTCAGGCTACGCCACGCTTCAGGAAGGGTGTTTCGGAAGAAACGGGTTCGACCACGTCCGCGAATTTTTCGTGAATATCGAGAATCGTATCGATGTGCCGCAGCATGACGTCAATGCAGGCGGGATCGAAATGCCGCCCGCGCTCACGCCGCATGTGATCGAGCGCGTCCTTGAGATTCCACGCCTGTTTGTACGGCCGCACCGACAGTAGGGCATCCAGTTCATCGGCCACGGCCACGATGCGTCCCACCACCGGTATCGCTTCGCCAACCAGTCTCAACGGGTAACCCTGACCGTTATATTGTTCGTGATGCGAATGTGCGATTTCCGCTCCCATGCGCAGCAGCGGCGAGCTGGAATCCCTGAGAACGTCATAGCCGATCGTGGTATGCGTCTTCATGACCTCCCATTCATCGGGCGTAAGCTTGCCGGGCTTGAGCAGAATCTTGTCCGGAATACCGACCTTGCCGATATCGTGCATCGGCGCCGCCAGATAAATCATGTCGCAGAACGCGTCGTCATGCCCCATCTCCTGCGCGATCAAGCGCGAAATATGCGCCACCCGGTGCATGTGATAACCGGTTTCCTCATCGCGCAAGGAGCTAAGCTGGGAAAGCTTGAATATGATTTGTTCATGTTCGCGCTCGAGTACCTGGCGTTCCAGTAACTCTACGTCATGCGCCAGCCGCTCCACCCGGTCAAGCGGGTCAATCAGACTCATGCGTAATGACAGCAGGCTGAACAAGCGGGTCTTGAATTCCTCTGCATCCACCGGGCGTGTCAGAAAATCGTTGGCGCCGCTCATCAGGGCGCGCTGGCGCAGATCGTTGTCGGCGGCACCGGTAAGCATGATCATGGGAATACCGCCGAACCGGGGAAGCTTGCGGGCCTCGGTGATGAACGTGATGCCATCCATGCCCGGCATCTGAAAATCGACCACGCACAGGTCAGGTTCGTTGTGGTGGCACCAGTCCAGCGCCTCGCGGCCGCTGGTGAAACAGACGGTCCGAACGGCTTCCATTCCAGGCAGTCCCTTGAGCATCCGCGGGACTAATTCATGGCTCTCCTTGCGATCATCCAACAAGAGAACGAGCGGATTCATATAGAGGCACCCCGATAGGTATATTTTCTGGAATACAGCTACAAGTTCCGTGCCAGACAGGCCTCTGGCGAACATGCCGCGAGGGCACACCAACGTCTGTCTGCATACGTTCTTCACATTCAGACCTCGTGGAATAACCCTTGATTTAACTCGGAAACACACCTTGAAGGTCTATTGGCATGGCCTTTGCAGATTATTTAGATATCCGAATCTGATGTCCCTAGGACACGAGGCGTCACATGACTGCAAAGACAAGAAATCATGAAATACCCGCGATGAAACCGCAGGTCACGCTCGATCTGAACGGACTGACTTCGCCCGGCCCGCTGCCCTCGCTACGCCGCACTTTGCGTACGCTGGAGGAAGGCCAGGTGCTGCTGCTCATCAGCGACTATCCAAGTATGGAAAACGATCTTTACGTCTGGGCCAAACAGACCAACAACCAGTTGCTATTCATCGACCGGACCCGGCCCAAGGGCTTCGGCTTTTATATTCTGAAAGGCGACCTGTGGCCGGTGGAACGGTCGGTGGACGTCACGGGTCATCCATGCCCCATTCCCGTGCTGGAAGCCAACAAGGCGATGACACAGATCAAGACAGGTCAGAACATCAAACTGATCAGTGACTGCCATGCCTCTCCCAGCGAGGTAAGCACTTGGGTCAATTCCACCGGCCACAAGCTGCTCGACATGACCGAAGACACGCGCGGCGTGTACCGTTACTACATCATGAAATAATCGTCTCCCGATCCGAAAAGGGTTAGCGGAAACGCTAACCCTTTTTTATTTTTGTGGTTGACTGATCTCCCCCGCTTAATCCGGTATGTGCTGCCGGTGTCCATCCGGGCGCCAGGCGGGGGCAATGACGTTGGGCATGGTGGAACGCCCGAGCAGGGTCGCGGGGGCGACGGTGAATTCGCCGTAACGCCGGTTGATGCGGTCAATGGCGCTGACACGGCGCGTGCAACGGGTGTCGGCGACGGGGAAAAGCTCGAACTGTCCGGACGCCGACCGCAGGCGCAGGGCCGTGACCTGCACGTGGGTCACGGCCTGGCCGTGCCAGCGGCAGCGGAGAAACTTCTGCACCAGCTCGAACAGCGGCTTGCCGTCGGGCGGCCCGTACGGCAACGTGAACAGCTGGTCGACGGTTTCGCCCGACGCCTCCAGCCGCAGGCCGGTATAAAGCCGTCCCGCCTGCATGTCGTAACGGCGCAGGCGCGCGGCCACCTTCTCGCACATGTGTCGCAGGTAAACCTCGATCACCGGCGCCGAAGCGGTATGCGGCGGCAGCACCTTGCCGTGGCCGACGGATTTCGGTGGGGCGACTTCGGTGAGCAGCGGTTCGGTATCCCGGCCCTGGCAGGCAAGCCACAGGTATTTCCCGGTCACGCCGTAACGGCGTGCCAGCACCGTCAGGGGCAGGCGCGCCACATCGCCGCAGGTGCGTGCGCCGTATAAGGATAAAAATTCAGCGATGTGCGGGCCGAGGCCGCACAGCTTTTCCATTGGTATCCCGGCTAGGCGTTCGCGCGCCTCCCATGGCGGGATCAGGGTCAGGCCGTTGGGCTTTTTCAGGTCCGAGGCGATCTTGGCGGTGGACTTGTTGCCGGCCACGCCGATGGAACAGGGCAACCCGCCGCTGATGTCGTGAATGCGCTGGCGCGCGAGCTGCGCGATGTGTTCGGGGCTTCCGTGCAGGCGCTGGCAATGGGTGACGTCAATGAAGGCCTCGTCCACGCTGAACACCTCCACGTCCGGGCTGATGTCGACCAGCGCGTGCATGATGCGCGTGGACACGGCGGCATAGACCTTGGGCCGCGCCGGGCGCTGGATGAGGCCGGGGCAGCGGCGGCGCGCCTCATAGATACGCATACCGGTTTTCACGCCAAAGGCGCGCGCCTCGTACGAGCAGGTGATGAGCGTGGTGCCGACCTCGCCGTTGGTGACACCGACAGGCTTGCCGCGCAGCTCGGGAAAATCACGCTGCTCGACCGAGGCGAAAAACGCATTCATATCGATGTGCAGAATGGCCCGCGGCCAGAGACGTGCCGGTGCGGTCATGGTGCATCATCGATAGGAACGAAATTGTCCCACCACCACACCCTGGACGCGCACACGCGCCCCCGCATAACGCATGGGCGGCATATTGCTGTTGGCCGGGCGCAGGGTCACGCTGCCGTCGCGATTTTTTTGCAGGCGCTTGAGCGTGGCCTCGATGCCGTCGATGAGCGCCACCACGATCTCGCCGTTGTCGGCCGAGTCGCGTTTTTCGACCACCACCATGTCGCCGTCGAGGATGCCGTCCTCGATCATGGAATCGCCCGCCACGCGCAGCACGAAGCGATTGTGGTTGACGAAAAATTCGGACAGATCAATTTCGTCTTCGCCGGGAATGGCCTCGATCGGTTGCCCCGCCGCGATGCGCCCGAGCAGCGGCAGCCGCCCCGGCCGTCCCGCGGCCGCCCGCCCGCGCAGGCGCACGCCGCGCGCCCGGTCCGGCTCGATGCGCAGCAGCCCCTCGTCTTCCAGCGCGCGCAGGTGGCGGTGCACCACGCCGCGCGAACGGATGCCGAGATGGCCGGCGATCTCCCGCAGCTTGGGCGCGTAGCCGTGGCGCAGGGTGTAGGCGCGGACGAAGTCGTACACCTGGCGGGAGCGGTCGGTCGGCATAAAGGTAGTCCTACTCGCTCTGCTCGTTCGTCTTGTCCAATTATGTTCTCCTTTTGTTCTCACCCAGCTTAAGCCTTCCCCGGGCCCGATGCAACCGCCGCGGAAACCCCGAGTCTGAAGCGGCGGGAAAAACCCTGTTAGACTGCCGGCCGTGACCAGCTTGCAAAGTGTTCAGTGTCCCTACTGCGGTGAAACGTTTGAGACCGGGGTCGACACCTCGGGAGGCAGCCAGGAATACGTGGAGGACTGCTATGTCTGTTGCCGGCCGATCCTGTTTAGGGTCGAGGTCAGCGCGGACGGTGAACTGACGGGCCTCGAGGTGCAGCGCGAAAATGACTGAACCCGAGAATCAGGACCCCTACACGCCCATCGCCTGCGGGCGCTACTCGGAGTACGAGCTGGCCATCCTGCGCCGGCAGATGCTGCATCTGCACTGGCACGTGGACAATGTTCACTACGATCAGGTGGTACTGCCACTCGACCTCAAAACCGCCAACCATGAAGAGTTCCTCATTTTCCGCGGCACAACCGGCACCACCCTGACCATCCGCCTCGATCGCATCCTGCGGATGGAGCCGGCGTGATCCTGCGCCCATCTGCAAACCGCGACAGCGAACCAACTTCGCCCTCTCCCCGAGTTAACGAACGCGCGCGCAGCGCGCATCGGCTCGCCCCCTTCTCCCTTCGGGAGAGAGATGGGAACGTGAGCTGCACATGCCACCACCCTCGATAATCGGGTGGATCGCTCAGCAGACGCAGGTCAAACAACTGGTGCTGTCGCACCGCATGCGGCGCACCATGGGAAATGAGGAACAAATGCTGAGTGCCGTTCGCCAGCACTATGCCGGACCGATACAATTTGCCAACGATCTTGACTGTTTTACGCCCTGAACCAGTGTTTAAATAGCGGCATGGGAACCAAGTTATCCAGACATACCGGGATCTAAAATACGTCCTAAAGTTTCACATCCAGGACCCCCAAATGGCAAAAATCCTTTATTTTTCAACGCTTGTGGACAAGCTGGGGGCCTCCTCCGAGGAGGTCGTTTTGCCAGACACGATCACCGACGTGCGCAGCCTGCTGGCGTGGTTACGGCAGCGCGGCGAAAACTGGGAAAACGCGCTCAAGGACGATGCCGTCCGCATCACGGTCAACCGCCGGATCGCCGACCTGACTGCCGCCGTGAACGACAAAATGGAAATCGCCATCATCCCGGCACGCCCGGGATAAGCGCTACGACAATCTTCGGTTTCACCCCAATAGTCACCTTCAACTCCATGAATGGCCGTGTGTTTCTCCATGGCCGGCGACGCCGTCCACGTTCGATTCCGTCTGCTATTCTTAGCCATAGCATTATGGATACTGCCGTCACCGGACGGCTGAACTTGGAATCACACATGCACGAACGGCTTGCCAACATCGCCAAAGTCTCCGAACAGGAAATGAATCTGGCGGAAGCAGCACTGCTCATCGCGATTGAGGAATACCCCGGTCTGGACGTCGAGGCCTACCTGCGGCAGATCGACGAACTCGCCACCGCCGTCCAGCAGCGTCTGCCCGCGGAAGCTGGACTGGAGGACACCCTGGTTACCCTTAACCAGTTCCTGTTTGTGGAAAAGGGCTTTTCCGGGGATACCGAGAATTACGACGACCCGCGCAACAGCTACCTGAACGAAGTGCTGGACCGCAAGCGCGGCATCCCCATCACCCTCTCGATCATATACATGGAGGTCGGTCGGCGCCTGGGCCTGCCGCTCATGGGCGTGTCCTTCCCCGGCCATTTCCTGGTCAAATTCTCGACCCGCGATGGCGAGGTGGTGTTGGACCCGTTTTCCGGCGGGAGCCTGCTGAGCAAGGAAGACCTCGAGGAGATTCTCGAGGAAACCTACGGGCCGGCGGAGTCGGTCAACGCCCCACTCGAACACCTGCTGACCGCGGCCGGTAATAAGGAAATCCTGGTGCGCATGTTGCGCAACCTTAAGGGCGCCTACCTGCGCCGTGAACAGTTTGACAAGGCTCTCAGCGTGGTCGACCGGATCCTGGTGATCCAGCCTGACCAGCCGGATGAAGTGCGCGATCGTGGCCGCATCTACGAGCGGCTGGAGTGTTTTCGCGCGGCGCTCGGATGCTATCAGTCCTATCTGACGCTGAGACCAGGCTCGGGCGACGCCCCGGATGTGCACAAGCGCATCGCCGAGCTGAAACAAGTTGTCGCCAATCTCAATTAATTTCTCATGTCACAGGATAACCGACCCGAAGCCAGACGGGATGGCGCTGCTGCCTCCGTGGAATCGCCATGGTACGTGTACATCCTGGAATGCAGCGACGGTTCGTTTTACACCGGCATCACCAACGATCTCGAACGCCGCCTGCAACAGCACAACGAAGGCACCGCCTCGCGCTACACGCGCAGCCGCCGCCCGGTAATGTTCCGCTACCAGGAGGCCTGTGAGAGCCGCTCGCAGGCATTGATCCGTGAGTGTTCCCTGCGACTGCTGAACCGAAAGGAAAAAGAAGCCCTCGTCAATCGAGGCCGGGGAAGCAGCACGGGCACCTGATCAGGTCCGGCGTCGATACACCAGATCCCGTACCTCATGGCCGAGCTGACGCCCGCGTTTCTCAAAGCGGGTCGATTGCCGGGCGGCCGCCAGTTCCCGGTACTGTTCGACCTCGCTCGTCTCCACCAGCCCCGCGGTCCGGGATAACACCTCAACCATGTGCTCTGCATAATCCGGCCAGTCCGTAGCCAGATGCCAATAGCCCCCCGGTTTGAGTCGGGATGCCACCAGCGCGGCAAAATCTGTCTGCACCAGGCGGCGCTTGTGGTGGCGTTTCTTTGGCCAGGGATCGGGAAAGAAAAGCTGCACGGCGGACAGTGACGCCTCCGGAATTCGCACCGCCAGAATATCCTTCGCGTCACCCAGCATCACCCGCACGTTGTCTAATGCTTCCGCCTCGAGCCGGCGCAGCAACATACCCACGCCGGGGCGATGCACTTCAATGCCCAGATAATTGTTTCCCAAATGTGCGGCCGCGCTGGCTGCCAGCGTCTCGCCATTACCGAAGCCGATCTCCAGTATCACCGGGGCACGCCGCCCGAAAACGGCAGGCCAATC
>JANLIC010000196.1 GCA_024654125.1 Sulfuricaulis sp. | reverse complement strand
TATACCTCGTATCCGACGGCCGTGCAGTTCCATTCGGGATTTACTGAAGCGGAATATCGCGCTTCGGCGAAACGCACCAATGAGACGCCAATACCGCGTCCGTTGTCGCTGTACTTTCATCTCCCGTTTTGCGACACCGTTTGTTTCTATTGTGCGTGCAACAAGGTCGTCACCAAGGATCGCAAGCGTGCCTCGCCATATCTGGGGCGGCTGCATCGCGAGATCGTGTGCGGCATCGCGCCAAACGGATTCGCATCAACACGGACGGGTTGGCCAATCTTGTCTACGGCCGCGACGTTACGCCTGATATGGAGGGTCTGATCGATGCGTTGTCGGTATCGCTGAATGCCCAGAACGCAGAAATCTATAATCGGCATTGTCGACCGAAACTGCCTGGCTCCTATGAGGCGATGCTGAATTATGTGGAACGCGCGCGCGAATTCGTGCCGGAGATCACCCTGACCGCCATCGACGGACTGTCCGGTGTCGACAGTCCGGCGTGCGAGAAAATTGCGCATGACCTCGGCGTAAAATTCCGGAGGCGCGTGCTGAATGTCGTTGGCTGAATTCTACGAATGGCATTCGTCCGAAAAATGGAGCCTGTCTGGCTAGCCGATAACCTGCCGGCACTGAAGGTCGCGGTCGACAATGGCGCCGACGCCGGACTCATGTATTTCATGCAATACGAAAAATATAGATTTGTAACTCTCGACCATGATTTAGACCCGTTCCGGGTAGATCGATATATTTTGAAATAGGAAATAAGCAACTTTCCGGAGTAAAATTCGAAGAGACCGACATGGAAAAAATCCTTTTTTGATGAAGAACGCGATCTCTGGATGGAAAGATCAAGCATGTCATCGTTGCTGTCTGCGCGCGCGCATTTTTTCGATGGACTGTAACAGTGCGGTTTCCATTATCAGTTCGGCCATGAGATGGTCGTAATCCGTCTTGGAAGTGGTCAGCTTCATGGCCTCTTCGGTGCGTGCCTTGGCCGCGCGCGCCGCGGTTTCGTCGAACTCCGCGGTACGCAGCACGGTATCCGCCAGGATCGTCACGATATGTGGTTGTACCTCGACAAAACCGCCGGAAACGAAAAACGATTCGTCGAAATCCGGCTCGCGCAGCACCCGTACCAGTCCGGGCCTGAGGCGTGCGAGCAGCGGCGCGTGACGTGCCAGCACGCCGATCTCGCCCATCTCGGTGGGGGCGACGAGCATGTGGACGACACCGGAAAAAATCGCCGTTTCGGTGCTGACGATGTCCACATGAAATGTCAGTGACATGATTTCTCCTGGATGATAATGACGCCATATCCGATGGAGTCGAATGGTTTTATTCAGGTTGATAATGTTATCTTTGCAATATGCCCGGATAGTTTGATCTGGATCAGTGTTTCCCCGGGATGGAACACATAGCCTGACTATCGTCGCTTCAATACTGTGCCGAGTTCGTAATTAATGATGCACAACCTTGTTTTTGATCCTGATCTGTTGCGTCGGTACGACAAAAGTGGGCCGCGCTATACGTCGTATCCGACCGCAGTGCAGTTCCACACCGGTTTTACCGAAGCGGATTATCGGACTCAGGCGAAACGCAGTAACGAGTCCTCATCACCGCGCCCGCTGTCTTTGTATTTCCACCTGCCATTCTGCGACACCGTCTGTTTCTACTGCGCCTGCAACAAGGTCGTGACCAAGGACCGCAAGCGTGCCTCGCCCTACCTCGGGCGCTTGCATCGCGAGATTGCCATGCAGGCGGAGTTGTTCGACCGATCGCGCCCCGTGGAACAGCTGCACTGGGGCGGCGGCACGCCGACTTTCATCACCCATGAGGAAATGCGGGAGCTGATGGAGGTGACACGCGAGCATTTTCAACTACGCGAAGACGACAAGGGCGAATACGGCATCGAGGTGGATCCGCGCGAGATACGGCCGGAAACGCTTTCGGTGCTGCGGAAACTTGGTTTTAACCGCCTCAGCATGGGGGTGCAGGATTTCGATCTCAGGGTGCAGAAGGCGGTAAACCGTATTCAGGGCGAGGCCGAAACCATCGCCGTGCTGAACGAGGCGCGTTCACTCGGGTTCCGCTCGATCAACATGGACCTGATCTACGGTCTCCCGTTCCAGACGGTCGAAAGTTTCGGACGCACGTTGGAGAAGATCATTGCCGCCGGGCCGGACCGGTTGTCGATTTTCAATTACGCGCATCTGCCGGAGATGTTCAAGCCGCAGCGCCGGATCAACGCGGATGATTTACCGAACCCTCAGGAAAAGCTCAATATTCTTCAGCGCACCATCGAGCGACTGACACAGGCGGGGTATGTTTACATCGGCATGGATCATTTCGCGCGTCCGGACGATGAACTGGCGCAGGCGCAGCGTAATGGCACGCTGTACCGGAATTTCCAGGGCTACTCGACGCATGCCGAGTGCGATCTGATTGGCATGGGAATCACGGCGATCGGGATGGTCGGGGATTGTTACACTCAAAATCGAAAAACCCTCGAGGATTATTACGCAGCACTCGATTCCGGCCATCTGCCGGTGACGCGCGGTGTCGTGCTCGATGACGATGACAAACTGCGGCGCGAGATCATCACGCAGCTCATCTGTCATTTTTTCCTCGATTGTGGTAGAGTTGAACGCTTGTACGGTATTCGATTTGCTGAATACTTCACAAACGAACTGTCAGATCTGGATGTCATGCAGCGCGATGGTTTGCTCGAGGTGGACGCCGCCGCCATCAGGATTCACCCGGCGGGAAAACTCCTCATCCGCAACATCTGCATGGTATTCGACCGTTACCTGCGGGAGAATCAGCAGAATCGTTTCTCAAAGGTGATCTGAAGCAAATTCGCTGTCGCCTGGTTGACGATACCAGGCCGTATTCTGAGCTAAGCCACGTCCATACTGCCGGCATCCGCGGGCGACATTTCCAGGCGGTAACCGTAGTGGTAGACGGCTTTCAGCGCAGGACCCTGCTCTCCCGAAAGGCCGAGCTTGGTGCGGAGGCGACTGACGTGAGTATCCACGGTGCGTGTATTCAGCCCCGGCCCACGTCCCCAGACGCTGTCCAGAATGTGGTTGCGCGACGGCAACCGGCCGGGATAGCTGAAGAGAAATCCGGCAATGAGTTTCGCCAGCTCCGTATCATCTTCCAGTAGTGCGATACGCATGCCGGATTTTCCAGAAACAATTGTTAACATAATTTTTTCAGTTCTGTTGCAGAAACGCCAGCTTCCATGATTATCGGCTCTTTTAACTGAAATCCATCCGTAAAGGATTGAATTATTCGCTTTAGATCGACTTTAACTATTCAAGGAGACAACTCGATGAAAAAGACCCTACAGTTGGCTGTTTTCGCTGCCGTCGCTTCGCTTGCGGGGCAATCGGCATTGGCACAATCCGTCACCCACTCTCCAGTCACCGCCGGCTATGTTGGAGACTCCCGCGGAATCGTGGAGAGAGATTCTTCCGGAAATTGCCTACGTTCTTCTTCCTGGACCAAGGAAATGGCCACAGCGAATTGCGATGCTGACCTGCTTCCCAAGATGGCGGCCATCACCCCGGAACCGGCCCCGGTACCTGCCGCCAAGCCCGTCATGACGCCCACGGTGGAAAAGATCACGCTGCGGGAAGATGCGCTGTTTGACAACGGCAAGGCCGATCTGCGTGCCAAGGGCAAAGCCGAGCTGGACGCGCTTGCCGCCAGGATGAGCGATAAAAATATCGCCCTTGAAAACGTTGCGATTACGGGCCATGCCAGCGCCCCTGGTACTAATAACTTTAACCAGCTCCTCTCGGAGCGCCGTGCCGAGGCTGTGAAAGCCTATCTCGTTCAGAAGGGCATCGATCCGACCCGGATCTTCAACCAGGGAATGGGCGAGATGCAGCCGATTGCCAGCAACGACACCTCAGAGGGTCAGGCACAGAACCGTCGTGTCGAAGTGGAAATCAAGGCACAGCGGACTTCAATGTCCAGCAATTAATTATTGCGGATAAATAACAACTCGAAATAACCCAAAGAGAAACTGCGTATGCTTGATGAGTTCAAAAAATTTGCCATGCGCGGCAACGTGGTGGACATGGCCGTGGGTATCGTGATCGGGGTGGCATTCGGCAAGATCATCAGTTCATTCGTCAGTGACATGCTGATGCCGCCAATCGGCCTGGCCATGGGGGGCATGGATTTCAGCGGGCTGTTCGTTGCTCTGGGTGGTGGGGATTTTCCAACCCTCGCCGCGGCGAAAGCCGCCGGAGCGCCGACGCTGAACTACGGTCTCTTCATCAACACGCTGATCGACTTCATCATCATCGCGTTTGCCCTGTTCATGGTTGTTACGGCGATGAACAAGATGAAGAAACCCGAAGAGGCCAAGGCCCCCAGCACCAAGAGCTGTCCGGAATGCCTTTCCAACATCCCGGTCGCGGCCAAGCGCTGCATGTATTGCACAAGCTCGTTAAAATAGTCATAAACGCGAAATTGAATCAAGGCGGGGTTGCCCGCCTTTTTTTTTCCTGTTTTTTGTCAGAACCGGGGAGGAAGCGAAACAGATGTTCAGTTCGGTTCCCGCGCTTCAGGAATTCACCAGGACAACCTGGTTGTGGCCTTTGTGCTTTGCCTGATACAGGGCACGGTCCGCAATATCGGTCAGGACCGACGCCTTGGTCTCTCCCGAAATTGCAGCAATGCCGCAACTGAACGTGGTCCTGAAGGTTACTCGGACCCGATGCTTTAATCCGGCAAAATCGTCGCGCAGCTTGTCCATCAGAGTTAGCGCCTTCTGCCCGGTCGTGTCATACATCAGGAATATGAATTCTTCGCCGCCATAACGGCGATCGGCACGTCGAATAATTTCTGCGCAATGCGCGTGATGCGGTCGAAACGCTCTTCGGCGGGTGTATCCAGAATTTTGAGGGCGCGCAATGCTACCAGGCGCCTGGCTTCGTCCCGGGTTTTGGTGGTGTGATCATGATGTCATCATGGTCAATATATAAAGGAGGTCTCAGAAACCTTGGTACTTACCCTGCATACACTGTGCACGGGAAATCCAGTCAGAATCAGGAGAAACGGGCAGGAGCCGATGATATGAATAGTGTGGCTTCTGAGCCAACGTCACGCAATCGCGTTAACAATCTTTTACATTTCTGGAACAGGACGTACCTGCCAAACATGAAGCTGCATGGGACGCTCAGGTTGATATTAACCGATCATAGCCTGTTGAATGAATATGATATTTTCTTTTGTCTCCACAAGCGAAAAGAGAGGCTACGTGTTATCCTCGTGCGCAAGGAATGGCTTGCGGAGCCTGTTCTCAATCGATTTAATAGGTCTTAATTTCAATCGAACGTATCGCATGCAAAAGAAACAAGCTGCCACAGTAATCAATATCTCCAGCATCAAGGCAGCCTGCAAGGATTGCACGCTGCAAGAGCTGTGTCTGCCGGTCGGCCTCAACGATGTCGATATTGCTGCCATCGACAAGGCCGTTAAGCGACGGCGCACGCTGAAAAAGGGAGAAATGCTTTACCGTTTTGGTGACCCCCTGCGTTCGCTGTATGCGATCCGCAGCGGCGCGCTCAAGACCACCGGCCTGATCGAGGATGGCCGCGCCCAGGTGACTGGTTTTTATCTCCCCGGTGAATTGCTCGGCATCGACGCCATCAGCACCGACAAGCACCCGTGCAGCGCCGAGGCGCTTGAAACTTCGGAGGTGTGCGAGATTCCCTTTCCCGCGCTGGAAGATTTGACGACCAAGATTCCTGGTTTGCAGCATCAGCTGTTGCGCATCATGAGCCGCGAGATCGTGCGCGACGAGGAAATGCTCATGCTGCTGGGCCGCATGACCGCCGAGGAACGTCTGGCTTCATGTCTGATGAGTTTCTCACGCCGGCTGGCCCGGCTCGGCGGTCTGCCTACTGAATTCAAGCTCAGCATGTCGCGTCAGGATCTGGGTGACTACCTGGGGCTGGCGCTCGAGACTGTGAGCCGCCTGCTGTCGCGCTTTCATGACGAAGGCCTGATCAACGTTCATGGCCGGCAAATTACCCTTCGCGACATGAATCGCCTGCGCAACATGGCCGCCGGCAACAGTCGCGAGCATAGCGCCTCGGCCTGAGTTCTTGCGTCAACCGACATCACGATACAGGGTTGACAAGCCGACCGGCTTACCCTAGTTTGTGCCGACTCCCCCGGAAGGGCCCTGATGCATCCCGAAACATCCGAAATCTCCACGCTGTTTGAGTTGCCGTTCAACGATCTCGTCTATCGCGCGCAGACCGTGCACCGCCGGTATTTCGATCCAAACGCGGTCCAGCTGTCCACGCTGCTCTCCATCAAGACTGGTGGCTGCTCCGAGGACTGCGGTTACTGTTCCCAGTCGGCGCGTTTCCACACGGACGTCGAAAGCCAACCCTTGATGTCGCAGGATGAAGTTATCGCTGCCGCGCGCGCGGCCCGGGCGCGCGGCGCCACCCGATTCTGCATGGGCGCGGCCTGGCGTGGTCCGAAGGAAAAAGATCTGGCGCTGGTGGCGGAGATGGTCCGTGCGGTGAAAGCGCTTGGAATGGAAACCTGTGCCACGCTTGGGTTGTTGCGCGAGGGGCAGGCCGAACAACTGGCGCAGGCGGGGCTGGATTACTACAACCACAATCTGGATACCTCACGCGCCCATTACGACAACATCGTTCACACCCATACTTTTGACAGCCGGCTGGATACGCTGAAAAAGGTGCGCTCCGCCGGACTCAAAGTCTGTTGCGGCGGCATCATGGGCATGGGGGAATCGCGCGCGGACCGCGTCCACTTCATCGCCGAGCTGGCTGCCCTCGATCCACCGCCAGAATCGGTACCGATCAACCTGCTGGTGCACATACCCGGCACGCCGCTTGGAGGAAGAGCGCCTGCGAGCAGGGAGCAGGGGCCCCATCACGATAGTGATGGGGATGCGAACGTAGCGAGTCGGGCGCGGACGTCGGAAAGTGTGGTGTCAGATGAAGATACGAAGTCTCAGATCGTTATAAAACCACTTACAAGCACAACGACGGCCCAGGCGCTCGATCCCATAGAATTTGTGCGCACCGTTGCTGTCGCGCGCATCAGCATGCCGACGTCATTCGTGCGCCTCTCCGCCGGCCGCAGCGGGATGCCGGACCACCTCCAGGCCCTGTGTTTCCTGGCCGGCGCCAACTCGATTTTCTACGGTGACAGACTGCTCACCACACCCAACCCGGAATTCGACGCCGACAAGAAACTTTTCGCCAAGCTCGGGCTGCATGCCTTGCCCGCCGCGGGCGACGTCGTAGCACCAGACCATCGCGCCGAATCGGCCTAAGGTTTCTGCTTAAGCGCCTGCTCCCAGGCCAGCAGTCCGTGCACCACGTCATCCGGCAATGTCTCCGCGTTCAGATGCAGTCGCTTGAGCGCCCATTCGCGCGCGCGGGGCGGAATCTGCGGATATAGGGATTGATGCTGTGAAACCCACGCAATCATTCCCGCGAGTTCCGAATCCGGCAATTCGGAATCTGACATGCGCATCGCTTGCCGCAACCAGGAAGCGGCCAAGACACTGATTTCCTGCAAGCGTTGGCGACGTGCCGCATCCGGCAGGACACGTTCGAGTTCGGCGCCGGCGCCCAGCACCCAGAACCAGTCAAGCGGCACATCCGGGGTGGAAAGCGTGGCGTCACGCCAATGATGGTAGAGCCGTCCGTCGCGCCACTGTGTCGTCAGCACGAAATCGAGTGCACCCGCGGCGTAATCCAGCGCACGCCGGTCACCGGTGGCGCGCGCGTAATGCACGAGTGCCCAGGCTGCCTGGGCGTTGGTGTCGGCGCGTTTTAGTCGATCCAGCGGCGGCGGTGCGGAAAGCCACCGCAGCCAGGAGGGAAGTGCGTAATGACGCTGATCGGCGACCTGTGCCTGCCAGAATCCGCGGCCGCGTGCGTCCCACAGACGATCCCGCATGAATCGCCACCCGTCCACCGCCACCTGTTTCAGCTCGGCGTTTTCAGTGCCGGCTTGGGCAAACCAGGCGATGAGCCAGGCGTTGCCCTCGAGCAGTTTCGAGGATTCGGTGTAATCGCCGCCCGGTTGTGACGGGTCGAGAAAATTGAAAAACCCGCCACCCACGGGATCGTGCAGGCGTTTGTGCTCGGCCAACGCCGCGCGCCGCGCGCGCTCGCGCCACGGTTCATGGTTGGCGAGATACATCCACGTCAGCGGAGACGGGCGCTTGAGCGTGGCCCCGGTCTCGAATCTTCCCGCCAGGGTCCCGTGCCGCGGATCGTAGAGGTCATTAACGTGATCCAGAAAGGCGCGGCGGAATTTCTCGAATCCCGCCCGGTCGAGTCTGCCACTGCGCGCAATGATATCCGGCCGCTCCCGGGGCAGTGCCGACTCCCGCCTCACGGCAAAATCCCGCAGCATATCCGACATGTCCCCCGGCGTTAGAATGCCGACGAATCCGTTCAGGACTTTACCCGCGGGCGAGAGAATCAGGGTGTAGGGAAGACCGCGAACGCCATAACGCTTCACGAGGTCCGGGCGGGCGTCGAAATCCACCCGTGTTGCCACGTAGTGGCGTGCGAGTAAATCGCGCACGCGCGGCGTATCGAGCGTGTCGCGCTTGTAGCGCTGGCACCAACTGCACCACTCGGCGTCGAAATACACGAATGCCGGACGTTGTTGGTCCCGTGCCTGGGCCAGCCCGGCCTCGAATCCTTCAACCCACTCAGCGGATGTGGCGCCGGCTGCCAGGGGCCACAACGCCCAGAGCAGGAAAGCGTGAATCAGCGCTGTGTAGTGACGAACCGCCATCCGCCTGCTCCGTCCGGCTCGGGTACCGCGCGGATTTCGAATACCATTTTCGCGAGGTCACCCAGGACGTAAGTCGCCGGCGCGCTCACGCCGCTGACTGTGCCGGGATCGATCCGCAGCGTCTCTGTCCCTTTCACGTTGCGAATACGCTCGATGACGGCATGGTGCTCGTGGCCGTTACACACGAGGTCGTAGTCGCCCGTGAGCGCCATGGCTTTGGCGTAATGCGGGTAATGCACGATGAATATCCGTTTCTCCGCCAGGGCGAACGTTCCATCCTGGCCGTAGTAGTGCACGCGGTTTTCTGGCTGATGCGCGAGTTTGGACAGGTGAAACAGGTCGCCGGTGTTGTTGCCGTGTACCAGGTGCACTGGTAGGCCCAGGAGGATGATCGCGTGCAGCGTGGACGGTGCGACCAGGTCGCCGCAATGCAGCACGGCCTGCGCGCCCAGTGATTTCGCCTCGGTGACGGCGGCCGCGAGATGTTCGCGGTGGTCATGGCTGTCGGAAACGATGCAGATTTTCATGACGGTATTGTATCCTCCAAAAACAAAGGCCGGCGAGTGCCGGCCTTTGTAGAAGTTACCCTCACCCTCATTCCCTCTCCCGCTGTCGCGGGAGAGGGAGGCGAGCCGAAGCGCACAGGGCGCGCATCCTATAAGAGAGGCACAATCAGCAACGCGACGATATTGATAATCTTGATCATCGGATTGATCGCCGGACCGGCGGTGTCCTTGTAGGGATCGCCCACGGTATCGCCAGTGATCGCGGCCTTGTGCGCGTCCGAGCCCTTGCCGCCGTGCTTGCCGTCCTCGATGTATTTCTTGGCGTTATCCCAGGCGCCGCCGCCGGTGGTCATGGAGATGGCGACGAAGATGCCGGTGACGATGGTGCCGAGCAGCACCGCGCCGAGTGCCTCGCGCCCGAGCGTGAAGCCGACGACGATCGGCACCGCCACCGGCAGCAGCGAGGGAATTATCATCTCCTTGATGGCGGCCTTGGTCAGCATGTCCACGGCCCTGGAATAATTCGGCTTGGCCTTGCCTGACATGATGCCTTTAATGCTCTTGAACTGGCGCCGCACTTCGACCACCACGCTGCCGGCGGCACGACCGACTGCCTCCATCGCGAGCGCGCCGAAGAGGTAGGGGATGAGACCGCCGATAAACAGGCCGATGATCACGTTCGGGTCGGAAAGACTGAATTCCACTGCCTTACCGTAGCGCTCCAGCTCGTGGGTGAAATCCGCAAACAATACCAGCGCCGCGAGGCCGGCCGAGCCGATGGCGTAGCCCTTGGTGACGGCCTTGGTGGTGTTGCCCACGGCATCCAAAGGATCAGTGATGTTACGCACTTTCTTGGGTAACCCCGCCATTTCGGCAATACCGCCGGCGTTGTCGGTCACCGGGCCATAGGCATCCAGCGCCACGATGATGCCGGTCATCGAGAGCATCGCGGTGGCCGCGATGGCGATGCCGTACAAGCCGGCGAGTTCGTGCGCGCCCCAGATACTGGCGCACACCGCGATCACCGGCAGTGCCGTGGCTTTCATGGACAGGCCCAGTCCGGCGATGATGTTGGTGCCGTGACCGGTGGTCGAGGCCTGGGCGATTTTCCGCACCGGGCTGTACTCTGTCGAGGTGTAGTACTCGGTGATGACAACTAGGGCCGTGGTAAGCGCCAGGCCAATGAGGGACGCCCCGTAAATATTCATAGTGGTAAAGGCGCTATTACCCGCCATCATCTTCTCGGTGACGAAGTAGAACGCGATGGCCGCGAGCACGCCGGAGGAGATCACGGCGCGATAAAGCGCATTCATGATCTTGCCCTTGCCGCTGGCCTTGACGAAGAAAGTGCCGACGATGGAAGCGAGGATGGACACACCGCCGAGCACCAGCGGGTAAAGCACGGCGTTGCCGAAAGCAGGCAGCAGCAGGCTGCCGAGCAGCATGGTGGCAATGATGGTGACCGCATAGGTCTCGAACAGGTCGGCGGCCATGCCGGCGCAGTCACCGACGTTGTCACCGACGTTGTCGGCGATCACCGCCGGGTTGCGTGGGTCGTCCTCCGGAATGCCGGCTTCGACTTTGCCGACCAGGTCGGCACCGACGTCCGCACCCTTGGTGAAGATGCCGCCGCCGAGACGCGCGAAGATCGAAATCAGCGAACCGCCAAAGGCGAGCCCAACCAGGGGCGCGATCAATTCCGACGGGGAGAAGCCAGGATAGAAATGCGTGAGCAGGGTGTAATACCCGGCCACGCCCAGCAGCCCGAGCCCAACCACGAACAGGCCGGTGATGGCGCCGGAGCGGAACGCGACCTGCAGTGCCGGGTTAAGACCGGACTTGGCTGCTTCGGTGGTGCGTACGTTCGCGCGCACCGAGACATTCATGCCAATAAACCCGGCGAGACCGGAGAGTACCGCGCCGATGGCGAAGCCGATTGCCGTCAGCCAGCCTATCTGCGAGAAGCCGATCGCCAGGAACAGCAACACGCCGACGATTGCAATGGTGGAATACTGGCGGTTCAGGTAGGCCGAGGCGCCTTCCTGAATGGCGGTGGCAATTTCGCGCATGCGTTGGCTGCCGGTGGGTTTATCAAGGACCCATTTGATAGATATCGCGCCATATATCAGGGCCACGAAGGCGCAGGCAAGGGCAAAGATCAGGCTGTCAGACATGTTTTTCCTCCCGCAAGTTGGGTATAGCCGCGCCCAGTGGCGCATTGGTTTTAACAAAAAACGAAAGTAACCGACACGGATGTACGGTAGCGTTGATAAATATCAAATGCAGTCCGGCATTCATTTCTTGATGGCTAGCCCGCCTTCAAAACGCATGCCCGGCTCGAAATTGAACACCTTGTCCAGTTCCAGTTCACGGATCAGCCGGTCCAC
>JANLIC010000165.1 GCA_024654125.1 Sulfuricaulis sp. | reverse complement strand
GGAAGTGATGAACACAAAACGCAATTCATCTCCCAGACGACACAGGCGCTCCAGCCACGCGTCATCGCCATAAATATCCACTTCCGCTTCAAGACCGGAGCCGATGTCACCGGCGATGCGCAGTTTTTCCAATTCACGGGCCACGGCCTGGCGCACGGCAATCACTTCGCTCCAGAAACCACGATCGACCAAGCCCTCAGGCAAGGCCGGCAATGTATACCAGTTTTCCAGAAAAACGGATTCACCGCGCTTCCCCGGCAGGTAACGCCAGATTTCCTCGGCGGTGAAAGACAGTACCGGCGCCAGCCAGCGCACCAGTCCCTGCAGGATGTGAAACATGGCCGTCTGCGCCGAGCGGCGTCCGCGGCTGTTCGTGGGCATGGTGTACAGGCGGTCCTTGAGAATATCGAGATAAAAGCCGCCCATGTCGACCACGCAGAACTGATGCAGTTTCTGATAAATCATGTGGAACTGGAACTGCTCGTAGGCTTCGAGTACTTCGTTCTGCAGATCATGCGCCCGTGCCAGTGCCCAACGATCGAGCAGCAGCATGTCGTTCACGGACAACAACATCGATTCATCGAAGCCGGAGAGATTGGCCAGAAAATAACGCGTGGTATTGCGAATGCGCCGGTAGGAATCGGCCATGCGCGTGAGGATTTCGTCGGAAACGCTCATCTCCGCGCGGTACTCGGTGGCCGCCACCCACAGGCGCAGGATGTCCGCGCCCATGACCTTGATGACCTTCTGCGGCACGATCACGTTGCCGAGCGACTTGGACATCTTGCGTCCCTTGGCGTCCACCGTGAAGCCGTGCGTCAGGACGCCTTGGTACGGCGCCTGGCCGTGTATCGCCACCGAGGTCAGCAGCGATGACTGAAACCAGCCGCGGTGCTGGTCCGATCCCTCGAGATACAAATCGGCCGGAAATGGCAACTCCGGGCGGCGCTCCAGCACGCAGGTGTGCGTCACGCCGGAATCGAACCAGACATCCAGGGTGTCGCTGGTCTTTTCATATTTTTCGGCCGCGGCGCCGAGCAGATCCTGCGGCTTCAGATCGAACCAGGCATCGATGCCCTGTTTTTCCACCCGTTGGGCGACGTCTTCAATCAGACGGCTGGTGTCCGGATGTGGCTCTCCCGTTTCGCGGTTCACAAACAAAGGGATCGGCACGCCCCACGCACGCTGGCGGGAAATGCACCAGTCCGGACGGTTTTCAACCATGCCCTGAATGCGCGCCTGACCCCAGTCCGGAATCCATTTAACGCCCGTGATGGCGCGCAGCGCCGGCTCACGCAATTTTTCCATGCTGATAAACCACTGTGATGTGGCGCGGAAAATGATCGGCGTTTTGTGCCGCCAGCAATGGGGATAACTGTGATTCAGCGCCTCGACATGCAGCAATGCGCCACGCGACTTGAGAACCTCGATGACATGATCATTGGCCTTGAACACATGCTCGCCGGCAAAGAGTTCCGTGCCGGACAGAAATTTTCCGTCTTCCCCGACCGGATTGTCCACCGCCAGGCCGTAACGCTCACCGACGACGTAGTCTTCGAGGCCGTGTCCCGGTGCCGTGTGCACCGCGCCGGT
>JANLIC010000115.1 GCA_024654125.1 Sulfuricaulis sp. | reverse complement strand
ATGATCGACGGGCGGGAGGTTACGAGCAGATTGCAATACCGGGCCGAGCTGCGGGCGCGCGGCCTTGTGGAAGTGGGGAACGAAGTCGATTACTTGATGAAACCCCCGAAGCTCCCCGACGTTGACCCGCAAGGGCGTAGGGAGTTGATTGCCGCGCAGATACGGGAACTTGGCTACGACGGCATGAAAAAAGCCCTCAAGCGCGACATTGATTTCATCAAGCACAACTCACGATAGGAGAACCAAATGGCATACGCAGCGACAGTAATGAGTGGTGGTTTTTCAGCCCAAAGCGCCGTGGCGCTGGGTGGCGGAGTGGCAACGGCATTGACGGCAGCGGGGACGGTTTCGACCGACGCCCTGACTCTCGGGCGGCTTGACGTACACATGATCGGGACTTGCGCAAGCGGCGCGGGTGTCATTCTTTCCTCGGGCGGGCCAGGTGACTCCTGCATGGTCTTTAACGGCGGGGCGAATCAATGTCTGGTCTATCCGCCTAGTGGGGCAAAGTTCAACGAGCTTTCGACAAATGGCGCATTTATCCTTGCGGTGAATACGAATGCGCTCTGTAAGTGCGTGTCCGCAACCCAATGGCTTGTTGTTCTGTCTGCATAAGGAACTCAAATGAACGACCAAGTTGAGCAGACTACTCTGCCCGAAGAACGGACGTTGCGCGAAGAACTGGCGGCCAATTTGGAGGCCGTCAACGTACCGGAGCCGGTAGCGCCCGTCGAGACAGACGAACAGAAAACAGAACGCTTGAGGGACGAGGCGGGCCGATTTGCTGCCAAACCGGATGCAGAGCTTGTTTCCAAACCAATTCCCACTCCGCAGGCGACGGTAGCGGTAGATCGCCCTCCCCGTCCTTCAAGCTGGAAGAAAGACTATTGGGCCGACTACGACAAGATCGCGGACGAGAACCCGAAACTAGCGGCATACCTCAATGAACGGGAACATCAGTTCGCATCAGGAGTTTCTACCTACAAACAGGAATGGGAACAGGCAAAACCGTTAATCGACGCCATAGCCCCATTTCAGCCCATCCTGCAACAACACGGGATCGACCCGGCGCAATGGGTAAGCAATTTGGGCAATGCGCACCACAAACTTGCCATGGGCAGCCCGCAAGATAAAGTGGCGATGTTCCAACGACTCGCGACTGACTACAATGTGCCGGTCCAGTTGGCGGTACAGGACCAGCAAGGACAATGGCAACTGCTTGGGCAGCAACAGCCCCAGCAATTTGACCCGGCCATCATCCCGCGCCTCGTACAACAGGAGCTGATGGCAGCATCAACAAAGCAAGCACTGGAGACTTTCACACGAGAGGCACCGGAAAAAGCACCACATTTTGAAACGGTCAAAGCGACGATGTCTGGACTCCTCCAGGCCGGTTTAGCTGACGACCTCCAAAGCGCGTATGAGGCTGCGCTGCGGCATCCACGCCACGCGGATTTGTTCGCCGAATTGCAGCAACAGCAATCGGCTGAACAAGATGCGGCGGCACGGGCAGCCAAGCAGCAGAAAGTACAACGCGCTCGATCCAACGCCGTCAGTACGCCGACCGCTACACCTAGCGGACAGGGGAACGGGGCAGAGGAAAGAGGTCTGCGCGACGAGATCACCGCGAACCTGCGGGCGGTCGTCGGCGGCAGAGTCTAAACCTATTTAGGAGATTGCTATGGCTTTTGCCAATAGTTCAATCACGGATGTCATCGCT
>JANLIC010000109.1 GCA_024654125.1 Sulfuricaulis sp. | reverse complement strand
TTATCCGGCGTTGGAAGATTATCAGCTCGACATTCTCATCGGTGAGGGGCCCGCGGCGCGTTCCATCAGGCTTGACCTGCCGCCGTTCACGCTGGTGGGGGCGACCACGCGGGCGGGCCTGCTGACTTCGCCGTTGCGTGACCGCTTCGGCATCGTGCACCGTCTCGAATTTTACAATCCGGAGGAACTGGCCCGCATCGTCGTCCGATCCGCCGGGATACTCGACATGCATATCGAGCCAGAGGCCGTGGGGGCGATTGCGCGCCGCTCGCGCGGCACGCCGCGCATCGTCAACCGCCTGCTGCGGCGCGCGCGTGATTTCGCCCAGATCAAAGGCGACGGTCGGCTGACCAGCGACATCGCCGAAATGGCGCTGAACATGCTAGAAGTCGACCAGTGCGGTTTCGACATGCTCGACCGCAAGCTGCTGCTGGCCGTGATCGAGAAGTTCTCCGGTGGACCGGTGGGTGTGGACAATCTCGCCGCGGCCATCGGCGAGGAGCGTGATACCATCGAGGACGTGATCGAGCCGTTTCTGATCCAGCAGGGTTATCTCATGCGCACGCCGCGGGGACGCCTGGCCACCGCCCTGGCTTGGCGGCACTTCAACCTGAATGCCCCGGCCGGCACCGAGCGTCCGCAGCGCGATATATTCGGGGAGCAGTGAACGGTCGCGCGTGAGCAGAATATTTTCCATTCCCCTACGGGTTTATTATGAAGATACGGACGCCGGTGCCGTGATGTACTACGCCAATTACCTGAAATTCATGGAGCGGGCCCGCACGGAATGGCTGCGCCAGATGGGATTCGAACAGGACGAACTTTTTCGCCGCGACGGCATCCTGTTTGCCGTGCGTTCCGCCCACCTGGAATTCTTGAAGCCCGCGCGTTTCAATGATTTGCTGGAGGCGACGGTGCAAGTCATCCGCCGCGGAAAAGCCAGCATGACCTTCGCTCAGGAAATCCGGCGCGAGGAGATCACGCTCTGTGAGGGTGAAGTGAAAGTGGCTTGTCTGGATGCCGAAACGTTCACCCCGCGAGCCATTCCTGAAATCCTTGGTTCAAAAATTGACGCAGGTATCACTGCATGGACATAACCACGACCGAAGGTATAGCGCTGTTATCGCTCGTCCGGCACGCCTCCTTGCCGGTGCAGCTGGTCATGCTGCTTCTCCTGGCCGCCTCGGTGCTGTCCTGGACCATGATTTTTCGTAAATGGTTCGCGATCAAAACCGCCGGCCGCGTGGCCAACCGTTTCGAGGCCAAATTCTGGTCCGGCGCTAATTTGAATCAGATGTACGCGGAGCAGTCTAAAAAAGACGCGAATGCCACCGGCATTGCCAGCATTTTCATCGAGGGATTCCGTGAATATCGGCGTCTCAGTCAGCAGACCAAGGTCGAACCCACGGAAATCCTCGATGGTGTGCAGCGTTCAATGCGCGTCGCTTTGTCGCGCGAAATCGATTATCTCGAAACGCATCTTTCCTTCCTGGCCACGGTTGGCTCGACCAGTCCCTATATCGGACTGTTCGGGACCGTGTGGGGCATCATGAATTCCTTCCGATCGCTCGGGATGGTGCAGCAGGCCACTATCGCGCACGTGGCGCCTGGCATCGCCGAGGCCCTGATCGCCACGGCCATCGGCCTGTTCGCCGCCATCCCGGCGGTTATCGCTTACAACCGCTATTCTAACAAGGTGGAACGGCTGGTGACGCGCTACGAGATATTTATGGAGGAATTTTCCAGCATCCTTCAGCGTCAGGCTTATGCCTCGAGGGGGTGATCGTGGAACCCTACCGCAAGCGTCATAAAAAACTGATGAGCGAAATCAACGTCGTGCCTTACATCGACGTGATGCTGGTTCTGCTCATAATTTTCATGATTACCGCGCCCCTGCTCTCACAGGGCGTCAAGGTGGACTTGCCGAAGGCGGCATCGAAACCAGTGGAATCCCAGGATCAGGAAACGTTGGTCGTGACGGTGGATCGCGAGGGCAGATATTACCTGGACGACCGGCGTATCTCCTCCGAAGAGCTGCACCGGAAAGTGGCGGCCATTCTGCGTCTGCGGCCGCAAACGCCGGTGCTGATCCGCGGTGACCGGACGGCGAATTATGGTGAAGTGGTCAAGGCCATGACCTTGCTGCAGTCCGCCGGCGCGCCGAGCGTGGGGCTGCTGACCGAGCCGCCCGGAAAACCGTGAGAGCACTGAAAAACGGCGTATTTTGTCTTTATACTTCGCTGCGGCTTGTCTGCGCTGCGCACGTACAGTCGTGTACGCTGCGCGGCTCGACGGCGCCGCGCCGCGTCTAAAGCCAAAATACGCGCGTTTTTCAGGAGTCACTCGCCAGTGCTTGCCAACAGGTTACGCCAGAATCCGGGAAGGGTCCGGGCCATCATTTATGCCGTGCTGGTGCACGCCGTGGTGATCGGGATCGCCATTATCGGTTTTCGCTGGAGTGTGGATTCGTCCTCGTCGGAAAAAGTGGTGCAGGCCACGGCCGTGACCGAGCCGCCGCCGCGTAAAACCGAAGAACCCGACAAGCGCGCCCAGGAAGAGGAGACGGAGCGCCAGAAGGCCGAAGCGGAAATACGACGCCAGGCCGATCTGATGAAAAAGCAGGAAGAGGAGTTGGCCCAGCAGCGTCTGATGGCGGAGCGTACGAAAAGGGAGGCCGAGGAGAAAGTGAGGCAGAAACGCGCGGCCGATGAAGAGCGCAAACAGGAGGCGAAGCGCAGGCAGAAAGCGGTGGAGCAAACACTTCAGGAGCAGTTGGCCGCGGAAGAGAAGGCGCGCCAGCAAGCAGCGTTCGCCGCGCGCGCGGCCACCGAAATCGACAAATATAGGTTGCTGATCCGCCAGCGTGTCAGCCGCAGCTGGAACCGGCCGGTCGGCGTCGCCAAGGGCCTCAAGTGTGTGGTGAGTGTACGCCTGACCCCAACGGGAGAAGTGTTGTCCGCCAATGTGGTACGATCGAGTGGCAATGGACTGTTTGATCGCTCGGTGGAGAATGCCGTGTACAAGGCCGCGCCTTTGCCCTTGCCCGAGGACCCGGCCTTGTATGAAAATTTCCGTGAAATCGAATTTCTGTTCAATCCCGAATAATAGGAAAAACAATTGAGACGTTTGGGCACCAAAGGAATTGCACTGCTGTTAACGTTGCTGTGGCCGATTTTTTCCCACGCCATCCTGACCATTGAAATCACGCGTGGCGTTGACATCGGCACACCGATTGCGATCGTCCCTTTTGGGTGGGAAGGCCCGGCACCATTACCGCAGAATATTTCCGATGTGATCGAAGGGGATTTGGCGCGCAGCGGCCGGTTTGCCGTGCTCCCACGCAAGGATTTTGTCTCGCTGCCGCACGAAGACAATGACGTGGTGTTCAAGGACTGGCGCATCCTCAAGGCCGAGGCCCTGGTCATCGGCAGCGTGCGCCTGGTGGCACCGGGAAAGTACCAGGTGCAATTCAGGTTGTATGATGTGTTCAAGGGGTCCCAGATCACCGGCTTTCGGTATACCATCGGTTCCGAAATGCTGCGTTCGGTGGCGCATCAAATCAGTGACATCATTTATGAAAAAATCACGGGGGAGCCCGGCGCGTTCAATACCCGGATTGCCTACGTGACACGCGAGGGACCGCCCGGGGTGAGGCCGGTCTACAAGCTGCAGGTGGCGGATTCGGATGGCGTCAATCCACAGACGGTGGTGCGTACCCCCGAACCGCTGTTGTCGCCGGCCTGGTCGCCCGATGGCAATCGTCTGGCCTATGTCTCTTTTGAAGATAAACGTTCCAAGATTTATATGCAGAACCTGATCGATGGCCGGCGCGAACTGATCGCAGAATACACCGGCATTAATGGCGCCCCCGCGTGGTCACCCGATGGCCGGAGTTTGGCCATGGCGTTGTCGCGGGACGGAAATGCCGAGATATATACACTGAATCTGAGCACCCGTTCGCTCCGGCGGATGACTTACGACCAGGCCATCGATACGGAACCGGCTTGGTCGCCGGATGGCCGGGATATTGTTTTTACCTCGGATCGTGCCGGTACGCCGCAAATCTACCGCATGAGCGCGTCCGGCGGCGCGGCGGAGCGCCTGACCTTCGATGGAGATTATAATGCCCGTGCCGCCTATGCCGTGGACGGAAAGTCCATTTCGTTGGTCAGCCGGAATCAGGGGGGGTACCGAATCGCCGTGCTAAGATTGGACAATCGTACAATGCAGGTGCTGACCGAGACATCCCTCGATGAGTCGCCCAGTTTTGCCCCCAACGGGCGTATGATTATCTACGCTACAGAGGTGAGGGGCCGGGGAGTTCTGGCATCGGTCTCTGCCGATGGGCGCGTGCGTCAACTGTACAAATTAGAGGAGGGTGATGTGCGTGAGCCCGCCTGGTCGCCTTACAACCGTGAACTGCAATACAAGGAGTGAAATATGAAAAACTGGAAACATCTCGTCGCATCGCTGATTATTGCTTTTGTTCTTGCTGGGTGTGCTGGAGATAAGGCTGTCAAGCCCGCCTCCGGCGACAAGGACGACGCGCCGACACAGACGACACCGGCCGGCGAGAAGCTCGGCCCGTCAGGCGCCGCGCTTTCCGATAGCGAAAGACAGAAACGGGCCGATCTCCTGTCACAACGCCGAGTGCATTTCGCGTTTGACAGCAGCGCTATCGATACCGAGGGCCGCGCCATCGTCGAGGCGCATGCGACCCACCTCGTCGCCAACCCGCAGCTCCGGCTGATGCTTGAGGGGAACTGCGACGAGCGCGGCACGCGTGAATACAACTTGGCGCTGGGCGAACGGCGCGCGCAGGCTGTCGAGCGCCTGATGAAGGTTTTGGGTGTCGCCGGTAACCGCATCAAGACGGTTTCCTACGGCGAGGAAAAACCGCTGTGCCAGGAGCACAACGAGTCCTGCTGGCGGCAGAATCGTCGCGCTGAAATCGCCTACTAATTCAAGGTCAGTGACCATGAAGTCTCCCCGGCGCTTCGGTGTGTGGGCGGCAGGGATGTGGTTGGCCGCCCTAGGCGCCACGGGGTGGGCGGCGGAGGCAACTTCGGCCGGACGTAGCCTGCCGCCGGTCGTGGAGCTGGGGGTGGGAGGCGCACCCGCCACCTCGCCATCACGCGATGCACTGGCCGACCTCCTGCAGCAGCTTGAGTCGCTCCAGGCAGAGCTGCGTGACCTACGGGGCCAGGTCGAGGTCCAGAACAACGAAATAGAGCGTCTGAAGGCGCGACAGCGCGACCTGCTTGCTGATATCGACCGGAGGGTGAGCGAGCTGGAGCGCCGCTCGGTTGCCACTGGGGGTACGGTGGCGGCCCCCAAATCAGAAATCGCGGCATCTGGGACGGCGACATCGGCCCCGGAGCAGCAGGCCTACGAGGCGGCGTTCAACCGCATGAAGCAGGGGCAATACGATCGTGCCGCCAAGGGCTTCCGCGAATTTATCGACAAGTATCCACAGAGCGCGCTGCGTGACAACGCTCAATACTGGCTCGGCGAGGCGTTTTACGTCGTGCGCGATTTTCGCAAGGCCTTGACGGAGTTCTCCCGGCTCAGGGACGAGCATCCTAAGAGTCCCAAAGTACCGGATGCCTTGCTCAAGATCGGCTACAGCCATTATGAGCTGGGAGACCGGGCCAAGGCGCGTGACGCACTCAATCAGGTGATCGCGCGTTATCCCGGGCAGCCGGCCGCGAAGTCGGCGGAACAGCGCTTGGCGAAGATGAAAAAAGAGGGGCGCTGAGACAGTCCGTAAATCGTAAGCCGGGAATCGTAAATCGCAAGTTCTGGTAGAATTCCCGGCATGCATATGCCCGGCCGGCGTATACCTATTGTTTTTTTCTCGCAGGATCCTCTTGGCAATGTCCCACTCCACAGCTGACGCTCACGGCTCACGGCTCACGGTTCACAGCCTCGATCGGCTGCGTATCACGGAAATCTTTTATTCCCTGCAAGGTGAAGCACGCACCGTGGGTTATCCCACGGTGTTCATTCGCCTGACCGGTTGTCCGCTGCGGTGTGGGTACTGCGATACCGAGTACGCCTTCTACGGCGGGGAGTGGATGGAGCTTGGCGAGATTTTGAACCGCACCGCTGAACACGCACCACGCTATGTTACCGTGACGGGCGGCGAGCCGCTGGCGCAAAGTCCCTGCCGAGAATTGCTGACCGCCCTGTGCGAGCGCGGTTATCAAGTGTCGCTCGAGACAAGCGGTGCTCTCGATATCGCCGGCATCGATCCGCGCGTGAGCATTGTGATGGATCTCAAGACACCCGGCTCCGGCGAAGAACGCCGCAATCTTTACGTCAATATCCCGCATCTCGCCCGCAAGGACCAGGTGAAATTTGTCATCTGCGATCGCGCCGATTACGAGTGGAGCCGTGCCAAGCTTGCTGAATATCAACTTGATCAGTGCTGCGAGATATTGTTTTCTCCTTGCCACGGACAGTTGAGTCCGACCGATCTGGCCGAGTGGATTTTGCAGGATCATTTGCCGGTGCGCATGCAGATCCAGTTGCACAAGATTCTCTGGAACGATGCCCGCGGACGCTGATGCCGGCCCGAAGGCGGTGGTGCTGGTTTCCGGCGGTCTGGATTCCGCCACGGTGCTGGCGCTCTGTGTGGCCTCGGGCGCAAGTTGCCATGCGCTCACGTTTGACTACGGGCAACGACATCGCGTGGAACTCGAAGCCGCGCAACGCGTAGCCCAAAAGATGGGTGCCGCGGACCATCGCCTCGTCAAGCTCGATATTGGCTGGATGGGCGGTTCCGCATTGACCGACGCCCGTATCGCCGTGCCGCACGAATCTTCCTCCGGTATTCCCGTCACCTACGTCCCGGCACGCAACACGGTGTTTCTCTCCATCGCGCTCGGCTGGGCTGAGGTGCTGGGCGCGCCGGACATTTATATCGGCGTCAACGCCGTGGATTACTCGGGCTATCCCGACTGCCGGCCGGAATTCATTCAAACCTTCGAGAATCTGGCCAATCTGGCGACCCGGGCGGGAGTGGAAGGCTCCCGTTTCCGGGTGCTTGCGCCGCTGCTGCATATGCAGAAACAGGAAATTATTCGCACCGGGGCGCGTCTGGGCGTCGATTATTCTTTGACGATGTCCTGCTATGACCCCGATGCGACCGGATGCGCCTGCCTTAAGTGCGATGCCTGTCGTCTGCGCGCACAGGGGTTTGCGGATGCGGGAATCAACGATCCCACCCGTTACCGCTGACGTCAAAGGGCTTGGCATTTTCCTTCCATCTTGGCAAGATTCGGCTATTCTCCTGATGGGTAGTTTTCGGGCAGTACTTAATGCGATCACGGATTTCGGAGCAGGCATGAAATTATCGGTACTGGTTTTGGAAGGCCCTTACAATCATCAGGCCTCCGATAGCGCGTATAACTTCATTCACGCTGCCCTCGCCAAAGGGCATACCATCCAGGGTATTTTTTTTTACGACGACGGTGTGTACAACGCCACCAAGTTCAGCGACCCACCTCAGGACGACCGGCATATCGTCAAACGCTGGTCGGAACTCGGCGCCAAGGGAATCGATCTGGTCGTGTGCGTGGCCGCGGCCAAGCGGCGCGGTATTACCGACGAAGTGCTTGCTCCCGATATTCGCATTTCCGGTCTGGGCCAGTTGGCGAGCATGATCGATGAATCCGACCGGATTGTGACGTTTGGCGATTGACTCAGCGGTTAACCACGCATAGTGGAATCCATGGCGGCGAAAGGAAAAAAAGTGATGGTCACGGTACGCAAGGCGCCGCATGGCAGTATTTACGCGCAGGAGGCGATTGAAGTGATGTTCATATTTGCCTCCTACGATATGGACCTTTCCGTGGTCTTTCTGGATGACGGAGTGTTGGCGCTGCATAAGGGTCAGGATACCCAGGGCCTGGGCATCAAGGGTTTCATGGCTTCGCTCGGTGCGCTCGTGGACTGGGAAGTTACAAACGTTTACGTCGACCGCCAATCGTTGCGGGAACGCAATATCGCCGAGGACGCGATTATTTCCATCGGCAAGAATGAAGCGACCGACGCTCCGATCATGCCCAAAGTGCTGGACAGCGCCGAGATTGCGAAGATGATGGCGGTCCAGCATGGCATCGTTTCATTTTAGAAATCCCTCATGCTCCACACCGTCAACAAGTCCCCGTTCCAGAACAGCGCACTGGAAAACTGCCTGCGTGTGGCACAGCCGGGCGATGTGATCCTGTTGCTGGAAGACGGTGTGTATGCCGCGACCGCGGGAACGGCGCGATCGTCCCTGATCGAAAAGGCCGTGAAGCGGCATCCGGTTTATGCCATCGAGGCGGACCTGAAGGCCCGTGGCCTGAACCATCACATCCAGGATGTTCGCGTGGCGAGTTATGCCGAATTCGTTGACCTGGTGGAAAA
>JANLIC010000065.1 GCA_024654125.1 Sulfuricaulis sp. | reverse complement strand
TTTTATCACTTGTGTAGGAATTGCTGCGGAGCGTCCTACCAAATATGTCGATGAAGGGGCCTGCCCTTTTGAATGCTGCACATATCGCGAATGGACAGTGAAGAAGCCGACAACGCTCCTCACAACCCCTGACGAACAATCAAAACCCATCGGGGTGGTGCGCACCGGCGAAAAAGTCGACGGTCTGACCGGATTCGTAGCAACCATCGAACCAGGTCTTATAGAAGTGCTTCGCCCGCATGCCAGCAAGGTATCGAACAGAACCTATAACCCGAAGGACCTGGTGTGGGTTTACACCAACTTGGGTGAAGGGTTTTTCAGAGTGTGGTTTCAGGGACAAATGTATGAGGAGGAAGCGTTCTTCTTTGTTCACGGTCTTGGGGGTTGGGACCAGTGCGTAGAAGAGAAAACCTGTTGGGGACAGCGAAAACGTCCGCCAAAGGCCGTGTGGTGGGTTAAAGTGAAAAGTAAAAGCGGCGTTGTCGGATGGTCGAATAAACCAGAACACTTCGGCAACAAGGACGCTTGTGGTTAGTCAGCCGAGGTCCAACCAGCGCTTCGAGGCGGACGCGCAAAAGCAGCGCGCCGCTCAAGCTTTTCGTTGAAACTGTAGAAAAACCCTCCAAACATTTATAATCACGCCGTTCGCTCGCCGTGTTTTTTCTCAACACCGCTTAGCCACAGGAGATGGGTCGAATGGCGCGATACAAGGACTACTCGTACGATCAGCACAAGCTCCTTCCCGTCCGTTATTCCGAACAGATTCTTCCCGGTACCTTTGAATACACCCTCGGTTACGTCATCGACCACGAGCTCGATCTCTCGGTCTTCGATGGCCGGTACCGCAACGACGAGGGCGGCGCCCCGGCCTACGATCCGCGCCTCCTGCTGAAGATCATCTTGTTCGCCTACTCGCGGGGCGTGGTCTCCTCGCGGCGCATCGAAGGCCTCTGCCGCGAGAACGTGGTAATGATGGCACTCTCGGCCGATACCCAACCCGACTTCACCACGATTGCCGATTTTGTGGCCGGCTCCCACGAGCAGATCGTGGCGCTGTTTCGCGAGGTGCTCACCTACTGCGATCAACTCGGATTGCTGGGTAAGGAGCTCTTTGCGATCGATGGGCTGAAACTGCCCTCGAATGCGGCCAAGGAGTGGAGCGGTACCCGCGCCGATCTCAAGAAGAAGCAACGCAAGCTCGAGCAGACCGTTCGCACGATGCTCGCGGCCCACCGGGCGCGCGATGCCGCCGAGACCGCGGCGCCCCCGCGCGAGCGCGCCGAGGAGTCAATCGAACGCCTGCGCGCGAAGGTGCGCAAGATCAAGGAATTCCTCGCCACGGGCAACGAGAACCGCGGGCCGAAAGGCACGATCCGCCAAAGCAACATCACCGACCCCCAAAGCGCCAAGATGAAAACGAGCCACGGCGTGATCCAGGGCTACACGGCGGTGGCGGCGGTGGATGGCAAACACCAAGTCATCGTGCACGCGGGCGCCTTTGGTGAGGGTCAGGAACACGGGCTGCTCGTGCCCACGGTCGAAGGGTTGCGCGAGAATCTGAAGGCGGCGGGGGAGAGCCGCGATGTCTTATCCAAGGCCCGCCTCACCGCCGACGCCGGTTACGCCTCGGAGGCCAACGTCCGCCACGCCAAGGGGCTCGATCGCTTCACGCTCCGAGGCAAAACCAAGGTCAATGCCCAGTGGCTGCTCTACTGCCTGGTGCATAATATCGGCAAAATCCAGCGCTACGGGCCGATGCTGGCAGCGAGTGGATGAAGGATCAAGAAGGAAAGCGGCAACCGAGGCGAAGCCGAAAGAAGCAAAAACAAAAACCCCGACATCCGGGACGACCAACCGATCAAACAATAATCACATCGAGTCTGCCATACTTCTGCAAAGGGGTTTTTCTACAGACTCGTTAGGCATCATCGAGCGATAATCAATAGCCTTTATTACAAAGCAGAGAGTCGGAGAAACTATGACGTCAGTTAATCCAAAATACATCATTGCACTTATCGTGGTTGTTGCGTTTGTGGGGGTATTGAAAGTAATGAATCCCGACAAGAAATACAGTACACGGGAGTTCTGGCAATTAGCTAATTTGGAGTCAGTATCCCAGGTACCTGATAAAGCCCTAAAGGCCGGTAATAAGAACGGCAGCGTTTTAATGTGGGCTGCGATAGGAGCTTCCGACCCAAGGATTATAAGAGCATTAGTTGAACGAGGTGCCCAGGTGAATGAGTCTGATTCTATATTTTCTGGCACTCCTATCACGGGGGCGGCTGGCTATAGCCGCAATCCAGAAATAATTAGAGAGTTAGTGAATTTGGGGGCCGACATAAACAAGAAGGTAAATAATGATGAAACTGCCTTACTGATCGCGGCTCAATACAACACTAACAAAGGAATTATCGAAACATTGGTGTCGCTTGGTGCCAAACTAGATGACAAAACTGCGCAAGGGAAAAGTGCCCTAGATCTAGCAAAAGAAAATAATAATAAAACTGCCGAAGAAGCGTTAATGGCTTTAATGAATAAGAATTAAATTACCATGGGAAAGGAGCCTAACTGTGTTTTCAACCGGACGCGGTGATGCGGCGCACTGTTTCCTCTTGCCCGCGCCGGTTAAAACGACGTAAGAGGGCTTAACGGTTAGCGGCTTGACGTTATAGCGTTAAGACGCTAGACTAGCGTGCATGAATGCTAATCCCAAACGAGCAACCGTTTATTTCGATTCTGAGCTTCACCGCGCCCTTCGGTTAAAGGCTGCGGAGATGGATCGCTCTTTATCCGACTTGGTCAATGAAGCTGTGCAACTCAGCCTGGCCGATGATGCGGAAGACCTGGCGGCATTCAAGCAACGCTCACGAGAGCCAAATCTGCCCTTTGAGGACGTCGTGAAGGATCTGAAACGGCGTGGGAAAATATAAGGTCTTCATCAAGCCTGCCGCGGTAAAGGAGATCGAGGCCATCCCGCAAAAGAAAATCCGCCAACAGATCATTCGCCGCATTCAAGATTTAGCCACAGACCCAAGACCAAACAGTTCCAAGAAGCTTACCGGGCACGACCGGTACCGTATTCGCCAGGGAGTTTATCGAGTCGTATATGCGGTAGAAGATGAGAAGCTTGTGATCTATATCGTCAAGGTGGGGCACCGAAAAAATGTATATCGTGGCGCCCTCTAACTGCTCACTCCAGCCGACCGGCTTCGTCAGCGGCTGAGTTCAAAAGTTGTGCCGCAATGGGAAGTTTATTGACATACCATATTGAGTATAGCCATAATATGATATGTGGCGCATCGAAGAGCACCGCCGGGTGGATAAACAAGTTTCGGCGGCCCCGAAGGATATTCTCAAGCGCTATGAAAAGTGGAAGGACATTGCGGCGATATCCGGCCCACCCGGGCTCCGTCTGATCAGGGGATTTCGTGACGAGGCCCTGTCAGGGGAGTGGCGAGGTTACCGATCTTGCCGGCTCGGACTTCAGTGGCGCGTCATCTACCGTGTGGTTGCCGAAAAGTTTCTTTTCCAGGTGGCATCGTTAACCGCGCATGACTATAGGAGGCCATAAATGAAAGAGTATCGTCCTGCCAAAAAGCGTGTCACGGTTTCGGTTGGTGAGTCCGTGCGCATTCTTCGTGAGCTTCAGGAGTTGAGCCAAAGCCAGTTGGCCCGTCTTACCGGGATTCCTCAAGCCACTATTTCGGCGATTGAGAATGACCGAGTCCGTCTTGGCGTCGAACGGGCCAAGGTTCTCGCCCGGGCACTCAAGTGCCATCCCGGGGTGTTGGTTTTCCCCGGCTGGCAACTGCCCGACAAAGCGGCGGCATAACTCGTCGTTCCACCGGAACTCGGTCCCGCTGGCGCGGTCCCTCGTCCGGTGAACTTTGCGTTATCTTTGTCCTCCATTACTCACCACGGCAAGTACCCAGTCAAGCATGCGCACCGGCAGAATCCGCCGCAGCACGGCAAAGAGATGTGTGGGAAAAGTAACGCCATAGCGTGCTTTTGGCCGGCGCGATTCCAGGGCACGGATCACTTTTTTCAGTACCGCCTCGGGTGGAAGCGTAAAGGGCATGGGCTTCGAGCCTTCGAGTCTATTTTCCAGACGCGCGTAATGTTCACGATGTGCACTGTGCTCGCGGTCAATGTGGTGCTTGAAGGCTACGTAGGCGTTGGCGCGGAAACGGCTTTCAATCGGGCCGGGTTCAATAACTGAAATAAAAATATTGGTATCCCGCAGTTCGAGACGCATGGTGTCGGACAGGGCTTCGAGCGCGAACTTGGTGGCGTTGTAGGCACCACGGTAGGCGAAGCACACAATGCCGAGCATCGAACTCATGTTGATGATGCGGCCTTCTCCTTGGGCGCGCATGGCCGGAATCACCCGATTGGTCAGCTCCTGGGTGCCGAGAAGATTTGTCTCGAATTGCGCCCGCAACACATCGCGTGACAGATCTTCGACGGCCCCGGGTTGCCCGTAGGCGCCGTTGTTGATCAGGGCGTAAAGACGGCCCTGTGTCTGTTCAAGCACGGCCTTGACGGCGTTATGCACGGATTCGGGCGAGTCCAGGTCCAGCTGAAAGCTCTCAAGACCGGCTTCTGACAGTGCCGTGACATCCTTTTCACGTCGTGCCGTGGCGAACACCCGGTAGCCGCGCTTTTTCAGGCCGTGCGCGAGACAACGGCCGATGCCGGACGAGCAGCCGGTGATCAATATGCATTTGGATTTCATGCGCGCCGTATTGGTTTCGGAAGTTGCACAGGGCGGAAATTGACTTTAGGGTGTATAACGCCTGAGTACAACATCCTGCGCCGAGCGATGCCAGACGGTCAACCCACTCTATCCCGCTGTGCCGAAGGAAAAAGACCTAAACAAGCTCACGGCTAAAGCCTGGGCCGCCAAGATTGAAGTTACGCTGTTTCGGGTTATTGCCGATTCCGGGGCGTGGCGCCTCGGGAGGTGAGCGCCCTGCTTCATGGCATGCCGGAGTAAATCCGGTATAATTCGCACCGCAAACGGGTAATCGATATATTTCTATTCCAATCTGGCTGAAGGATCGAGCCACCCAAGCATTTCATGACCACGGCCTCTCGCACACATTCGACAGGAAACGGCGGAAAGCTGCGCGTCGGTGTCGCTGGTGTTGGGTATCTAGGCCGTTTTCATGCGCGCATCTATGCTGCCATGCCGGACGTTGAGCTTGTTGGCGTCGCCGATTCCAATGAGCGCGTTGCCAAAGAAGTGGCCGAGCAGCATGGCTGCCGCGCGTATACTGATGCGCGCGACCTGCTGGGGAGCGTGGATGCCGTGAGCATTGTGGTTCCCACCATTTATCACTGTGATGTGGCACGGCCATTTCTCGAAAAAGGCGTACACATGCTGATGGAAAAGCCGATTGCGCCGACCTACGAGGAGTCGCGCACACTGGTGGAGCTGGCTGAGCGCGCCGGCGTCATTTTTCAGGTGGGCCATCTTGAGCGCTTCAATGCCGGTATCATGACGCTGGCCGAGCGCGTGCAGAATCCGCGCTTCATCGAAGTGCATCGTCTCGGCCCGTTCGTTGAGCGTGCCACCGATGTGGACGTCGTCACCGATCTCATGATTCACGATATCGACATTGTACTGTCGCTGGTGAGATCGAATATCCGGAATATCGCCGCCACTGGTATTCCGGTGCTCACCGATCACGTGGATATCGCCAATGCGCGCATAGAATTCGAAAACGGCGCCGTTGCCAACGTCACCGCCAGTCGCGTCTCGAACAAGAAACTGCGTCGTATCCGCATCTTCGGCGCGGAGCACTATTATGGTCTCGATTACATCGATCAGAAGCTCGAAATGGTGCGGTCCGACCCGGATCCGGACGGCGGCAAGTGGCCGCGCATCGTCACCGAGCGTCTCGACATCACGCCGCGTCCGCCGCTGGATGCGGAGCTCGAATATTTCGTGAATTCCGTGCGCACCGGCACGCCCCCTTTGGTCACCGGCCGGGTCGGGCTTGAGGCGCTGCGCGTGGCCCTGCTCGTGAAGGAGAAAATTGCTGCATGCACGCCGTGACCAAGAACCAGCCCGTTCCGTTTCTTGATCTTTCCACGCAGTATAAAAGCCTCGAATCCGAATGGATCGCGGCCATCCGCGAGACCGGCGCGCGCGGCAGTTTCATTCTTGGCCCGCACACCCAGGCCTTCGAAAAGGAATTCGCCGATTACGTCGGGGTGAAGCATGCCATCGCCGTGGCCAATGGCACGGATTCGCTTTACCTTTCGTTGCGCGTGCTGGGTATTGGCCAGGGCGACGAGGTCATCACCACGCCATTCACCTTCTTTGCCTCGGCCGAAACCATCGACATGGTCGGTGCCACGCCGGTGTTTGTGGATATTCTTCCGGAAAGCTTTTGCCTGGATCCGGCCCGTGTACGTGCGAAAATTACCGCCAGAACCAGGGCCATTGTGCCGGTGCATATCTTCGGTTATCCGTCCGAGATGGGCGAGATCATGGAAATTGCCAGAATACACAAACTGGCCGTGATCGAAGACTGTGCCCAATCTTTCGGCGCACTGCATAACGGCAAGATGGTCGGCTCGATCGGCGATACCGGCAGTTTCAGTTTCTATCCGACCAAGGTGCTCGGCTGTTACGGCGACGGGGGCATGGTCACGACTCATTCGGACGAGGTCAACGAACATATTCGCCGGCTGCGCAACCACGGAGCGGTGAAACCCTTCCTGCATACCGAGATCGGCACCAACAGCCGTCTCGACGAGGTTCAGGCGGCGGTCTTGCGGATCAAACTGCGGCATATCCGGGACGATATTGCCGGCCGGCAGAAAGTGGCGGTGGAATATACGAAGCGCCTGGCTAACTCTCCTGTGAAAACCCCGTCCTTACCCAAAAATGGCACGCATGTCTTCAATCTCTATACCATTCGCGTGCCCAAGCGCGATGCCGTGCGGCAGACCCTGACGGAGGCGCAGATCGGTACCTCGCAGTGCTATCCGCAGGGCCTGCATCGGCAAGAAGTCTACCAGCACCTCAACTACAAGCCCGACAGCCTACCGGTGTGCGAGCGAGTTTGTACCGAGACACTTTCTCTTCCCATGTACCCCGGCATGCCGCTCGCTCATATTGAGCGTGTTTGCGAAGTATTACTCGGGGCCATCAAGAGCTGATCGCCCCTGATTACCTAAAATGTCCCGCTGTTCCAGCCCCACATCGATTCTTTGGCATCCGCAAATTCGATATAAACCCGCTCTGTCGGGATTTTGAGCTCATCCCATATCAGTTGGCATAACACCTTGGATAGCATTTCGGTCTTGCTCTCCGGCAGGCCGATGGATTTCAATTCGAGGTAAGCGCAGGGTGCATTGCTACCTGCGAACCTCATCGTCTGGACAGGATCAATGCGCACCATGACGTATTTTTCCGGTTTACCGAGATTCTTGGATACCAGCACCGAGGCCTTTTTGAGAATCTCCTGTTTGACGTCATCCGCGATTTCGCGGTTGGTCTGAATTTTCAGATAAGGCATGGCATCCTCCGGGGTTGTCGTGGCAAACATAATAATCCACTATAAAGCGGAATATGAAACAACATTCGCCTTCCTGCGAGCGCAACAAGGAACCGATTCTCGCCGTGCTGCGCGAAATTTTCACTGCCCCCGGACTGGTGCTGGAAATCGGCAGTGGCAGCGGTCAGCACGCGGTGCATTTTGCCCGCGGTCTGCCGCATATGACATGGCAGCCGACCGACACCGCGGAAAATCTCCCGAGCATCGCCGCCTGGCGCATGGAAGCCGGGTTGCCCAACTTGCGTAACCCGCAAGTGCTCGACCTATTCACCGATGCTTGGCCGGTGCAACAGGCCGACGCACTGGTCAGTGTCAATACCATACACATCGTCTCATGGACAGGCGTGGAAAGACTGTTCGCCGGCGCCGGCCGGCTGCTCGTGCCCGGAGGAATCCTGTATGTCTACGGACCCTATCGCTATGTCGAGCGAACGCTGGAGGAGAGCAACGAGGAATTCGACCGCTGGCTGAAAGCCCGCGATCCGGTATCCGGCGTGCGCTTGTTCGAGGATGTAAATCGGTTGGCGGAACAGAACGGGCTTGTTCTTGCCGGTGACCGCGCCATGCCGGCGAACAACCGATCGATCTGGTGGGTGAAACAATTCCGCTAATCGACGTTGACCCTAGGCGTTACGGTGGCGAGGAGATCAGGGTGATTGCCCCGAGCATGTCCCTGAAAACCGACGTGAAATTACTGCCCGGCCGGCGACGACCCAGCCGAAACGTCATCGCCTTACGGCGGACTGGAGCGATCATGAGTTACGCGTTGTCCGGGCTTGTGCCACCGCCTCCGCCAGCGTGGCTTTTCCGGATGCCCGTACACGATCCGCCAGTGCACGCACGATGGCGCGGACCACGCACGGCCCTTCGTAGATGAGTGCGGTGTAGATTTGGACCAGATCGGCGCCTGCCACAAGTTTCTCCCAGGCGTCTTCCCCATTCTCAATCCCGCCCACGCCGATGATCGGGACGTTTCCCTGGAGGTGGCCATACAACTTGCGGATGATTTCCGTGGACAGTGTCTTGAGCGGTGGGCCGCTCAGGCCACCGCTTTGGTGCGCCACCGGATCTTGTTCAAGGCCGGGACGGGTGATAGTCGTGTTGGTGGCGATGACGGCGTCGAACTTGTGTTCCAGCATCAGTTGGGCAATGGTGGCCAACGGGGTATCGCCCAGGTCGGGAGCGATCTTCAGGGCAATGGGTACGTACCGCCTATTCGTTTCAGCGAGTGCCGTCTGCTCCGTTTTCAACTGGCGCAGCAAATCATCGAGAATCTCCTCGTTCTGCAGATCGCGCAGCCCGGCGGTGTTCGGGGACGAAATATTGACGGCGATGTAATCGGCATGCGCATAGACCGCGCGCAGGGCCGCGAGGTAATCTTCGACGGCGCGCTCCGGCGGTGTATCCCGGTTCTTGCCGATATTGATCCCCACAGGGCAGGACCTGCCGTCGCGCACGATATTCAGGATGAACCGGTCGACCCCGACGTTGTTGAATCCCATTCGATTGATCAACGCCGCCCGCTGCGTCAGGCGGAACAACCGCGGTTTCTGGTTTCCGGGTTGTGGCTCGGGAGTGACAGTGCCGAGCTCGAGAAATCCGAATCCGAGATACGAGAGCAGGCGGACATGTTCGGCGTTTTTATCAAGACCGGCCGCCAGACCCACTGGATTTGGAAAATTCAGGCCCATCAGGCTGACCGGCAAAACGGCCGCATGACGCGTGCTGATTGCATGCGCGAGCGCGCCCGCACCGGGCAGGCGGTGCAACAGGTGCAGCAGTGAGAATGTCAGTTGGTGGCTGGTTTCGGCGGGCAGCCGGAAGAGCAGCGGGCGTAACAATCTGTACGAGGCGCAGGTGGCCATGTCGGTGAATGCATCATAACCCATTCATCTCTACAATCAGTAGCCAGTGGGGGAATCAGCAGAATGTGAAATGCGGTTTGCCGGAAGCAGCGGAGAGGGAGGCATCAATGAAGATCATCGAGGTCACGGCGAGCAAGGGGCATCTCGATACCGTGCTGGGTATCGCCGATCAGCAGGAGGTGCGGGATCATCGCCTGGGGGCGGAGGACGCAGACGGTCGTCAGGTTGTACGCCTGCTGGTGGCCGACGAGCAGACCCAGAAAGTGCTCGATGCCCTGGAAGGGTATCTTTCCAGCGACCCGGAGGCCCGCATTCTGGTGATCCCGGTCGAAGCCGCGTTGCCGCGGCCCTCGATCGGCGAGGAAGAGGCCTCGCGACGCGCGGCGCGCGCGATGGCCATCTCACGTCAAGCACTTTATGATGACACTGAAAAAGGCGCGCGTCTCGACAGCACCTTTCTGGTGCTGGTTTTTCTTTCCACCATCGTGGCCGCGATCGGTCTGATTGAGGACAACGTCGCCGTGGTCATCGGCGCCATGGTAATCGCGCCGCTGCTCGGGCCAAATATCGCACTGGCGCTCGGGACCGCGCTCGGCGACACGGCGCTGATGTGGCGTTCGTTGAAAACCAATCTGGCCGGCGTAAGCATGACGCTGGTGCTCTCGATCGGTATTGCCCTTTTGTTGCCGATCAATATCAAGAGCCATGAATTGCTGGCGCGCACCGACGTGGGTCTGGACTCCGTGGCACTGGCGCTCGCCTCCGGCGCCGCCGCCGCGCTGTCGCTGACGACCGGATTATCGAGCGTGCTGGTCGGCGTGATGGTGGCGGTGGCCTTGCTGCCGCCGGCGGCCACGTTTGGCCTCATGCTGGGGAGCGGTGAATACGCCATGGCGACGGGTGCGGGATTGCTGCTGGCCGTCAATGTCGTGTGCGTGAATTTTGCGGCGAAGCTGGTGTTCCTGGTTAAGGGTATCCATCCGCGCACGTGGTGGGAAAAAAAGAAGGCCCGCCAGTCCTTGATTACCTATCTCGTGATGTGGGCGGTTTCGTTGCTGATCCTGGTCGGGCTGATATACCTGCGGCGCTCGGTGTTGGCCGAACTTTGAGGGGATGATACGGGTAGCACTGCGTTACGCAGCGCCGGTCACAGCGACATGCCGCCGATGTCGTTGCGCGGGACGTAATCCTCCGGCAGGGGAAACGCGCTCAGGTCTTTGGCGATGGCGGCGCGCAGGAACGAGTCCACCCACCAGAAAATGTCCTGTTCGCGGATCGTGCGCCGCAAATGGCGCATGGCGGCGCGGCGCTCGGTGTTGCCCATGGTGTAGGCGCGGTGGATGGTGTCCGCCACGCCTTCAATATCGTAAGGGTTCACCAGCAAGGCCCCACGCTGCAACTGCGCTGCCGCCCCGGCGAATTCGCTCAGAATCAGCACGCATTCCTCTTCGATGCTGCAAGCGCAATATTCCTTGGCCACGAGGTTCATGCCGTCCTTGAGCGGCGTGACCAGGGCGATTTCCGCGGCGCGGTAATAGGCCAGCAGGTCGACGGTGTCGAGACTGCGGAAAACGTAATGTATCGGTACCCAGCCGCCGGGCTGGGTGAACTGGCCGTTGATTTCACCGACAAGGCGCTCGATTCTGGTTTTGAGATCGTTATATTGCGGGATGTCCTCGCGGCTCGGCACCACCACCTGGATCAGCGTGACCCGGTTATGCAGTTCCGGATAGCGTACGAGGGCGTTGCGGAAGGCCTCGAGCCGCTGCGGAATCCCCTTGGTGTAATCCAGCCGGTCTACGCCCAGGATCAGCTGGCGGTTGGGTAGCATGTTGCGCAGGTCCGCCGCCCGTTTGGTCACTTCCTCGCTGGCGGCGCGTTTGACGTAGGCGTTGAAGTCAATCCCGATGGGAAAACTGCCGACATGTACCTCGCGCTCGCTGTCACGCAAGGTCAACATCTGCCCCTTGCCGTGCACGGCGACGTCCTTCATGAGGGTGCGCACGCATTGGATGAAATTGCGCTGATCGCGCAGGGTCTGAAAGCCGATCAGATCGTATTCCACCAGGGCGTGCAGCAACTGGAAGCGCCACGGCAGTTTGACGAAGATGTCGAGCGGCGGAAATGGAGTATGAAGGAAAAAGGCCGTCTTCACCTTGGCGCCAAGATTCCGCAATTCCAGCGCAACGTTTATGAGATGGTAATCGTGCACCCAGATGAAGTCGCCGTCAATGCTGTTCTGTCTCAGGACTTCGGCGTAACGGCGGTTGACATTTTGATAGACACGCCAGTAGCTCGGATCAAAGTCGCACAGCAATTGCAGATCGTGAAACAGCGGCCAGATTACCTCATTCGAAAATCCCTGATAGAACTTGCGCTGTTCATCCTCGGTGAGCGCCACCGCTTTAAGCTGGTAACCCGCCTGTTGTGTTGCCTGCTCCAGGAGAGCGTTGATGTTTTGAACATCACCGCTTATCCCGGCCCAGCCGACCCAGGTGCCGCCACGATCGCGTAATACCGGCAACAGGGCGGACACCAGGCCGCCGCTGCCGGGCTCGATTCGGTACGAGCCGTCTTCCGCACGCGTCAGCGCCACCGGCAGCCGGTTCGAGGCCACGATCAGTCCGCTGTGTCGCTTCTGGCTTTCCACGGTCAGTTGTTTCCGTGCGCCGCCGCGGGCACCGCGCCGGCCGAGGTCACGTAAAGCGTGCGCGTCGGATAGGCGAAGTCGATGCCCGCTTTGGCGAACTGCTCGAAGATGGCCAGGTTGATGGCCTGCTGGATGTCCATGTAAATATTGTAATCCGGGCTGAGGACGTAATAGACCACTTCAAAATTCAACGATGAATCTCCGTATTCCTTGAAGTGCGCGCGGTCGAAACGGGTTTTTTCCTGCGCCTCGATTATTTTCCGTACCATCACCGGAATCTGCTTGAGTTGTGCATGCGTCGTTTGATAGATCACGCCGAAGCCGAATACCACGCGGCGCTCGAACATGCGTTTGTAATTGCGAATCCGGCTTTTCAACAGATCGTTGTTGGAGAACACGATCTGTTCACCGCCGAGACTGCGCAGGCGCGTGGTCTTGAGCCCGATGTATTCCACGGTGCCGAGAATTTCATCGACGATGAGGAAATCCCCGATCACGAAGGGCTTGTCCATGGCGATGGACAGCGACGCGAAGATATCCCCCAGGATGTTCTGCAACGCCAGCGCCACGGCAATGCCGCCGATACCCAGGCTCGCCACCAGCGTGGTGATATTGAACCCAAGATTGTCCAGGATCATCAGCAGCAGCACCGACCACAGCACCACCCGCGCGATGAAACTCAGCACCGACATGGTGGTGGCGCTGGCGGCATCGGTGTCTTTATGTCGTTTCAGGTAGTCGCTGAACCAGAGGGCGATGCCTCGGTTGCCCCACAAAGCCACCTGCACCAGCAGGACGATGATCGAGATGTTCGTAATCAGGCGCGTCGGTTTTGGCGGCAGTTCCAGGTACTGGGATCCGAAGTAGAATGCAATCACGAGCAGGAACAGGAAGCGGGTTCCCGCCAGGATGTCCACGACGAAATCGTCGAGACGGTTTTCGGTTTTGCGCGACAAGGCTTTCAACCGGGCCAGGACCAGGCGTTTCACGAAATAGAGAATCAGCGTCAATAAAATGACAACACTCATGGCTGTCAACCAGTCAGCCGCGGAGTTGCCGTAATAAATATGTTCAAGCAGGTTCATTTTGTTCCCCCGCTGGTTTCATTCCATTGTTGCAGGAAATCGAGCAGTTCCGCCGGAGACTGCAGCCAGAAATCCGCGGCCGTGGCGCGGAACTGAGGACGCACCAGCACGCCGATCCCCCGGCCGCGGATGGCCCTGAAGGCGTCCTCGTCGGTGGTGTCGTCGCCGAGATAGGCCGCGGCGGTTTCCGGGCCCATTTCGGACAGAATGGTCTCCACGACCATTCCCTTGTGGCGGCCGGGCACGCGCAACTCGATGCCGCCGTCGAATTCGTGCCATACCAGGTTTTTTCCCATTTCTAACAGGTTCCAGTTCTGTGAAACCAGATCCCGGATCTCGCCGATTTTTTTAGGTTTCAGACCACGCCAGTGGATCGCCAGACTTCCGGGTTTCATTTCGCAGCGCCCGCCCTTGGCCTCGACTTCGGCGGTCCAGGCATCGGCCTCCACCAGGTGCCGCAGGGCTTTTTCATCCATGGAGGCGACGGCATATTCGCCGTCGGGTTTGAGCTGTTCCCAGCCGTGTGAACCCCAGATTTCCGGCAGGCGTTTCAGTCCGAGCAGGGGTTTAAGGTCGCGTGTCCAGCGTCCGCTGACGATGACGAGACGGGTATGACCGCTTTCCGCGATGGTATCGAGTATCTCGCGCACGCCGGCATACGGCAGTGCCTCATTCGTGCGAATGTGAAACGGCGCCAGCGTGCCGTCGTAATCGAGCAATAAGGCGCGTTTTGGCGCGGTCCGGAGGCGGCGATAAAAATCCGCGAGGCTGGGTTCCTGATTCAAGGCGCGCATGGGGTTTCGTCTCGCGGCGCTATTCCCCGGCAAGGGATAGATAAGCCACTGTGATGCTTCGTTGGTTCAAGTCGGATTTTTCGGTCACGCTCATATCCCTGGCAAAGACACACCGCTTGCTGGTTTTCGCGACCTGGAACGGGAATCCCGGAGCTTGAGACCACGAAACCCGTCACGAGTCAGTTGATAAGATACGGCTTCAACGAAAGCGGCTTGTTACAACACCCGTCCTTGTCGCCTGGAGCCATTGCGGCAGCGCGGTGAGGGCAGGTGGAGGGAATTTCTGCTGTGTATTTTACCTTTTATGGGCCTTAGATTCCAGCGCCAGGCCTTAACATTTACCCGCTTTCCGTGGTGTCGTTGTTATGCGAGAAGAATTTTTCGCTGTGCAACCTGATAATCGGGCAACTCGCGCAACAGATCATTTCGCGCATTATATCGCTGCGTTGGTTGTCGCTTCAGCGATGCGTTATGATGCAACCGACATCCGTCATCGGACATGACATCAGGAGGATGAATATGGCCACGGCAAAGAAGGTCAGTTACTTCGCGATGCAAATTCCCAATCGGCCCGGCGAAGCGGGACGAACACTGGCGGCACTGGCAAAATATGGTATCAATCTTCTGGCATTCACCGGTTTCCCCGACGGACATCGTTCACAAGTGGATTTTGTTCCCGCCAATCCGGCTTCGTTCCTGTCCGCCGCGCGCCGCCTCAAGCTCAGACTGCGGGCCAAGAAGACGGGATTTCTCATCCGTGGCAATGACAAGCGTGGCGCCATCGCCGGGGTGTTGTCAAAACTCGCCAAATCGCGAATCAATGTCACGGCGGTGGATGCCGTTTGCGCCGGTGCCGGACGGTTCGGCGCGATCCTCTGGGTCAAGCAGCAGGACGTGAGCCGCGCGGCCCGGGTGCTCAACGCCAGCTAGTTTTCGAATGAAGAGTCGATGCAAATGGCGCCTCAGCGCGCCGGCGGTTTTTTTGTTTTTGCTGGCTTCTCCCGCTGGCGCTGTCGTCAACACCGAAGACACCCGGGTGAAGCAACCGGTCGCCGGTTTCAGCGGACAGTTCTCTTTGGCAATATCCGGGCAGTCCGGCAACACCGACAAATCCACCTCCAGCGTTGGTGGCCGGTTGCAATGGCATCAGGCGCCGGTGACGGATTTCATCGTATTCAATCATGACTCGGGCAAAACCGGCGGCGTGCGTGATACCAACAAAAGTTTTTTGCATGCCCGTCATATTCATGAGCTCACGCCGCCATGGGCCTGGGAGGCCTTCAGCCAGGCGGAAGAAAATGAATTCACCCGGCTTTCATTCCGCGGGCTGCTGGGTGGCGGTGTGCGCCGGGAGGCGTTCCGATCTGACGACGACAGGCTGGTACTGACTGCCGGTTTGGGCGGTTTTTATTCGCGCGAGGAGCTGGAGCCCCGTACGGGTGCTACCGATGCCGGCGTGGATACCCTTATGCGCGGGAACTTCTATTTCGTGGTGAAGTACCAGCTGAACGAGACTGTGCGCCTGGCCAGTACGACTTATTACCAGCCCGCGACCAGCGATTATCGTGATTTTCGCGCGCTCGAACAGGCGTCGCTGTCGGTGAGCCTGACCCGGCGCCTGGACCTGAAAATCTCCCTGGACGTGGCCCACGACAACCGCCCGCCGCAACTTATCGAGAAAACCGACACCACCTACCGCACCGGCATCGAATACCAGTTCTGAAAGTATTCAGTTAAGGCCGGAACATTATATAGAATGACGCCTCACCCGGCGGCCATCAGGCCGAAGCCGGCCTGGATTGTCCTCTGGAGAGTTTCATGTCCAAGAAGCTGAATCGCTACAGCTCCCGCATTACCGGGCCCAAGTCGCAAGGGGCTTCGCAGGCCATGCTGTATGGCACCGGCCTGACACGCGCCGACATGGACAAGGCCCAGGTTGGTATCGTCGCCAACTGGTTCGAGGGCAACACTTGCAACATGCACCTGAACGATTTGGCAGCCCTGGTCAAAGAGGGCGTGACCAAAGCCGGGTTGGTGGGCATGCGCTTCAACACCATCGGCGTGTCGGATGGCATTTCCATGGGCACGGACGGCATGTCGTATTCGCTGCAGTCGCGCGAGATTATCGCCGATTCGATCGAGACGGTGATGGGAGCGCAGTGGTACGACGGGCTGATCGCGCTGCCCGGTTGCGACAAGAACATGCCCGGCTGCCTGATCGGCATGGGCCGGCTGAACCGCCCGGCCATCATGGTCTACGGCGGCACCATCAAGCCGGGCCGCAGCAAAAAAGGCGACGCCATCGATATCATTTCGGCGTTTCAGAGCTATGGCGAATTCATCGCTGAAAAGATCGATGAGCCTGCGCGCGAGGATATCGTCGAGCACGCCTGCCCCGGCGCCGGCGCCTGCGGTGGCATGTACACCGCCAACACCATGGCCAGCGCCATCGAGGCACTCGGCATGTCGCTGCCTTACAGCTCGTCGACGCCGGCGATGGATGCCGAGAAGCGCGAGGAATGCCTGCGCGCCGGCGCGGCCATGCGCGAGTTGCTTGAAAAAGACATCAAGCCGCGCGACATCATGACGCGTGCGGCCTTCGAGAACGCCATGGTCATGATCATGGCGCTCGGCGGCTCGACCAACGGCGTGTTGCACCTCATCGCCATGGCGCGCTCGTCGGGTGTGAAACTGACGATCGATGATTTTCAGAAGGTTTCGGACCGCGTGCCGTTTCTCGCGGACCTGAAACCGAGCGGCAAGTACGTCATGGAAGATCTGCACAAGGTCGGTGGCACGCCGGCGGTGATGAAATACCTGCTCGAAAATAAATTCCTCGACGGCGGATGTTTCACGGTCACGGGCAAGTCCATTGAGGAGAATCTCTCGGGGCTTCCCGGACTGAAGGCCGGGCAGAGCGTTTTCATGCCGTTGGAGAAAGCCATCAAGCCGAGCGGCCATATCCAGATTCTGAAAGGCAACCTCGCGCCGGGCGGCGCCGTGGCCAAAATCACCGGCAAGGAAGGTTTGCGTTTCCAGGGACCGGCGCGAGTGTACGACTGTGAGGAAGACATGCTTAAGGGCCTCGAACGCGGGGAGATAAAGAAAGGCGAAGTGGTGGTGATCCGCTACGAAGGTCCGAAAGGGGGCCCCGGCATGCCCGAAATGCTCACGCCTTCTTCGGCCATCATGGGCGCGGGGATGGGCAAGGACGTGGCGCTCATGACCGATGGGCGTTTCTCCGGCGGTTCGCACGGCTTCATCATCGGTCACGTGGTGCCGGAGGCGCAGGACGGCGGGCCGATCGCGCTGATTCGCGACGGCGATGTAATCACGATCGATTCCGAAAAGAATGAGATCAGTGTGGCGCTGAGCGAGGCGGATATGGCCCAGCGACGGGCAGGCTGGAAAATGCCGCCTTTCAAAGCCACGCACGGCACGCTCTACAAGTTCATCAAAAACGTCAAGAATGCCTCCGAAGGCTGCGTCACGGACGAGTGAGGTGAGGTCACGCCGGTTGCCGTGATTATTCTTTATCCTTACCGGGCTTCTTATTTTCTCCACCCTAAGTTCTGCGGCCGATCCGCTGACGGTGCACGTGGTTTCGCGATTCCCTTGGAAAGTTATCCTTCCGAGGTATTTCGGCGTTACATGTTCGAGCAGGATAAATCGGCGGCCTTGTTGGGCGTGCGCCCGAACGCCGCGATGGGTCCGGTCGCCCGCCGGTTCTATGACCGGGTGGTAGCGGAGCGGGCCAACCAGGGTGGAGCGTCCTACCGCCCCATGACCCCCGGTGGGATTGGTTGGGCTAAAAAGGGCATCCAGAAAGGGCTAATCTCTGTGGTATATATGAGGCCAGCCGGTTTTTTGGCATGGTTTCTGCTATTTACTTTGGTATGTCAAACACCGGTCCAGGGTATCTGCCAGAACCCGGGCTGAGCGAGGGTACCATGGCAAATGTCTATACAAACGGTAACACGGGTTACAAGGGCATAGACCGGCGGAAAATTAGCCGCCGCAATGTGGCGGAACGTCGCAAAGAAATTCGCTGGGAGCCGAAAAAATCGAACCGACGTGAGGTCGTTGGTCGTCGTGCCGTTGATCTGCTAGGCGCCAACGCTACCAAGCGTTAAGAGGTAGTTCTGCCGTTCCTGCTGGCGCGGTCTATTTCCCACCCGCACGCCAATTAATCTTTCAGATAGGCGACACCAGGCGCGCCTCGGGGATGGCCGCGCGCAACGCCTCGGAAATCTGGAAATGCACGCCGGGAACCGGCTTGACGCTTACCCACAGCAGGCTCAATTTCAAATTAAGATCGGCAAACACCACGACATGAGTGAAGTTGGCGAATACGATCTGGATGCGCTCAATCGTGGTCTGGATGAGATGTTGCGGTTTCTTGATCAGGCCGGGGATGAGCACCATGAAATCGCTCAAAGGTTTACCGTGCTCATCAAGCGCCGGTACGCGTTTGCGCAATGGTTCAGCAGCCTGGAACATCGGTAAGTTCATTTTCTTGGACATATTGGATGTATCCACTCCGAAATGAGGGAATCGCCCGTACATTTTATGCATCCAGAGATATGCCAGAAACGTGCCAGAATCCAAAATTTCGGGGGGCCGCTGCGATATAAGTCGGCGTTAATGCGCTACTTGCCAGGGCAAGTTGATCTTTTGTCAGGACAATAAGATCATGTGAACATTAAGGTTCCCCATTACAGGTGACCCGTGAAGGCCGAGCAACGCCAGAGCATTCGCAAAAGAATACCGCTCAGTATTCTTGTAAACCAGGATCTTACCTATTCAAAACGGTGGAAAGTGTGTGACCTCAGTCTTAACGGGGCCAGGCTGGAAATGAGCAAAGACGAAATCTCTCCTGGCACGCCGGTGGAAGCGGTCCTGACGCTCAGGGAGCAGAATGAGTACGATATACATCGCGTCCCCGCCTACGTCGTACGCTCAGACAGGGACGGTGTGGCACTGCAGTTCCGCCGCTACGAAGACCGGACCTATACCGCGTTAGTCAATCTTTTGTACGGCTAATAGCCGCCAAAGAAGGGATTTACTCTTTGGTGCGGTAGAGTTCGCCGCGCGTCGACCTGTCAACGGCGCGCGGCAGCATGAAGTTATTGCGCGCGTAAATGTATCCGCAAAGACACAGGGCCGATGAGACCGGGAGCACCGTTTTGCAGTGCGGGCAGGTCTTGGTCTGGGTGTTGGTGAACGACTCCATGATCTTTTCTGCCTTGGACGCCTGTTGCGCCCGGAAGGCCTCGGTGGGCTGAGACGACAAGGACAGGGCTTCCGGATTGGCGGGCATGGATTCTCGTAGTTGCGCTATTTTTAGTGTCTGGGCGTCAATCTCGTCACGCAAGGCGATTGCTTCCTGTACGGCCAAGATCAGTTTATCGGTCTTGCGGCGATTGGATGTTTCGGCGGCGAATACGGCACGCGCGGATTCCACCGTCTCCAAGGCCTGGTCAATACGCGCCTGCAGATAGGCCTGGAACAGTTCCTCATCCTGCAGTGCCTGTTTTTCGGGGATCCGTTCGTCCGTGCTCACGGACTCGAAACTATATCCGCAAGTGCAGTTCTGCGTTTCGATGGCTACCTCGGCACCGCAGGCCGGACAAGGCTTTTGATATATGCTGTAAGTCCTCATGAAGATATTCCCTGTCTCTGTCTCCAAGCTTCCTGAAACAAATCATCCGAGGTTGTCTTTCGATTATAGACGCCAATTTTGCTTTCGCCGAGGCGCAACACGACAGACGGCGAGCCGGGGCAGACCCGGGAGGGATGACCGGTGGTGTCCGATCTGTTGATACAGCAGCTTATGCCGGGTTCAGGTTGGCACCAAGGTGGCATTTTCAGTATTGTGACGGTGAAATGGACATGGCCCGCCACACGGAAAAGACACGGCGCTTGATGGAAGCCCTGCGCGCCGCCCGGGGCCGGGATATTCGCCTCGGAAAGGACTCTTCCAACCTGTTTCGTGACCGTCATGGGGTTTCATCGCACAAGCTGGATGTGCGCGACTTCAACGAAGTTCTGCGCGTCGATCCGGAGAAATCCCAGATAGTGGTGGAGGGCATGACCCCCTATGTGAAACTCGTGTCCGAATGCCTCCAATACAACGTCATGCCGGCGGTAGTGCCGCAGCTCAAATCCATCACCATCGGCGGTGCGACTGCCGGATGCGGCATCGAATCGTCGTCGTTCCGCTACGGGCTGGTGCACGAGACGGTGCAGGAGATGGAAATCCTCTTGGGCGACGGTCGCACCGTGGTGTGCACGCCGGATAATGAACACCGCGACCTGTTCTACGGATTTCCCAATTCCTACGGGACGCTCGGTTACTGCCTTTCGATAAAAGCCAAAACCGTTCCCGCGAAGAAATACGTGAAGCTGACTCATATCAGACATGCTCGCCCGGCGGATTTTTTTGTCGATCTCGAGGATAAGTGCAGACACCATGACCTTGATTTTGTCGATGGTGTCGTGTTCGGCCAGAACCAAATGGTTATCACGCTCGGTCAATTCGTTGATGAGGCCCCTTATGCCAGCGATTACACTTATAAAAACATCTTTTACAAATCACTGTGTGAACGTGCAGAGGATTTTCTCACGACCGAGGATTATCTGTGGCGCTGGGACACGGATTGGTTCTGGTGCTCGAAGAACCTGCTGGCGCAGAATCCGATCATTCGCCGACTCTACGGTAAACGCCACCTCAACTCGGTGACGTACACGAAGATCATGCGGCTTAACAGCCGCTGGAAGTTGAGTCGGTCGATCGAGCGCCTGCTAGGATATCACAGCGAATCCGTGATTCAGGATGTCGAACTGCCCATCGAGCATGCCGCGGAGTTCCTGGCGTTCTATCACGATGTCATCCGTTTCATTCCGGTTTGGATCTGCCCCATTCGCGCCTACGACGAGACGGCCCGGTTCGATTTGTACCGCATGGATCCACGGAAACTATACGTCAATTTCGGATTCTGGGATATGATTCGTGGTCGTGAAAGACTGTCGCCGGGATATTACAATCGGCAAATTGAAGAAAAGGTGCTGGCCCTCGGAGGAATGAAATCGTTGTATTCGGATTCCTATTTTACTTCCGAGCAATTCTGGAAACTTTATAACAAGCCGGTCTACGATCGACTGAAAAAAAAGTATGATCCGGAGGGGGCTCTCAAGGACCTGTATCGCAAGTGTGTGCTCAAAGTATGAGCATATGTAAGAGTCAAGCATTTTGTCTGAAATAAAATAGCCAAGAAAGACATATGCAAAAAACACACACCTGTCGCATCTCCGCCTAAACAGATATCCACAGCCTGGGTATATGGCAGGTGAGTGGCGCCATATACGATAGTCGGTCTGATCTCGGCGGCCATCACCCTGTCTAGGATGGGGGGGCCTAGACTTGTATTTTCCCTGGTTTTCCGCCTTAATGAATGGATACGCTTACGGTTTCTTGTCAGGCGCAGGGAGTGTCAAAGCTCTCTTGTCGGTTGGATTGGTACAAGGAGGTCACATGAGTCAAGCACAGCGCGCAGCAAAAATGCAACCGGGAAAAAACGGTAAAAGCGAAACCAGCCGGGAATCTGTCGAGGTGGCGGAAGCGATCAAGGCGCTTCAGGTGCAGCTGGCCGATCTTCGCAAGATCGTGCAGGCTGCCAAGACTACCGGAGAAGATGCCCACAAGCCCGGACACCGCCAATAAAGTCTCATTCTTTTTCCGCGTGTAATCTTTAATCCTTCCTCTGTTTCCCTGAGTACTGATCCATCGGTTTATCGAACCGGGGGACTCTTTTTGTCTCCTCGGTCACGCCAATAGGATGGTGCGGCTTAGGATAGGCGATTCATCGTATCTGCGAGTAATCCGGAAGGCATAAACGCCGCTAATCCATTGGGAGCCGGACAGGCGCAATTAATGTTATCTTATGCAACCACATCATCCGAAACAAAGGAAAACACCAGTTAGAAAGTGGAAACTCCCATGATGGATCAAAGATTCCCTGACCATTCATCCCCCCCATGGGCCAGCAGGACTGACGGCCGCTGGCTTACTTTCTCGGTGCGCGCAAACTAATGTACCTCCAGTATTTCGGTCTGAATGAAAATCCCTTCTCCATCCCCCCGGATCCGCAGTATCTCTACCTGAGCCGGGGGCACCAGGAGGCGCTGGCGCATCTGCAGTACGGTCTGAGCGAGGCCGGGGGGTTCGTGCAGCTCACGGGTGAGGTCGGCACGGGCAAGACGCTTCTGATCCGGGCGCTGGTCGAGCGCCTCCCCGAAGGCGTGGATGTGGCTTTGATACTCTACCCGGTGCTGACGGTTTCCGAATTTGTCGCCGCGATCTGCGATGAACTGCGTGTGCCCTATCCCGGTGAACGAGCCAGTCTCAAACACCTGATCGATGCGCTCAATGCCCACCTTTTGCGTACCCATGCGCAGGGACGACGCACCGTCCTCATCATCGATGAGGCGCAGAACCTGAGCCGGGAAGTGCTGGAGCAAATCAGGTTGCTCACCAACCTGGAGACCACCAAGCACAAACTGCTACAAATCATCCTGATTGGCCAGCCGGAGTTGAGCTACATGCTGGCGCAGCAGGATCTGCGCCAGCTGGCGCAGCGCATCACGGCGCGCTATGGGCTGGCGGCGATCACACACGACGAAACCCGCTATTACATCGCTCATCGCTGCCGCGTCGCCGGTGCGCGCAGGCTGCTTTTTAAGTATTCGGCACTGCACCATGTCCATGTTCTCACGGGCGGTATCCCACGCCTGATCAACATTCTTTGCGACCGGGCCTTGCTGGGGGCCTATACACACGGGAAAAGCATGGCGGATGTGAGCATTATCAAGCGTGCCGCCAAGGAGCTTGGTTCAAGTGCCATTCCCAAACGGCGCGTGATTCCATGGACCATGGCGGCGACGTCGGCTCTGGCCGTCGTGCTGGCGGTGTTTGTCTGGTACGGATGGCCATCTTGGCCCCGGCATTCGTCTAGCGGAGAATCTGTAGGGCAAGCCGTCCCGTCCGCAGCGCCGTCCGCCATGCCCGAAGCCACGGCAACACCAGCGGCGGCCGTTAAGCCGGTGTCAGCCGAGGCCAATGCCGCGACGTCGCTTCCGGAAACCGCGGCCGGGCTCGAGAAAGCGCTCGCGAGCCCCGCGGCCAGGACTGATACTGACACGGCGCTGAAAAATCTGTTCGATCGCTGGGGGGTAAATTACACGACCCTAAGTGGGGGCACCGGTTGCGAACGTGCCTTGAAGGCCGGTTTGCAATGCATTTATCAAAGCGGTACCTGGAACAACCTGCGCGAGCACAACCGTCCGGCCGTCATTGAATTGCAGGATTCATCGGGCACCAAGCACCATGTGCTGGTGTCCGCCTTGACGAGGGATACGGTGTCACTGGTGATGGGCGATATGTCACAGGAATTCGCCGTACAGGCAGTGGGTCGCCTCTGGTTTGGGAAATACCTGCTGCTGTTGAAACCGTCGTTACCGAAACAGGGAATTTTAAGTCTGGGCGACCGCGGGGAGGCAATTATTAATTTGCGGGATGCCTTGGCGCGCTACCGCGGTGAGCCGTTACCGGCGAACGCCAGCGACGTGTTCGACAAGGAACTTCAGATCCAACTGATGCAATTCCAGAGCCGGCACCACCTCGCCACCGATGGCGTGGCGGGGCAGATCACGCTCGACAAATTGCAGGTTTATCTCACAGGCAAATCGCCCACCCTTGCCGCCGATAACAAAAGTGCGGAGGCGCGCTGAGTATGTCCTATATATTGGACGCCCTTCGCAAGTCGCAGCAGGCGCGACAACCCGGCACGAAGCCGCGGACCGGTGCCGTGCACAATATATCGCTTCCCCTGCCGCTCAGCGGCTGGTGGCTGGCCCTGGGTATTGTGTTGTTACTCGCGCTGTTCACTATCGCCCTGTTCTTGTGGCGCAGCACAGTAGGGAGCCTCCCCGATCCCTCGGTTGAACCCGCGCCGAGTGAGCCGGTCGCGACTGCGCCGACACCCGAGCCTGCCACCCCGGCGGTAGTTCAGGAAAGCCCGGCCCCTTCACCCGTTGTCGCCAAACAAATCATTCCCGTTTTCGATCTGTCAAAGCAGGCGAAAGTTCCTGTTCCCGCTCCTCCACCAAAAAAAGCCAAGGCGGTGCGTACCGAGAAGAAACCCGTGACGACCCAACGTGTCGAGGCAAACAAGACATCCGTGGCGACAGCCGCCATTCCTTTGGCCACGGACAATACTCCGCTGTTGCAGGAAATGCCCCAGGATTTCCAGCGCGCTCTGCCGCCCTTGGCGGTCACCATTCATGTGTATTCCCACGATCAATCCCAGCGGATCCTTTTCATCAACAATCGTGAATACCGCCAGGGCAGCGAAATCGAGGGGGAGATCCGTGTCGAAGACATCGTTCCGGATGGCGCCGTCCTGAGCTTCCGAGGAGAGCGCTTCAAGCTGAGTCGTCCCCGTTAAGAGTTTTATACCTTCGTGGTCAGGGCTTCAAAGATCCGGAAGGCCGGCGCCGCTTCTCGTCAGGACCGCTGGGATCCGCGGAAAACCATTCAGTGTTGATCAGGTGCAGGGCTAAGGAGTGGTCAAACCGGTGTCAAGGGTTGAAATATTTTCTGAAGCCAAACCACCAGCCTGGCAGCGCACTGTCGGAGCCTGAATCAGAGATGCTCCCCGCACTTAGGGAAAGCCGAAAATCTTGGCAAACTCCGCGCGCTCTTCCTCGCTCATGTTCAACGCCGGTATGAGCAACTCGCTCGTTGGAAATTCGTAACCACAGCGACAGCGATTAAGCTGTTGGTCAACGTTAGAGGTGCAGTTCGGACACTCTTTCCTGTCCGGGGTCAGCAGCCGCGGTGCCGCATTGGTCAGTACCGACGCGGTGAGTAATATCTCGGATCTCGTCTTCGGTTTGGGGGGAAATTTCTCTATCGCTTCCGGCGCTGAAGTCTTTACGTTTTTTACCGCGCGCAGGATTTTTTCGGCCTTGGCCGCCTGCGTCTGACGAAAAATCTTGTTCGGTGCCCGGCTCAGGACCGGCGGCAAACTGTCTTTCAGGTGTACCGGAACTGGCGAGGGCATAGGTTTCTTTTCAGCCTGCGCAGGAATAACTTTTTGCGTAATCTGACTAGAATGGACCGAGACGGATTTCGAAATGCTGGCAACGGCCAGAACAGCCTTGGCCATTGCACGAGTACGGGTTGGCGCCGGGGCCGGCTTCACTTGCGCTAAAAGTCTTATTGGCGCGGTGGGAGCCGGCAAGGTGCGCGAAGGAGGTGACACAGCCGGCAAGGCCTTTTTCAATTCTCGAACGCGAACGGATTGTTCAGACAGGGCAGCACGGGCTTTTTCCGACTCTCGGATCGCGTCAGCGACAAGCTGGGATTTTTGGGAATTTGCCGGATCGCGCGCGAATTCAGCCTGGGCCGACATGACGCTGTTGTTGGCCTGTTCTACACGCGCCGCCAGATAACTTTCGTAGAGTTCCTCAGCTTTTACCCGGATCTCTTCCGAGGAAAGCGATATGTCCGTCTCATCGTGATCAAACTGGTGGCCGCACGAGCAAACGCGGGCGTCCAATGGCAGAGTGATCATGCAACCGGGACAGATTTTCTGGAATATACTCCTTGCCGTCATCGGACATCCTTGTCCATTCACTGGGCTGTGAGTCGCGGCAGAGGTGCCGCAGAAAAAGTATAGGCCCTGGCCGAAAATCCAGACACGGCGCGACGATATTTGGGGCGGCCAGCCCGACAGGTGGCGCGATATCGACCCTGAAGCGACAAGTCGCGGCTTCTGTCTGAGCTTGGCAATGGACTGCCCCGAAATAATTGGTTTCTGCAAGATAAACATCCGTCTTGTCAGCAACAGGCATTACGACAAGGCAGTATGCCGCTTGATGTGCATCAATGTTTTCCCGTCGGGCTTCTGATACACAGAAAACGTCACATTAGGTGACCTCCGGTTGGCGGACATCCTCCTGGGGACGATCCTCCATCAAATGACAAGGAGCGTTAGACATATCTCTGCATATGTCTGGACCATGGAACCCCACCCGGGTTCCGATCCCCAGGACCGCTGGCCGCTGCAGGTCTCGCCCGTACTCTGCGACGGAGCCCTGTTGCGGAGGATGTGGTTTCTGACATCATTCCCCCATGAATGAGGCGGATTTGCGTGCGCGGGTGATATCTGTCTTCAACCTCGTCGCGGCCGGATACGATAACCCGGCGCTGCGATTCTTTCCCTTTTGTGCGGATCGTCTGGTCAGGCACATCAATCCCATGCCGGGATCCAAACTGCTGGATGTCGCCACCGGGACCGGCGTCGTGGCGCTGGCGGCGGCGCAAGCGGTCGGCGAGCAGGGTCGCGTCATGGCGATTGACTTGGCGGAATCCATGCTGGACCGGCTGCAGGAAAAAGTAGTGAAGTTCGGTGTTCAGAATATCGACTTGCATGTGATGGATGTCAGTTCCCTCGAATTCCGGCGCGATTATTTTGACTACGTTGTCTGCTCGTTTGGTATTTTTTTGCTTCCCGACATGGCGGCCGGACTCCAGGAATGGGTGCGCGTCCTGAAGCCGGGAGGGCGCATCATGTTCACGGCATTCGGGACTCGGGCCTTCCAGCCAATGATGGAACGGTTGCTCGTGCGGCTGGAGAACCACGGCTTCATGAGCGCGGACGATAAGGCCGCGATGGCGTCAAATCGCCTGGCCGAGCCGGGACGCTGCCGGGAACTGTTGCTCCAAGCCGGTCTTGGGGAGATTGAGGTGACGACCGAACAGGCCGGCTATCACCTCAAGGATGAAACGCAGTGGTGGGATGTTCTTTGGCACAGCGGCATGCGTGGGAGGCTTGAAAAAATTCCTCCCGCGACGCGTGGGGACTTCATGAACGGACATCTGGCGGAGACGCAGCCGTTGGCGACCGAAAAGGGCCTGTGGCTGGACGTGGAAACCCATTTTGCGGCCGGGACCAAGCCCTGAAATATTAGTCGACTTTAAGTCTCACTGTACGGCGTTCGCCTGATGTCGTGGCGCTACTCTCCAGAAAGGCGCGCTCGACTTCGCTGCGGTTTCCGAGTATCTGTCCCAGGTCCAGCCACTCTCCACGTTTCGTTTCCACCGTGGTGGAGAGCTCCTGAAAGTTCACGAGTCCGGTGCCGGGGTTTTGCAGGGACGACAAGCGGGGCGTGATTTCCAGTTGCACCCGATCCCCGCGCACGCGCGGTAATACTTCGAATCCGGTCGTTATATCCTGCAATTCGATGTCCTGTATCAATACCGGATGACGCCGGCCGAGCGCCAGGATTCTTTTGACGTGCGGAACCGATTGGCCGATACGAATGTAGGCGCGTTGCCCGTTTTGCGTCAAGACTGTCTGGGTGCTGGCGTTGCGGGAGGTCGTTGTGCGACGGCTGGTGTTGTAGTGCAATCCGTCCTTTTTCACTGTGAGCCCACCTTCATTTGGAGATTTCTTAGGCAAGGTAATTCGCGCCTCGTCATTGACACGAATTTCACCCGACATGGATTGTGAAGTGTTATCGACCTCATCGGCAATCGCCTGTTCCACCGTGATTCGTAACGGCTCACGCGCGACATCAATCTGTCCCAGGAGGCGTTCAATTTGTTTCAGATTCTTATCGGAAGTTCGGATGATCAGGCGATAATCCATACCGCTGAGCGCATCGTCCGGAGCAAGTAGGGGATGGATCAGGGGGATCACTTCTGCGGCGGTGCGGTGCTTTAGCTGAATGATACGTGCTTCGTCGGCACGGGCGCTGGTGACAGAAATAAGAACCGTCAGTGCCATGGCAAGAAATTTCATGGCCGGGTGGCCGCAAAGCATGTCAATCGATCTCGAGTCGCCGCGCTTCTGTGAAATGGCGCTGCCAGTAGGGTTCGTTGAATCCGGCAACGTAAACATTTTTGCCGCGGGAGGGGGAATGCACGAAACGGCCGTCCCCGAGGTACAGCGCCACGTGCGAGGATTTCTTGCCTTCCTGTGTAAAGAAGACCAGATCGCCGCGCCGCAAATTGTTGCGCGAAACCGTGTGTGACATCTGCAGCAGGTTCCGGGTACCGCGCGGAAGCTTCACACCGACACGCCCATAGCTGTATTGCACCAGTCCGCTGCAGTCGAAACCTTTCGGAGAGTTCCCGCCGTAGCGATAGGGCTTCCCTACCATGGCGAGCGCATGATCCGCGGCCCGGCTTCCCAGCGCCGACACGGATTTGGCCGTGGGCGTGTGTCCGCACCCGGCCAAGACAGTCAGAGTAAAAAAGCATGAAAAGATCCGGATAAATCGAAGTAGCATTAGCGCCCCGGAAATTACAGGCCCGCCGCGCGCAACGCGATGATGGGCTCACTGCGATCCCACAACTCATTGAAACGCCGCGCCAGCAACACCGCCTCGTGCCCATCATGCGGGTGCGCCACGCAGTCCGGCTTGGCGATATCGCTCTGATGCAGGTAAGCGCGATGATCCACGACGATGAACATTTCGCGCATGCCAAGGTGTTCCTCCGCCACCTGCTGCATGTGAATGAAATCACTCAGTCGTCGGCACAGTCCTACCAGTCGGTCGTTGTCGCGAATCGCCTGTTCCGCGTCCTCGATCACAATACGCGCGAGATTCTGGCGATGACGCGCGGCGAAGCTAGCCAGCGCGCGAGCAAAACGGGAGTTATTGAAGTACGCGTCATCCAGTAGCGGCGCAAAGATAGTGACTTCGCGCGTGGCATTTTCCACCAGCATGGACAGAAAATCGCCGATCTCGGCACGACCTCTGATTATTCGGCGCAGCGGCGCTGTCTCGGTGGCGGGTGAATTCTTGGCCGTTTCCATATACGCGATGAATAATCTCTTGATGGCGAATAAATATCCATCATCAAGATATATATAGACTACTTAATGCTGTTGGCAGGGAGACCGGTGGGTCGAATTTTGGTCTTCGTGAGGTTTCTGGCCTGGCTGGCAGCGTTGCCCGTATAGGCGTCGGGTGTCAGCGCCAGCAGGCGTTTTTTTGCGTCATTCGGGATATCAAGCGTGCGAATAAAGTCCTGCATGGATTCACGGGTTAGGCCGCCCTTGCCGCGCGTGAGGTCCTTGAGCTTTTCGTAGGCCTGCTCGACCCCATAGCGGCGCATGACGGTTTGCACCGCTTCCGCCAGGATATCCCAGTTTTGGTCGAGATCCTGCTTCAGGCGCTCCGCGTTAACCTCGAGCTTGGCGATACCCTTGAGACAGGAGTCGCAGGCCAGCAGCATGTAGCCAAACGCGACTCCGAGGTTGCGCAGTACGGTGGAATCGGTCAGGTCGCGCTGGAGGCGCGAGACCGGGAGTTTATCGGCGAGGTGACGGAATAGCGCATTGGCCAGCCCCAGGTTGCCCTCGGAATTCTCGAAATCAATCGGATTCACCTTGTGCGGCATGGTGGAGGAACCGACCTCTCCCTTGACTAGCTTTTGCCTGAAATAGCCGAGCGAGATGTAACCCCAGACATCACGGTTGAAATCAATCAGAATGGTGTTGAAGCGTGCTGCGGCGTCGAGCAACTCGGCAATATAATCATGTGGCTCGATTTGGGTGGTGTAGGGGTTCCAGTCAATACCTAGCTCCTCGACGAAGGATTGGGCGAAGGCCGGCCAGTCGACATCCGGGTAAGCCACGAGATGCGCGTTGTAATTGCCCACGGCGCCATTGATCTTTCCGAGTATTGCCACGTCCGCTAATATCCGGCGCGCGCGTTTCAGACGATAAACAAAATTCGCCATTTCCTTTCCCAGCGTGGTGGGCGAAGCCGGCTGACCGTGTGTGCGTGCGAGCATGGGCTGTTCGGCATGGCGGGTCGCGAGCTCGGTCAGGGCCGCGATCAGCCTGTCCAGGCACGGGAGCAGCACGTCGTCGCGGGCTTGCTTCAGCATCAGCGCATAGGCGAGGTTATTGATGTCTTCCGAGGTGCAAGCAAAGTGTATGAATTCCGCGCATCTCGTGACTTCCTTGTTGCCGTGCGTTTTCTCCTTCAGGAAATATTCGATGGCCTTGACGTCGTGATTAGTCGTCGCCTCGATTTCCTTTACGCGCCGGGCATCGGCTTCAGAGAAATCCGTGATGATCGCGTTAAGCATTTTTCGGGCCGCGGCTGAAAAAGTAGCCACTTCCTTGATCTTCTTGTGCTCACCCAGAGCGAGCAGCCAATGAATCTCCACGAGGATCCGGTGACGGATCAGGCCGAATTCGCTGAACAGCGGGCGGAGTTCCGCGGTCTTGTTCTGGTAACGGCCGTCGAGCGGTGAAAGGGCGGTGAGGGAGTTCAGCGGCAGTGCATCCGGCTTGTTCGGTTTGTTCATGCGCGCCTGCGATGGTTGATGGTCCGTGTGGACGGGCGCATTTTAACAGAACCGACCGGAAATTGCCGGATCACCGCAACGCCGAACTCGCCGCCAAAGTCTGCGTGTCGGGTACGGCCGCATCGATAATTCCTCCGCCCAGGCACTCATCGCCGTCGTAGAAGACCACCGATTGCCCGGGCGTGACGGCGCGTTGTGCGGCTTCAAACGTCACGCGCAGTTCCTGACCGTGCGGCATGGCCGTGCAGTCCTGGTCCGCCTGGCGATAACGGGTTTTGGCCTGTAGCTTCCGCGGCCAGGGCGAGGGTGCATGACTGATCCAGTGCAGCTGTCCAGCGGTCAGCGCCACACTGTACAGCGCGGGATGATGCTCTCCCTGCTCAACATAGAGGACTTTGTTGGCGACATCCTTGCCGACCACGTACCAGGCCTCGCCTTCCCCCCCAATGCCGAGCCCGTGTCGTTGGCCGATGGTGTAGTACATTACGCCGTCGTGTTGTCCCTTGGACACCCCTGCAAGCGTGCGCATCTCGCCCGGTTGCGCGGGGAGATAGCGCGCCAGAAACGATTTGAAATCGCGCTCACCGATGAAACAAATTCCAGTGGAATCCTCGCGATTATAATTCGGCAGTCCGGCCTCCTGTGCCAGGCGGCGCACCTCGGTTTTGCCCAGGTCGCCGACGGGAAACAGCGTGTGGGCCAGCGCCACCTGTCCCAACAGATAAAGGAAATAGGACTGGTCCTTGGCGCTGTCGCGCGCCTTGAGCAGGCGGTATCGCCCCGCCGTCTTATCAACCCGCGCATAATGGCCGGTGGCGATACGGTCCCCGCCGAGCGCGAGGGCGTGATCCAGAAACGTCCGGAATTTGATCTCCTTGTTGCACAGCACGTCCGGGTTGGGCGTGCGGCCGGCGCGGTATTCGGACAGGAAATAGCCGAACACGCGGTCCCAGTATTCGGTGGAGAAGTTCACGGTGTGGAGGGGGATTCCAAGATGGTCGCAGACCGCCTGCGCCATTTTCAGGTCTTCCTCGGCGCCGCAGTGGCCCGCGGTGTCGTCTTCCTCCCAGTTTTTCATGAACAGGCCCGTGACCTCGTGCCCCTGGCGCTTGAGCCGCAGCGCCGCCACGGCCGAGTCCACGCCACCGGAAATGCCAACCACGATGTTCATGTCTGTCAAACGATATGTCGGGTAGCAGCCGAAGCCGCTGTCTCTGGCAGGTCCTTGAGCAACTCAAGGGGATAACTTTGTCCCGCCAAGTAATCATCGAGACAACGTTGTACCGGCGGACTGCGATGCCGCGCGTGCTCGGCGCGTATTTCCTCCGGGGTCAACCACAGCGTGCGCACGATTTCATGATCGAGTGTCCGTTTCTCGTCATGGCGCGTCACGTGACCGATGAAGGCGAAACGCAGGTAGGTGATTCCCTTGTCAGGATGCATCCAGCGGTAGACGCCGAGCAACGCCTCCGGCGAAAAGTGCCAGGCGGTTTCTTCCAGCGTTTCGCGCACCACGGCCTCCAGGAGGCTTTCGCCATTGTCCAGATGTCCGGCGGGCTGGTTGAGCATAAGCCGGCCGTCGACTTTTTCCTCAACCAACAGGAATTTTCCATCGCGTTCGATAATGGCCGCGACCACAACATTGGGTTTCCAGATCATAAATCAACCTTATCAAACTTGGGCATCGGCTTCACGCCATTGTCCCGGCGCCAGGCCCTCGAGCGTGTATTGGCCGATGGCGCAACGCACCAGGCGCAGCGTGGGAAAACCCACCGCCGCGGTCATGCGCCGCACCTGACGGTTACGTCCTTCGGTCAGTGTGATTTCGAGCCACGCAGTCGGTATCGATTGGCGAACCCTGATGGGCGGATGGCGCGGCCAAATTGCGGGTTCCGGGATACGCTGGACATCAGCCCGCTGTGTTTGCTTGCCATCGAGAGTGACGCCACGACGCAGCCGCTCGAGCGACGGCTCGTCCGGTTTGCCGTCCACCTGCACCCAGTACGTTTTTGAGAGTTTGTAGCGTGGGTCGGACAGACGCTGTTGCAGTTTGCCGTCGTCGGTCAGCAGCAACAGACCCTCGCTGTCGCGGTCGAGCCTCCCCGCGGGATAAACACCGGGGATTTTGATATAGGAAGCCAAGGTTTCGCGACCGGCGGTGTCAGTGAACTGCGTCAGGACGCCATAGGGTTTGTTGAAGAGAATCAGCCGGGACATGTCGGGAAGTGTAACGCGGGAGAGCAAACCACCGCACGGGCTGTTCTGGTGATAGAATGCGCGCCAGTTTTTTTCGGAACCGATCATGGCATTCACGCACATCAAGATCCCGGGCGGGGGAAAAATCACGGTCAACAAGGATCATTCCCTCAATGTCCCGGACAAACCGGTCATTCCCTTCATCGAAGGCGATGGCATCGGCCGGGACATTACTCCGGTGATGTGCAAGGTCGTCGATTCAGCCGTCACCAAGGCGTATGGGGGCAAGCGCGCGATCGCCTGGATGGAGGTCTACGCCGGCGAGAAGGCGGTGGCCACCTATGGCAATAACACTTGGCTGCCGGAAGAAACCTTCACGGCGGTCAGGGATTATGTCGTCTCGATCAAGGGTCCGCTGACAACGCCGGTCGGCGGCGGCATCCGCTCGCTCAACGTCTCGCTGCGCCAGCAGCTCGATCTGTATGTGTGCCTGCGGCCGATCCGCTATTTCACCGGTGTTCCCAGCCCGGTGAAGGAGCCGGAGAAGATCGACATGGTCATTTTTCGGGAAAATTCCGAAGACATTTATGCCGGGATCGAATGGCCGGCCGGCTCACCCGAGGCGCGGAAGCTGATCGCCTTCCTGCAGCACGAGATGGGTGTGAAGAAAATCCGCTTTCCGGAAACCTCCGCCATCGGTATCAAGCCGGTATCCCGCGAGGGCACGGAACGGCTGGTGCGCCGCGCGATCCAGTATGCCATCGCCAATAATCGATCCTCCGTGACCCTGGTGCATAAGGGCAACATCATGAAATTCACCGAGGGTGGGTTCAAGACCTGGGGTTATGAACTGGCCCAGCGCGAATTTGGCGCTCAGCTCATCGACCAGGGTCCGTGGATGCGCATGAAAAACCCCAAGTCCGGAAAAGAGATCGTGATCAAGGACGTGATTGCTGATGCCTTTCTGCAGGAGATTCTGCTGCACCCGGCGGAATACAGCGTGATCGCGACGCTCAATCTCAACGGCGATTACATCTCTGACGCGCTCGCGGCGCAGGTCGGGGGGATCGGCATTGCGCCGGGCGCCAATCTTTCCGACACGGTGGCGATGTTTGAGGCCACGCACGGCACCGCGCCCAAATACGCCGGCAAGGACATGGTCAATCCCAGTTCCATGATCCTGTCGGCCGAGATGATGCTGCGCCATGTTGGCTGGATGGAAGCCGCCGATTTGATTCTTAAAGGAGTGCAAGGGGCGATTTCCGCCAAGACGGTCACTTATGATTTTGCGCGGCAGATGCGCGGTGCGACCGAAGTCAGCTGTTCGGGTTTTGGAGAAGCCATTACCCAGCACACCGGAAGCGGCTGACCGGACAGCTAGCTTACTGAACGGCGGCGCGCTCGCGGCGGTTTCCTTCCGGCATGAACTCTGCCTCTTCCCGGGCCGTTTTGGCTTCCCCGTGCCGGCCCAGCGATTCCAGGATGGCCGCTTTCAGCAGCATCGAATCGCGCGATTCGAAGATCAGTTTCAGCCCCCTGTCGACCGACGACAGCGCCTTTTGATTCTCACCGGTGATGTAATAAACCATCGCCAGGTTGTGGTAGGCCTTCTGGTAGCTGGGGTCTGTATTGAGCGTCGACTGGAAGTGGCTGATGGCCGCCGCGTAATCGGCGCGCTGGGCCAGAATGACGCCGAGATCATCGTGCGCCTCGGCATTTCTGGCGTCCAGGGCGATGGCCCGTTTAAGGTCCTTTTCGGCATTTTCCAGGTCGCCTATCCAGATATAACGGACGCCGCGTTTGGTGTAGGCGAGCGAGCTGTCCGGATGACGCTGAAGGTAGACGCTCAGATCCGCTATCCCCTCTGTGATTTGCCCGCGTCGCCCGAGCGCCATCCCGCGGCCGAAATACGCATCATCGAGCCTGTCATTGCGCCGGATGGCGGCGCTGAAGTCCTCGATGGCCTTGTCGAATTCCTGCAATTTAAAATGGGCCTCGCCGCGCTTGAGATAGGCATCCGCGTCATCCGGGTTGACGGCGATCCGGCGGTTATAGTCGATAACCATTTTCTGCAACTGACCGCTGTCCATGGGAACGTCCAGCGTGGCGGGTTCGCTGTAAGCACTGAACGGGAAAGCCAGCGTCAGAGGAAAAAGGACGATACGCAAAATTCTTCGCATGATCGCTATTGATAGAATCGCGGAATCGGACACAGTGTAGCGCCGGAGCATCATGGCGTTCAGTTTGGAATCAGATACTTTTCCGCCGTATCCGGGAGTCTTCCGAAACAGGCTTGATAGTCATTGGACGCCGTGACAGTCGGTTTAATTTGATGTTCCTCGAGTGAGAGGTCGACGTCGTGACCGGCGAACTGGCCACGGCACTGTTCGTACAGAAGGTTACCCGAGGCGTCGAACTGCCGGAAGCCATGAAGTTTTTCCCCATACTGATGCAGATTGATGAACGTGCGTATCGGCGCATGGCGAGCCCCGGGAAGGTAGATGGCCGTATAGTCCCGGATGACCCGGCCGGTAGCATCATAGATGTACACGTCGATCACTTGAATCTTCTCCGGCTTGTTTTCATCCTGTCGGATGCAACTCAGCAGCCGTCCGGATTCTGCATCGTGATAATTCACTTCACGATAAGTGTAACCTTTCGCGAATTCGCCTCCATATCCCCCGGTGAGTTCCGATTTCCGGATCTCGCGTCCCGCGATGCCTTGTTTATGGAGGTCGACCAGCGATTCCACAAAACGATTCCACACGGTGACTTGATCGTCGTTGACACTCAAGGCAACCGTTTCGGATGAGGCATTGATCGGGGCCATGGCAATATAACAAACAGCCGGGAGCAAAAGGGAGTATCGCGTTATCCATGTTGTGATATGCATGATGCTATCCTCGAGATTGTTTCAGCGCACAACTCGTTCGTTTATAGACGTACAAGCTGGCGGCGCTATTCCCCGTAAATTAAGGGCGCGCGATCGGCCAAAGCGAAGAAAAACCCGGCGTGGCCAGGTTAGAAATTTTTGCGGAATTAACGCCGGTTACTTGGCAAGGGAGCGTATATGGGAAGCCTGGGGACCCTTGGGGCCTTCCTGAACTTCAAACTCGACCTGTTGACCCTCTTTGAGGGTCTTGTACCCTTCCATTTCTATTGCGGAATAATGCGCGAAGACATCATCACCGCCATCGGTGGGGGTGATAAATCCATACCCCTTGCTGGCGTTAAACCACTTGACATTACCTAGTGGCATACATCCCCTCCTGGTGCGGATAAAGCGCCGCGTCCTTCAGTCTCCTCTAATACCACACCCGCCTCCTGCCCGTGCACGAGAAAAGGCGCAGCCGCAACCATCATCCTTCTTTTATTGGGCAAGTCAAGCCAGACCGCCGGGCGCAATAACATGGTCCGACACCCGGTTAAACTCAAAAGAACCTCAATTATTATATTATGCCAGAATTTCAGGGGTTGAAATTTCAGGCACGGGTCGCACAATGTACCTGAATTCATAAGACAGAATGCGGATTCCCCAGTTGTATGGTGTAATCTTGAAGGTATGAGCGACAAGCCCCAGCAGTACCTAGAAGGTCCTGTCGTCCAGGAAGCGAAACCCCGGCTCCAGAAGCCCCTGTTGTTCAAAGTCATCCTCCTGAACGACGACTATACTCCAATGGAGTTCGTCGTAATTATTTTGGAACGGTTTTTCGCCAAGAACCGGGAAGAAGCCACCCGCATTATGCTGCATGTGCATCAGAAGGGGATCGGGATATGCGGGATTTACACTCGGGAGATTGCGGAAACCAAGGTGCGTCAGGTGCTGGCGTATGCACAGGAAAACCAGCACCCGTTGCAGTGCACCATGGAACCTGAATAAGGGGAAGAATTTCGAACAGGGATGAATTTTGTAGCAGGGCAAGTGCCCGGAGGCGGTGCCATGTTGTCGCAAGAGCTTGAGTTTTCATTGAACAGCGCATTCCAGGGCGCGCGTGAAAAGCGCCACGAGTTCATTACCGTGGAACACCTGCTGGCGGCACTGCTCGACAATCCTTCCGCCGTGCGCGTGCTGCGCGCCTGCGGTGGCAACATCGAGGAGCTGCGTCGCAGCCTCAGCGCCTTCCTCGAGGAGAATGTCCCCAAACTCGCCCCGGGCAGCAAAATCGACACCCAGCCGACTATTGGTTTTCAGCGCGTGATCCAGCGCGCGGTGCTGCACGTTCAGGGCGTGGGCAAGAAGGAAGTCACCGGCGCCAATGTCCTGATCGCCATTTTCGGCGAAAAGGAATCGCACGCCGTTTATTTCCTGCACAAGCAGAACATCAGTCGCTTCGATGTGGTGAACTACGTTTCACACGGCATTTCCAAGGTACCAGGCGAGAGTCAGGGTGAACTTCCTGCCTCCGAAGATACCGAAGAAGGTGCCTCCGCCACTGAAAAAAGCCCCCTCGATGTATTCTGCATCAATCTCAATGAACAGGCGCGGATGGGCAAAATCGATCCGCTGATCGGACGCGACCGCGAGGTGGAGCGCACGATCCAGGTTTTGTGCCGCCGACGTAAGAACAACCCGCTGTATGTCGGCGAGGCCGGCGTGGGCAAGACCGCCATCGCCGAGGGACTGGCCAAGAAAATCGTGGATAGCGAGGTGCCGGACGTGCTCATGCACAGCACCATCTACGCGCTCGACATGGGTTCGCTCCTGGCCGGCACCAAGTACCGTGGCGATTTTGAGAAGCGCCTGAAAGCGGTATTGCAGCAGCTCAAGAAACAGGACAATACGATCCTGTTCATCGACGAGATTCACACCATTATTGGCGCGGGTGCCGCCTCGGGCGGCGCGATGGATGCCTCGAACCTGCTGAAGCCGGTGCTGGCCTCGGGCGATCTCAAGTGCATCGGCTCTACGACATACCAGGAATACCGCAATATTTTCGAAAAGGACCGGGCGCTGTCACGCCGTTTCCAGAAGATCGACGTCACTGAGCCCTCGGTGGAGGAAACGGTGGAGATCCTGCGCGGCCTGAAGAACCGCTTTGAAAATCACCATGGTGTGCGTTACACGCAGCCGGCATTGCGCAGTGCGGTGGAGCTGGCGCACCGTTACATCAACGACCGGCACCTGCCGGACAAGGCCATCGACGTGATCGATGAGGCCGGCGCCAGCCAGCATCTGCTGCCGGTGAGTCGCCGCAAGAAAACCATCGGCGTGCACGACATCGAGGATATAGTCGCCAAGATAGCGCGCATTCCGCCCAAAACCGTTTCCACGTCGGACCGCGAGGCGCTCAAGACGCTTGAGCGCGATCTCAAGATGGTGGTGTTCGGCCAGGATGAGGCCATCGAGGCGCTGGCGACCGCGATCAAGATGTCGCGCTCCGGCCTGGGCCATCCGGAAAAACCGGTCGGTTCCTATCTCTTTGCCGGACCCACGGGCGTCGGCAAGACCGAGGTCAC
>JANLIC010000052.1 GCA_024654125.1 Sulfuricaulis sp. | reverse complement strand
CGCCAAAGCCAGAGACGGTGCGACATTCGATGGAATACGAGCGCGTGGACACCCGGGTAGGCCGTGAGCACCTCGAGCATCGATCGCGCCGCCGGATCGCGCTCGAAAACGCTTTCCAGATATTCACGCAGATTTTTAAACATGTCTGATAATGTCCTGATTCAGATATTATAAATATTGTTGAGTATTTTAATCAAGATTTACCCTGGCGCTTCTGAATGGTCGTTAGTATGCCACGCAATATGTTCATCTCGTTATCATCCAGTCCGGCGCGGTTGAAGAGCCGCATGAGCCGACGCATCAAAAACCGTGGGTTGGCCGGGTCCAGGAATCCAATTTGTTGCAGCACCTCTTCCAGGTGCTGGTAGAAACGCAGCATATCCTCTTGGCTCACCGCACACCCCAGAGGTTCTGCCGTCTCAGTGGAGGCTGAGCCTGTTAGATTGGCCCGGTAGATTTCATAGGCCAGGATCTGGACCGCGCCCGCGAGATTCAGCGAGGAATACTCGCTGTCGGCCGGGATGGTCACCATGCAGTGACACCGATCAAGCTCCTCATTGAGCAAGCCGGTACGCTCCTGGCCGAACAATAGCGCCACCGGCCCCTGCCCGGCCCCTTCCACCAACCGGCGCGCCCCCGCCGGCGGGTCGAGGGTCGGCCATTCGATTCGCCGCGAACGCGCCGTGGTGCCAATCACCAGATGACAATCCTTGATCGCCTCCTCCAGCGAGGGACAAATTACCGCTTTTTCCAGCACGTCATCCGCCCCGGCGGCGCGGTCAGTGGCCTCCGGGCTCGGGAATTTTTCCGGTGTCACCAGGTACAGGCGGCGCAGTGACATGTTTTTCATGGCGCGTGCGGTCGCGCCGACATTTCCCGGATGGGTCGGATGGACCAGAACAATGCGGATGTTGGAAAGCGCCATGCAATGATATTTTTCAGCGCTCTATTCTACACGCAGATATCCGCTTTCAACCCGCGGCGCAGCCGATTACAATGCCGGCCCACATCGGCGTTGCTTCGCTCTCTTACATTATCCGGGAAACCTTATGCATCCCATGCTCAACATGGCGGTCAAGGCCGCGCGCAACGCGGGCAATATCATCATGCGCCATGCCGACCGGCTGGAACGCCTGACGGTCGAAAGTAAGGGGCTCAAGGATTATGTCAGCGAAGTCGATCGGATGGCGGAAAACGAAATCATCCGTGTTCTGAGTGCCGCCTATCCTAACCACGGCTTTCTCGGGGAAGAAACCGGCGCACAGTCCGGCGATGATTCTGTATGGATCATCGACCCGCTCGACGGCACCACCAATTTCCTGCACGGCTTTCCCCACTTCGGCGTTTCCATCGCGCTCAAGCACAAGGACCGTCTCGATCAGGCCGTGGTTTTCGATCCCTCACGTAATGAACTCTTCACCGCCTCGCGCGGCAGCGGCGCGCAACTGAACGACCGCCGCATGCGCGTCAGCCGCATCCACGAGCTGGAATACGCCCTGCTCGGGGCCGGGTTCCCGTTCCGGTCGCATCAACATATGGATGCGTGGGTCGGCACCCTGAAGGAATTCATGCTGAGCACCAGCGGCATCCGCCGTCCCGGCTCGGCCGCGCTCGATCTCGCCTATGTCGCCTGTGGGCGCTATGAGGGTTTCTGGGAGATCGGTCTGAATGCCTGGGACATGGCGGCCGGGGCACTGCTGGTGCAGGAGGCCGGCGGGCTGGTCAGCGATTTTGCCGGGGGGCAGGAATTCCTCGAGAGCGGAAACATCATTGCCGGCAACCCGAAAATCCACGCTGAAATGCTGCGCCGCATTCAGCCGCACCTGACGGAGGGATTACGACGTTAGAAGCTTACCAGCCGCAGCACATTCAACCGAGTCTGGGCTCAGTAATCTGTTGTTAATCTGCTGTGACACATACGAACGTTGAACCATCACGATTGGCCACATCAAATGAAGCCCCTTTTCAGAGCTCATTTCTACAGAATCAATTTCCGTAGTTATCGTCTTTTTTCGTTCTGGATCTTCGCTAAGCATTCATAGTACCAGGGGCTACGCGATCAAGGGTTGACCAGACTGGCAAGGTTATGGATGTAGGAGTGGCATTGCAGAAATATGTGTCCGTATCTGATTTACCATAGCTGGTCACTAGTTTTCCTTCGTAATAGTCAAATGAGTAATTCTTACTGCCGACATAGCGTTTCTTTTCAGAACCGATAACACTGGCGACAAAATCTTTCTGGTTGTCATAATTGAAATGCCCGACAAGAAGTGAACCACTTTCTCAATCCATTACGTTCTGCCGAAGAGAGAGATCAAAATCAGAGGGCTCTAGTATTCGGAACCCAGGATAGTCTGATTAATGACACGTTCACTGGCAGTGACATCATTCCCGATGCTCAGGAATGACGTCGGCAAAAACCATCAGCTCGAAAACATTGGAATATTCCAACCGTTCCAACAGACGCACGGTGCGAATTTCGTTGGCATTCTCTGCCAACAGAATATTCGAACCGGAAGCGAAGACCCCGCGCGCCAGCAACAGCGTCGCCGGGCGACGCAGCGCTTCGATGGCTGGCAGCAGCAGCGCCGGCTGGTACTTGGCGGCACCGCTGTGCGGCACCGGTGCCACAGGCACCGGTTTGGCGCCGGAGGCGAGCAGCTCCACGCCCATTTCCAGGCTGCCGGACTCGGGGCTTTTCATCCAGCGCACCACGCCGACGCTCCAGCGTCCAATCTCGTCCATCTGCTGAATGCCGACCGCATCGCCCACGCGCACGTAGGTGTGCGAAGTACCAAAGCGCACCAACTGCAGGCCCTTGGGCGCGGCGTCCTTGATCTGCCAGCGATCAACACGAAATCCTTCGCTGGAAGAGGCGGAAATTTCGCGCGGCACCGTTTGCAGCATCGGTCCTGCTTTCACCGGCTCTTCGAGCTCGATGAACCCCTCCTCTTCCGCGCGCGCTTCCTGGTTAATTTCCTCTTCAATATGCGACGGGAGAATGACGCGGTCGTCGGCCTCGTGCTTGGCATCACGGGTGGGCGGTGTAAACGGTACTTGCCCATTCGCGAAAAAATGCATGGCCGGAATTCCGGCGCACACGAAGACCGGGCCGCTGCGCTGGATGCGCGAGAACTGCCGACGCGGCAGTTGACCCCACGACCGTACCATGCGTTGCAGCATGTCGAGGCACACGGAATCGAGGCCCTCAATGCCGAGTGACAGCTTGCGCGCGCTGTCGCCCTGTTGCAGGCGCTGGATGAAAAAATTAATCGTGCGCAGCAGTTCGATCGAATTGAGCAGACGCAGACCATGACCCGGTTGAAACGCCGCCTCGCTCGGAAATGGCACGGGCAGGGAATCGGTCGCGGAATCGATCAGGAAGTATCCCGCCGGTTGCGCCACCTCGGGCTTTTCCTGGATCAAAGCCTTGTCGCCCCACTGAAACAGGAAGTGCTGAACCTGGCGGCATTCACCCTGCGGCAACTGGTAGGGATTGCACAGTCCGAGCAGCAGCACGCGGATGTATTCGTGCGTGAGCGTGGTTTTGGAGGTTACGGGCAAGGCCGTTTCTACCAATTCTTCGGCCAAGCCATTTACCACGGCGTGCTGGTAAATGGCGTGCAATTCCCGCCACACCCCGGCAGGATTTGGCATGTAAACCTGGTAGGAATGCAGCAGGACTTCGCCAAGATAATGCATGGCACGCACCAGCGCCTGCGAACGTAGCGATTTTTTTCCCCAGAGTAGGCGCTTACGTTCCAGCTCCTGCAAACACGCCTTGTAACCGAAGGACATTTCCAAATGCAGCTGCCGGATGAACTCCGCCAGCTGACGTTTCTTGGGCGTCAGCGGCAACGCGGCGCGGGTAAAATAGGATTCCAGCGCGGAAGTGACGGAAGCCACCGGGGCGGTGTACAACTCCATCAGCTCAAAACGCTGTGCGACGTCCAGAGCCTCCCGATTGAGGGTGTACAGCGCCTGGTAGATTTCGCGCGCGGTTTCGGCGCTGTCGGTAAGCGGCAGGGACGCGAGCCACGCGCGCGCGTATTTGGGATCGGTTTCGGCCATCCAGGCGGAAACACGTTTGCTTGGCAGCGTGAGGGAAAGACTCGTCACCGTGACTCCGGATCCGTGGCGTCAAATTATTTCCGAATACTATCAACTGATTATATAGCACATGTCGTGTGCACCGATCCGCCGCCACACTTGGCTCGGTTGCGGAATCACACACTTTTAGCCGATTTATTTCGAATATAAACAGTGACTTCAGTTATTCCCCGCATTGGCGCACGCGTGTATTATTCGGCCCGCTTTGAAAAATTCTGGAGAGTGTCAATGACGTACGTGGTCACGGAAAGCTGCATCCGCTGCAAGTACACGGATTGCGTGGAGGTCTGTCCCGTGGATTGCTTCCATGAAGGCCCCAATTTCCTGGTCATAGACCCCGACGAATGCATCGATTGCACCCTGTGCGTGCCCGAATGTCCGGTCAACGCCATTTTCGCGGAAGATGACTTGCCGGAAGACCAGAAGAAATTTACCCCCCTGAACGCCGAGTTGGCCAAGAAATGGCCGGTTTTGACCGAGAAAAAGCCCGGGCCGCCGGACGCCGCCGAGTGGGAAGACAAGCCCGACAAGCTCCAGTACCTTGAGCGCTGACACCCCGGTCATACTTGTCCCCCGCGGAGACGATCCGCTCCGCCATCTCGCCACTCGGCTGCTCGCGCAGTACCAGCAACAACTCCCGGACCTGAGCCGCGCCGTTGTCCTGCTCCCGCATACCGGCGCGGTCCAGCGCTTTCGCCAACTCTTGCTGGATCAGGCGGTGCCACAGGGTTATTCCGCTCTGCGTCCTCCCTACACCGGTACGCCGACGTCTTGGGCTGGCCAATTCACGGATGCCAACAAACGCCTGCTGAGCGGGACGGCACGCGAACTGCTGATACTGGAACTGCTGGAGGACTACCCGCAATGGCGCCGCGAATACGGCGACTGGCCTCTGGCCGACAGTCTGCTCGCCCTGTTCGATGAATTAACTTTGCATAACGCCGAGGTGCCGACAGATCCGCATGAGCTGCTGCGACAACTGGTTCGCCGTGGCGCGGACCTGGATGAGGTTTCACCCTTCAGCGACGAAGCACAAATGGTGCAGGCGCTGTGGGGCGCGTGGCGCGCGCGCCTGAACGACAAACTGCTCGAGGACCAGACACGGCGATACACGCAGGGCCTCCAGCGCAGCCTTGAGAATCTGCCATCCGGTACGCGAATCTATCTCGCCGGTTTCGCGGATTTTACGATCAATGAAACCGACTGGATCAAGGCACTGCTGAATCGGGAGTGCCTGACCTTGGTGCTGCAAGGATCGAACACGAACGAACCAGACGATGCTGTCACACGCTTGTTGCATGCTGTTCATGCGACCACAAGCGTTATTGATTCACGCGATGAGTATGCCGGCTTTCTCGATCGCGTCTTTTCCACTGGAGACGGAAACCTTCGCCAACGGGCCTTGAAACAATCCGCCACCAACCCCGTCAGCCCGGCGCGCGGCCGGCTGGTCCTGCACCTGGCGGCTGACGCCGAATCCGAGGCGCGCGCCATCGACGTGCAGGTACGGCGCTGGCTGGCGCTGGGCCAGCGCGACATCGGCATCGTCACCAACGATCGCAAGCTTGCGCGTCGCGTACGCGCCCTGCTGGAGCGTGCCAACATTGGGCTCCAGGATGCCGGCGGCTGGGCGCTGTCGACCACCAGCGCCGCCACGGCGCTGGCACGCTGGCTCGAATGCGTGGAGCGGGATTTCCCGCATTCCGCCCTGCTCGATTTATTGAAATCACCCTTCCTGCAGCCGGAGATCTCCGGCCCGGGGCTTGATCGGCTGGTGCCGGTATTCGAGCAGGACGTGGTCCGCGCCAATAACATCACTTCCGGCATCGATCAGTATCGCTTCGGTATTGAGCGCGTCAGCGGCCAAAAGCAAGACGAATTCGTTAATATCCACGAGTCGCTAACCCAGTTGCTTGACCGGCTGCGAGACGCCGCTGCCGAATTAATCTCTTTATTACAAGCACGCGTGCGGCCCGCCGAGGAATTCCTTACGGCACTCCGGATAAGCCTTGAAAAAGCGGGTTTATCCCGTGGGTTTGCGGCCGATGCCGCCGGTCAAGAACTGCTGGCGGTACTCCAAGAAATGCTATCAGCGGCACAGCAAAGCTCTTTGCGTGTCTCATGGTCCGGTTTTCATCAGTGGCTGCGGCGACGCATGGAACAACAGCGTTTCCACCCGCCCATGTCAGGACGCGGCGTGGAACTAATGAGTTTTGCGGAATCACGCCTTTACCGGTTCGATGCGCTGATCATCGCCGGGGCGGTGCGTGAACATCTTCCGGGGGCAATCAGCGCACCGCCGTATTTCAATGACAGCGTGCGCACCGAGCTGGGCCTGCCCTCGCTCGCGCGTCGTTATGCCGCCCTGTTCGAGGATTTCCGGCGCCTGCTCGAGGCCGCGCCGCGTGTTATGGTCAGCCTGCGCCGCGAAGCCGAGGGTGAGCGGCTCGCGCCGAGCCCATGGATCGAACGCCTCCACGCTTTTCATGAACTCGCCTACCGCGATTCCCTGAACGATCCCGAACTGGACTGGCTGGTGCAGCAAGCCGATACCGTCATCGTGAATCGTGAGGCGCCGCTACCGCTGCCAGTCCCGCCCCCGGCGGCACATTTGCCGGCTTCCCTGCTGCCGGCGGCGTTCACGGCGACGGATTATCAACGTCTCATGAATTGTCCCTATCAGTTTTTCAGTGCCCGGGGGCTTGGTTTGTCGCCCGAAGATGAAATACGAGAGGAAATGGAAAAAAAGGATTATGGAACCCATGTCCATCGCATCCTGCAGGCGTTCCACTCCGGCGTACGTGGCCTGCCGGGGCCATGGCGGGGAACACTGGATGACTCGACGCGTTCCGAGGCCGAAACCTTGTTACGCGAGATGTCCGGCAAGGTATTTGCGCGCGACTTGCGCCGGCGTTTTGTGTCGCGTGGCTGGCTCCATCGCTGGGAAAAGTGCATCCCGGCTTATCTGGACTGGGAAATAACCCGCGCCGCGACATGGCGCGTCGAGGACACTGAAATTAGAAAAGATCGCAGTTATAAAGATGGCGACACGCATATCACTCTGACCGGTAGAATTGACCGTCTCGATCGTGGCCAGGACGGCCTAGGCATCATTGATTACAAGACCGGTGCTGTCCCCACGAATGAACAAGTCCAGACGGGGGAATATATCCAACTGCCATTTTACGGGCTGTTGCTTGAAGAGGAGAAAATTTCACAGGCCGCGTTTCTGATGTTGGACGACGAAGAAGTCAGGGAAAGAGTGATTCTGAGTGGAGAATCATTCGCCCTGCTGCGCACCGCCGTCCGGGAACGATTGATGCTGCTCAAACGCCGCCTCGATGCGGGAGCAGCCATGCCCGCGTGGGGCGATAGGGAAACCTGCCGGTTATGCGAAATGGAGGGATTGTGCCGCCGCGAAATGTGGGCCGAACCGCTACCGTCCGTGCCTTAAGCACCGGGCAATACCCTATCGCCGAGAGCGAGGAGCGGTACAGGATAATACCGGTGGCGGAGCCGAGGACGCCGTTTGGGCGGCGGAGCATTGCGATATTGGCCCGGAAAGGGTTGATCCTCAGGGGCGGAGCGGAGGAAGGCAACCGCCCCACGGGCGGTTGCCCCGCTGAGCGGGCGCGCCATCCGTGGCGAGCCCCGTCTTTCGAGCGAAGCGGGATGCGCAGCGAAGAAAGAGGTGCACGTAAAAAAAGAGGCGGCCATTCATGGCCGCCTCCGGTATTTCCACTGATCACTTGCTTCCGGAATGCATCCTTGCATCCCTTGCTACTTCCCTGCTTACTTCCGTTGTCGTCAGCTGCGTTATTTCCCTATGTTGTTTCCCTTCCTCTTCACAATATAGGTCCGGCGGGGAAAGATGCAACAAAATCAGACTTACGGCTGGGTGCTGTTTTTACATTTAGTTTCATATGGTTATATACCATATTTCGGCCGTTTGTCTGGACCCCGCTGTCATGCTCGATATAGCGCTGGCGACATCGCCGCTGAACAACGTCGTGGTCCACGCGGCCGCCGGCACCGGCAAGACCTGGCTGCTGACGAGCCGCATTATCCGCCTGCTGCTCGAGGGCAGCGAACCGGGGGCGATCCTGGCCATCACCTTCACCCGCAAGGCCGCGAGCGAGATCCACGAACGCGTCACCGAGCGCCTGCTGGCCCTGGCCGGATGTGACGAGGAAACCCTGCCCCGCCTGCTGACAGAAATCGGCGCCAAGACGGATTCGGCCAACCGCGAGGCAGCGCGCCATCTCTATGAAAAGCACCTGAGCGCATTACACGGCCTGCGCACGACCACGTTCCATGCCTTCTGCCAGGAAATACTGCGACGTTTCCCGCTGGAAGCGGAAGTCCCACCGGGATTCGAGCTGCTTGAGACCACGGCGGAACTGGAAGAAACCGCCTGGCTCGCCCTCGACAGGATGGCATTCCGCGAACAGGAAGGCCGGCTGCCCGCGGCGCTGGATTTGCTTCTGAAAGCGTGCGGTGGTGTCCCTGGCACACGCGCCGTACTAAATGAATTTCTGGCGCACCGCAGCGACTGGTGGGCCTACAGCGAAAACGAACCGGACCCGGCCGCCTTCGCCGCCGCACAGCTCAGGGAACTTCTCGATCTGACGAATGATGCCGATCCGCACGCTGACTTCTTTCGAGATCCGGATATACGCAAACAGATGGCCCGATACAACGAGTTGCTGACCGGTCATGCGACGGCAACCAATCTGAAATATACAGAATTACTTTCCCGCGTCATGTCAGAACAGGAGCCCCCTGCCAGCTACTTCGAAAGGATCAAGGAAGTATTCATCAAAAGCGACGGCGAACCGCGCGAGATCAAATCAACGCGGGTCCTGGAACAGAAACTCGGGGCCACGGGAACGGCGGAATTGATGGCATTGCATCGGCATCTGCTGGCTAAGCTGCTCTCCGCGCTATCGACCTATAAACGCCAATGGACCTTTCGGGTTTCGCACGCCTGGCATATCAGTGGCATGGCCCTGCTTGAAGAGTACCAGCGGTTGAAGCTGGAACGCGGATTGCTGGACTTTGCCGACATGGAATGGAAAACCTATCGCCTGCTAAATCGCAGCCGCCATGCCGAGTGGGTACAGTACAAACTGGATCAACGCATCGATCACCTGCTGGTGGACGAATTCCAGGATACCAACCCGACCCAGTGGCGTCTGCTGTTACCGCTACTGCAGGAGATGGTGGCCGGGGACCCGGAACGGCACCGCAGTGTTTTTCTTGTCGGCGATGAAAAACAGTCGGTGTACCGTTTCCGCCGCGCCGATCCCCGACTGTTTCAAACCGCGCATCACTGGCTGCAGCAACACGCACAAGCTCAGACGCTTTCGCAGCATCTTTCCCGACGCTCCTCGCCCGCCGTGATCGAATTTGTCAATCTGATCTTTCACCGCCCCGGTGACGTGCCGTCGGACATGGCAAACGACTATCTTCTTGAGAAATTTCAGCCACACGATACCCATCACAAAAAACTGTGGGGCCGTGCCGAGCTGTTACCCCTTGTCCGACGTCAGAGGGAGGCCGGGGGGAAGACAGGCCAGGCCTGGCGAAATCCTCTGGAACAGCCGCGGCAGACAGACGAAGACATGCGACATTTTCAGGAAGGCGAGCTGATCGCCGGGAAAATCCGGAAACTGCTGGGGACACCCGTGGCCGACGGAAGCACGGTGCGCCGCCTGACCGGGGACGATGTCATGATCCTGCTGCGCGACCGCACCCATGCGCGTTTCTACGAGGACGCGCTGCGGCGTGCCGGCATACCCTACATCGGAACCGGTCGTGGAGCCTTTCGGCAATCGCTCGAGGTGCGCGACCTGCTGCACCTGCTGCATCACCTCATCGAACCTTATAACGATCTGGCGCTGGCCTCGGCACTGCGCTCACCGCTGTTTGCCGCCTCCGAGGACGATCTGCTGCGTCTCGCGCAAAACCCACCGGGGTCCTGGCATGAACGACTCCTGCGACTGCCGCCGGATGAATCGCCGGACAATGCGCTTGCCCGGGCACGCAGGTTGCTGCCGCGCTGGAGCAACTTTGCCGTGAGCCTGCCGGTGCACGATTTGCTCGACCGGATTTATTGCGAAGGCAACGTGGTAGGCCGCTATCTTGCCGCTGCCGTGCCGCACCTGAAACCGCGTATTGAAACCAACCTCAATCGCCTGCTCGACGTGGCGCTGGACATAGACAGCGGGCGCTATCCCAGTCTCTCGCATTTCCTGTCCTATCTCGAAGGTCTCTCGGACAGCGACGACAAAACACCGTCACAGCCGGCGTGGAACCGTGAACCGCGGGTGCGCGTGATGACTATCCATGGCGCCAAAGGGTTGGAGGCACCGGTGGTGTTTCTCGCCGACGCGGCGCGCAGCAGCGGTTATCGCGACCGCGGTATGCAGCCGCTCATCGACTGGCCGGTAAACGAGTCACGGCCGCGATATTTTCATCTCGGTGGAAACAGCAGC
>JANLIC010000051.1 GCA_024654125.1 Sulfuricaulis sp. | reverse complement strand
AATCGTTATGACATTTATTTCGAGCTCTTGGCCGAATGTATAGAGATCAGCCGTCAAGATCGCGCAAAGGATTTGGCAAGCTGGACCCAGAAGTACGTCGACCGCCTCGAGTATTTTTGCCGGCTTGCGCCTTATAACTGGTTCAACTTTTACAATTACTGGGACACGGATGCCCCACGCCCCGTCTAGCCGCTTCCTGCCATGGTTTGCCCGGCGTGTATGGTGTCTGCTGTTGGTCAATCTGTTTCTTGCCGCGGCACCGCAGCATGCCGCGTCCGATACGGCGGAGTGGGACTTTTCCCGGCTTATGCTGGACTTTTCACAAGCCGGATCGGCGCGTGCCCGTTTCACCGAGCGCAAATACTTGCATATTCTGAAAGAACCATTAAGCACGAGCGGTCTGCTTGAATTTCATGCCCCTGATAGACTGGAGAAACGTGTCCTCAAGCCTTACGAAGAGTTTTACCTCGTCAGCCACGATACGCTGGTAATCGAGCAGCCTACCAAGGGATCGGCCCGCCGGTTTGTATTGCAGCGATATCCCGTCATGTGGGCCTTCGTTGAAGGATTGCGCGGCACTCTGGCCGGAAATGCCGAGACGTTGCGCCGGTTTTACGCGATCAATCTGGAGGGTTCGCGCGAGCACTGGCAGCTGAATCTCGATCCCCTGGACGAGGCGATGCGCGAGATCATCACGTCGATACGGATTGAGGGCACAGAAGCCCGAATCGGCACCATTGAGATCCTCGAGAAGAATGGAGATCGGTCTGTCATGTCAATCATGCCGGAATCGCCGTGAAGTCCAGGCAGCGACTGATTCTGCCCCTGTGGTTGGCGGTGTTGTCGGGCTGCGCGATTCTGATCGCCACCTATACCCAGGTCCGGACGGACATGTCCGGTTTCCTGCCTGCAGCATCGACACCACAGCAGAAATTTCTTGTCTCCCAGCTGCGCGAGGGAGCCGCGTCGCGGCTGATTCTGATCGGGCTGGAAGACGCTCCCCCGGCTGAATTGGCGGGTTTAAGCAAATCGCTTGCTGACAGACTGAAACATAGCGATCGGTTCTGGTATATCGCGAACGGA
>JANLIC010000026.1 GCA_024654125.1 Sulfuricaulis sp. | reverse complement strand
GGCGCGCGCTGGAAATTGACACGCTGATTTTGCATGATCCACGACCGGCCGGAGCGCCGCGCGCCGCCCGATCCGTTGCTTGGCCCGCGGTTGTTGCCGCGCGACGAGCGCCGGTTTCAATGGCGCCTGACGCTGGCCGCCACGTTGCTGCTGGTCGCGGTGCTGTTCGTCATCGGCTCCTGCGGCGGCGGCGGCGGGTCCGAATCGCCGGTGGATCCGCCGCCGATCGATCCCGTCGTGTGCGGTCCCGGCCTGGCGGCCGTGGATCTCGCCGGCGTGTGTCGCGCCAATCCGCCCACGTCGGGGGCGCTGGAGGCGGTGAACTGACATGACCATCGGCCGCTACAACGACCCGGCCACGCGGGCGCAGTTGGTGGTGACGTTTGAATAGGAGAGTTAAATCATGACAACCGGATACTTAAATCTCTTTCCCGGAGGAGTAGCCCCGGACGGCTCGGGCACGGGCAACAACACCGCCGCGCTGTCTTACGAAGTTTCCACCGGCGTTCAGACGACTAACACGCCGAAGGTCACGCGCCATAAATTGCTATTCGATCCGACGACCGACGAACACTGGATGTTTCAGTTCAAGATGCCCGGAGACTATGCCTCTGGCGGGACTTTGCGCGGACAGATCGGAGTCAATGCCGTTTCTCCCGGCAATGTCATCATGAAGGCCGGCATTTCCGAGTCCATCGGCAACCGCACCGATGACGTCTTTCTGGCGGCCGATTTAAGTTCCGCCATCGCCATGCCGGCCACGGCGAACCAAGGCACGGAATTCACCATCCCGCTGACCATGACCAATATCGCCGCGAACGATGAGGTCGTGATTTTCATCGGCCGCGACGCCAACAACGCCAGCGACACGGTAAACTCGAACGATGTGGAACTGACCAGCCTGAACTTTGAATACACAACAACCTAGCCATGGCGCGGGATTTTAATGGCACCAGCGATTTAATCGACATTGCTAACAACGCGGTCTATGACGTAGACAACATTACCATTGCTTTCTGGGCTTGGACCGATGTAGACGTTACCTTCAGCGTGGCTTTTGGCCGGGATGATTCCAGCACCAACCGTTGTTGGAATCTCGGAATCGGCAGTGCCGCCAGTACTTTTAGATTTGCCCCCTTTATCGGCAACTCACAGATTAACGCGCAAAGCGGGACGGGCTTTTCAACCGGGGCTTGGCATCATCTCGTCGGCACCTATGATGGGAGCAACGTGCGGTTATGGGTCGATGGCGTTAATACAGCGACCACGGCACAGTCTGGAACTCTCGACAAAGACCCGGTAGGACCGACGATAGGTGGGCGGAGCGGGGCCGTCCAACTTTGGGACGGCCGTGTAGCCAATGCTTTGATTTATAACCGTGCTTTAAGCGGTGCGGAAATCGAAATGGTCCGGCGTGGATTTTGGATGTTGCCGGGGTTATTGGGTTTCTGGCCCCTGTTCGGTGTGCAGTCGCCTGAACCTGATTGGTCAGGGAACAACAATCACGGGACGGTTACCGGGGCGACAAGAATTGATCATCCGCCGGGGATTTCTCTGTGGGGCGGAACGAAACGGATACAGCGCGTGGCGACGGCGCCGGTCCTGCCATCACCCATCAAAACGATTCAGCAGGCCGTGCATCGCGCGGCCAGTTACTAGAGAGAGGAGAGACACATGGATGCAGTGATGCGAAATACAATGTCGCTTGAGCATCGCCAAAAGCTAAGTGCGTCCAATGCGATTGGTCTGGTCTGAGATGCCGTATCCCGTATCTGCAAAGACTGTGGCGAACGTAAGCTGCTTAAAGATTTTTCGAGCGTGGCCCCTTCTTCTCGTGGTCTCTATGGGCGACGCTGGATTTGTCGTCCCTGTTATCGCGCCAGGTGCCGAGCATGGGCAAATGCTCTTTACGCGCGACACCGTGAAAAAGTGATCGCGTTGCTAGGAGCGAACTGCTCTAACTGTCACATCAGAGATATGCGAGTTCTTGCCATCGATCATGTCAATGGGGGTGGGCGTCTACATCGAAAGAACAGGAATGGAACGCAACTTCTCCGTGATTTAGAAAAGGACATTGAAGCAGGGTCACAGGATTACCGTTTACTATGTCACAACTGCAATTGGCTTGCTCATTTAGGAGACACATAAAATGGATGCCGTGTACTGTACAAGGAACACTGTTTTCGCCGCTACCCCCGGCGCCAAGACGCTGCTCAAGCTGGTCACGCCGACCAGTTTCAACATCAAGGTGCACGAGATCGGTGTCTCGACGGACGGGGTCACCGCCTCAGCGGTCCCGGCGACCTTCGAGTGGGG
>JANLIC010000289.1 GCA_024654125.1 Sulfuricaulis sp. | reverse complement strand
CCCCGCGTCCTCGAACTGGGTGCGATCGATCTGGTTGAAGCGCGAATGCGGCACGTCGAAGCGCGTGTTGACGTCGGACACAAGCGGATGCCGGCGGTCCATCACGGAGTGGGTATAAACCCCCCAGCGCTTGTATCCGAGATGCCGGCGTTTCTTGCCATAGCGGAATTGCAGCACCGCGTGCGTCGCCAGGCATGAGCACAGCGTAGACGTGACGTTCTCGTGGGCCCAGTCGATGACCTTGTTGAGCGGTTTCCAGAAGGGCTCGAGCGCCAGGTCCGGTTGAGTCACGTTGGCGCCGGTGATGATGAGCGCGTCCAGTCCTTGTTCCCTGATCTGGTCGAAGCTTTCGTAGTATTGGCCGACATAGGTCTCGGCCTCGGTGCTGCGCTTCAGCTCCTTCAGCGTGAACGGGTGCATGTAGAACTGCGCGATCTGGTTCGACTCGCCCACCAGCCGGAAGAACTGGCGCTCGGTCGCGGCCAGCGCCGCGTCCGGCATCATGTTGAGCAGCCCGATGTGCAGTTCGCGGATATCCTGTTGCAGCGCGAAATCGCCCGGCAGAACATTTTCGCCATCCTGCCGGAGGCGTTCGAATGTCGGCAACTTGGAATTGGCGACCAGCGGCATGGCGCTACCTAGGACTGTTTCTCGAGGACTTTTTCCACCAGGCGCAGGAAGCCGGCCTCGTCGCGCACTTCCTTGAGTTCGTCGGTGCTGACGGTGTAGCCATGCTGGTCGGCGATGGCCTGGTAGCGTGGCACGCGCGAATGGAACAGGCGCGGGAACATCCAGCGCACGAAATCGTCCGGATCGATTTGCGCCACGTAGGATAATTTTTTCTCGCGCAGATAGATTTCCAGCTGCTCGTCGAGGAACGCCTCGCGGTAGTAGAGCGGCTTCGGATCTTCCTCGGCGCGGTGGATCAGCTCCTGCTCGTCTTTTTCGGTCGCGCGGATGTACAGGATCAGCGTGTGGTCGGCCAGCACCTTGATGGTGGCCGGATCGTCGAGCTCGCACAGGCTGCCGCCGGCGTCGTTGACGAAATGCTTGTAGCCGTAAATTTCGCGCGCCTTGCCGATGAACTCCGGGACGTCGCGCATGGTCGCGA
>JANLIC010000009.1 GCA_024654125.1 Sulfuricaulis sp. | reverse complement strand
GCGTCGTGGTATCGCTCGACCGATTCCGTGTGGCCTTTTCTAGTTAGTAGAAAGTAGTGGGTAGAATGTAGTCTGAATACATTGCCCGCTGCTCACTGCTCGCTCCACTCAGAAATCTTGAATTACTACTTACTACCAACTACAACCTACTAACTATTTCTGTTATGAATCCAACATCAGCACCAGCGCCGGCCCCGGCCCCGGGACGCTCTCCGGAAACACGACCGAATCCTTCTCACGATGCACGACCAAGTTCCACTCGCCCGCCACGGCGATTTGAACACCTGCCTGAGCGAGGACGCTCGCAGTCAGGCGACAACCGCCCACCGAGTCGCTCCGGAGGACGCGGCGGGGCCGCACGCCCCGGGGGCGCTTCACGCCGTATTCAGAGAATACTTCGTCGGCCATCATCCAATCCGACACGCGTGAACCGTACCGCCGACTACTTCCCCGAGCCGGTCGGGCCGACCAGTGTCCGCATCATCCCGCTTGGCGGCGTAGAAGAAGTCGGCCGCAATATGACCGCCATTGAAGTCGGCGCCACCGGCGACATCCTCGTCTTTGACGCTGGCTTCCAGTTCGTCTCCGAGGACACGTCTCCGGGCGTCGATTACATCCTCCCCAACACCAAGTACCTTGAAAAGAATGCCGCGCGCGTGAAGGGGGTCATCATCACGCACGGCCACCTGGACCACACGGGTGGCATACCATTCACGCTTCCTCGCTTCGGCTGTCCGCCAATCTACACGCAAAATTTCACCTCAATTTTGATTCAGAAGCGCCAAGAGGAATATCCAGACGTGCCGAAATCAGAAATACATATTGTTGAAGTCGGCCAATCAGTGGTTATCGGGAGCACGCGCGTAAAATTCTTCCCCGTCACCCACTCCATTCCCGATTCTATGGGCGTCTCTGTGGAGACTCCCCAGGGCAATGTCGTCGTCTCTGGAGATTTGAAGCTTGATCATGACGATGGCATACCGAGCGAACGCGAACAGAAGACCTGGGGTGAGCTCAGCAAGGATAAAAATATCTTCCTCATCGCTGATTCTACCAACGCCGAGAGGGACGGCTTCTCGATTCCCGAGAAACGCGTTATCCAGACCCTAGAAGACATCATCAAGACCGTCTCCGGCCGCCTTATCATCGGCACCTTCGCGTCGCAGGTTGAACGTATGCTTCACATCATGGAGACTGCAGAGAAATGCGGTAAAAAAATTGTCACCGAGGGCCGCTCTATACGTAACTATCTGGAAAGCGCCGAGAAAGCCGGTATTGTAAAGGTAAACAAGGATTCTTTCATCCTAGCGCAGGATATTGGCAATTATCCGCCGGACAAGATTGTCATCCTTTCAACTGGGGCCCAGGGAGAGGAATTCGCCGCCATGATGCGCATCGCGACGAAACAGCATAAATACATCACGCTTACCGAGCGCGATACTATCGTGCTCTCCTCCTCTGTCATCCCAGGCAATGAGATCTCTGTGCAGAAGCTGAAGGACAACCTCTATCGTCACAATGTGACGCTGATTCACTATCGATCCTCGGATGTGCACTCGACCGGCCACGGTAATACCGGCGAACTCGTCTGGATCAACAAGCAGATCCACCCGAAGTTCTTCATGCCCGCCTATGGGTATCGCTCTATGACCACCTGCCACGCGAAGGCAGTTGAACAATCAGGATTCCCGCGCGCGAACATAATTATCGCCGACAACGGCACAGTCATCGATATCGAGGATGGCGAGCGGATGATCGTGCACAAACAAAAGGTGCCCTCCACGCAGATGGTCGTCGACGGTTTCAACATTGGCGACATCCAGGAAGTGGTCATTCGCGACCGACAGTCGCTCGCCAAGGACGGCATGTTCGTCATCATCGCAAGCGTGAACCTCAAGACTGGCAAACTGCGCAAGTCGCCTGACATCATCAGTCGCGGCTTCGTCTACCTGCGCGAATCGCAGAACCTTCTGAATGAGGGGCGCATCCTCATTAAGAAGACGATAGAAGATTCTACGCGCAATATGAATCCCATCGACCTCGATTACGTGAAAAATAATCTCACCGACGTGATGGCAGGATTCCTCTTCGCGCGCACCAATAAAGCACCGATGGTTATCCCCGTCCTTATCGGGATGTAATTTGTTCAACACCAGGTGTTGAACACACGACCCCGCGGCGCTTCGCGCCGCGGGGGTTGTGCTATATTCGGAAGACAATGCGCCCGCGAGTCGTCATCTCCCTCGGCAATTTCTTCTTCGCCCTTTTCTCCACGATCATCACCTACATGATGATCCCGTACCTCTCCACGTTCATGTCCGCGGCAGCGGCGGGCATGGTCATCGCCGCCGGCGCCCTGCTTTCATGCTTCGTCTTCCCACTTCTCCCACGACTTGTCGCGCGCTACGGCGCCCAACAGCTCGCTATCGTCTTCGCACTCGCTGAACTCCTCGCACTCTTCGTCCTTTCGGCGGCGCCGGGAGCCGTTGCAGGAGCCATCTTCGCCGCGGTCGCCTTCTCCCTTCAGCCCTTCCTCGCCTATGAGCTGGACATCCTCCTTGAAGCGACCGTCGCCGAAGAAGGCACGACCGGACGAGTGCGGACGCTCTTCATCACCGCATGGAACGTCGCCTCGCTCGCCGCGCCACTCCTCATCGGCGCCCTGCTCGCGCCGAACGAGTCCTACGTTGGCGTCTTTCTCGCCGCCGCCGCCGCAATTGTGCCGTTCATCCTCCTCTTCGCGGGGCCGAAACTGCCTGCCGGACGCCCGCCACAGCTTGCGAGCCTCGGCGAGACGCTCCGCCGCATCATGCGCGACCGCGACCTCGCTGCCGTCACCTTCGGCCACCTTCTCCTCTATCTTTTCTTCGTGTGGGCACCGTTCTACACGCCAATATATCTCCACGAAGCACTCGGCATCCCTTGGAGCGAACTCGGCTGGATGTTCGCCGTCATGCTCGTGCCGTACGTCCTCATTGAATACCCTGCTGGTGTCCTCGCCGACAAACTTATCGGCGACAAAGAGATGATGTTCGCCGGATTTCTCATCGCGGGTTCTTCGCTCGCGGCGATTGGCCTGTTTACCTCCTCCACGCCGATCATCGTCATCCTCGCTGTACTGGTCGCCTCGCGCGCGGGCGCGGCGCTCATCGAGAGCATGACTGAGGGGCATTTCTTCCGGCGCGTATCGGAAAAGGATTTGAGCTCGGTGAGTGTGTTCCGCGGCATCTGGCCGCTCTCGGACATCATCGCACCCGTCGTCGGTAGCATCATCCTCTTGGTCGGTAGCTACCAGTCGCTCTTCTTCATCACGGGAGGCTTCATCGCCATCGCCGGTATGGGCACGACACTCCTCATCAAGGACTTCCACCCGGGAAAGAAAGTGGTAGACGACGGCGCCAACGCAGTCGGGACGACGTACTAATCGGACAGAGCGAAACTGCCGCGCTTCTTTACAACCATCTTTTCGGCCGCGAGTGCCGCAAGAGCAGTGCGTACCTGCTCAATCCTGTTATCTCCAAGAAGCCCCACCAGCCGTGTTTCTTTCTGTAGGCCTTTCGTCAGCTCGCGCAGAACGGCGCCGCGCGCTTCGCGTAGCGAACCGGCGAATTTCGATTGCTTCGTGTAGGTACTGCTTTTTGCGTTGTGCGAAATTCCGGACTTTTTCAAAAATGCACCGTAATCCATAAGCGCGCTGTACCATTCCCGCGCTTGCCCCGCGGAGCCTTGGCGAAGTGGGAACTTCCCTTTCGGCAACGCCCGCACAAGTATCTTCTCGATTTCCGCATCAGTATATTTCTGCGCGCTGGTATGATATATCATACCTTTTTGTTTTCCTGCTCTATTGAGGAAGTGGTGGATGATGACGGTACGGATATT
>JANLIC010000330.1 GCA_024654125.1 Sulfuricaulis sp. | reverse complement strand
GGTATCGCCGGGTTTGACCATGATCTCGATGACGGTGACTTCGTCGAAGTCGCCGATGTCGGGGATTTTGACTTCCATAATATTAGGCATGGCATCCATCGCCACCACGCGGTGGCCTGGTCAGTTAGCGTTTCTTCGATGTCTTTTTCGCCGTCTTCCTGGCGGTCTTGCGCGGCTTCGCCGCCTTCCTGCCGCGTTTCGGCGCTGCGCCCTTCACCGCCTGCGTCAGCGACGCCAGTGTCTGAGCGAAGAAAGTGGTGAATCGCGCACCCGAGGCGCCGTCAATGACGCGATGATCGTAGGACAGTGACAACGGCAGCATGAGCCGCGGCGCGAAGCGCTTGCCGTCCCATTTCTGTTTCATGTCGGCGCGCGAGACGCCGAGAATGGCCACTTCCGGCGCATTGATGATCGGCGTGAACAGCGTGCCGCCGATCCCGCCGAGGCTTGAGATCGAGAAACAGCCGCCCTGCATCTCCGCAAGCTGGAGCTTGCCCTCGCGTGCTTTCCTGGCGAGCTCGGCCGCCTCGCGCGCCAGCTCAAGCACGGATTTCTGATCGGCGTTGCGGATCACCGGCACCATGAGGCCGTTCGGCGTGTCGGCGGCAAAACCGATATGGTAGTAATGCTTGATCATCAGGCTTTCGCCGTCGAGCGAGCTGTTGAAATCGGGAAACTTCTTGAGCGCCTCCACCGCGGCCTTGATGAGAAACGCGAGCACGGTCACCTTGATGCCGTCCTTCTCATGTGCCTTGTTGAGCGCCACGCGGTAACGTTCGAGCTCGGTAATGTCCGCCTCATCAAACTGCGTGACGTGCGGGATCATCACCCAGTTGCGCGCGAGGTTCGCGCCCGCGATCTTCTTGATGCGCGTGAGCGCGCGGGCCTCGATCGAACCGAACTTGTTGAAATCGACCTTCGGCCAGGGAATGATGTCGAGTCCACCGCCGGCCGGACGTGCGCCGCCCATCACCGCCTTGACGAAACCCTGCACGTCTTCCTGGGTGATGCGCCCCTTCGGACCCGTGCCCCGGACCTTGGCGACATCAACACCCAGTTCGCGTGCAAACCGGCGCACGGACGGACTCGCATGCGAACGTGAACCACCGATCACGGTCGCGACCATTTCCGCGGGCCCGGGCATCAACACCACCGGCGGGGGTGCGTTCATTTCCTCACCCTGTCCGGGCGGCGGTGGTAAATCGGTGGCGAATCCGGCGGCGGCGCGCATCTCCGGTTCGGGAGCTGGCGGGTAATTAGAAGCCGCGCGCCCCGTGGCGCGCGCCGGCTCGCCTCCCTCTCCCGCTTGCGGGAGGAGAGAGGGTGGTGTCGTGGATGTCCGATGGACATCCACGCCCTCGAGCGGGTGCGCGTGATTTTCGCGCACCCCGGCGGGAACCGATGAGGGTGAGGGCACGGGTGGGACCGGTGCCGCGGGAGCCTCGGGGGCTTGCGCCGTTTCCAGCAGCAGGATCAACGAACCTTGTTTGATCTTGTCGCCGACCTTGAGTTTGACGTC
>JANLIC010000300.1 GCA_024654125.1 Sulfuricaulis sp. | reverse complement strand
CACATGGCATCGAAAATATCCATAAAAGAGAGGGGGCCGGAGGTATAAGCCCCGGCCCCGCTCACAAACGCCCCTTTGGGGCGGAGGGTAGAGAACTCGTAACCAATTCCACAGTTATGAATCGTGACCAGACCGTTGTTGCCGGCCAGATAGTTGTTGTGCTTCTCAACGGTAAAGTCGTAGAAAGTTTCCGGTAGATCGAGGTCGCGGCGAATAGTCTCCACCGGACGCAACGTGCGGGCAAAGCCGATAAGGGCGCGAAGATGCGGAAAACGCGTCTCCCAACGATCGAGCCAAATGCGGCTGACCGCGCGCCCCCGATGGTAACCGTGGTAGAAGCCCAGTCTCTGGCGCTCCACGTGGTCGAGTCCGGGGAGCTCCTGCTCCAGCGCCGCATGGAGGGTCTGCGGCAATGCATAGGTGTCGTACTGGCCCGACTGCGTGGCGCATTCGAGAATGCGTCCGCGCTTGCCGCTGTCGGCCATGTGTTCCGCGACCTTGGCAAGAAAGTCCGAGTCGCTGATCTTGAGCACGGCGCCGCCGTGGTCGTTGATAAAATGACCGTGGTAAACATGCGGGCGCGGCGTACGCAGTGTGATCGCAGCGTGGACGCCGAACAGGGCGAGTAGGCTTTTAAGCTCCTCGGCGAAGTCTGGGTTTTGCATGGCGATGCCGGCGCTGCCGGTTTCTCTGCTGACCGTGCCGTCGGTGTCGATGAGCCCGGCCAGGAACGGGAGCAAATATTTCTCGGGGTGGGTCTTGATCCAGGCCGGCACCCGCAGCGTGGCGGACTTGGCGCCGGTCTGATGGTCAATGAGCCCGGCGGCGTGGGTGGCCTCGAAGCTCGCGACGGTGTAGTCCCATACCGGCGTGCCGTTGGCGGTGGCTGTGGCGACGATCTTGGCCTGGGCGCCGCAGAAGGATTGGAAAAATGCCGCGTAGCGTTGCACCACCTCGCGCTCGGCGGCGCGGATTTTAAAGACCAGCCGTTTACCATAGACTTGGGCGCGCGCGGCCCATGCTTGGCGCGAGGGTTTATAGGCCATGGCCTTGGGATAAGCGCTGCCGTCGCCCAGGTGTGCGCCGGCGAACCACGCCTCAAGCGCGCGCGCCGGTTCGGCGCTCCACGCAAAACAGTGATGCACCAGGGCGTCGTCGGCGCGGACATCGTCGGCCCGTGTGTAAATCAGCGCGCCATGCCGATAGACCAGGACCGGGTGTTTGATCGAGGTCTTGAGTGCGGTACCGTTCGAGACAATCTCGATATTCTCCGCGCGCGGTACCTGCGTGGTGAGGTGCCGCAATATGCTGCGCATCTCAAACCGCCCGGCGTCGCGGTCGTAGCACAGGATTTGCCCATGACGCTCGGCGACCGCCTGATCGGCGGTGACCAAGCCGCGCTCGGTGACGACCCAGGTGCCGGGGGCGACACAGCCCGCCTTCAGCGTCAGTCCGGCCTCATGCACGGAAGACAGGATGCCGTCCATGGAGTCCGGGACCGCCCGGGAAACCGTGCAATTAATGGTGCTGGTGGCGGGTTTATGCTCGAGGGCGCCGGCGTTGGAAATGATGCGCCCGGCCGGAATCGCCCCGTTTTGCAGGGCCCAGAAGAAGCGCTCGAACCATTCCTCGCGTTTTTCCGCGGTTTCCTCGACGTCGGCCAGCGCCCGCGCCACGCGCGCGTAGGTCCCGGCGATATCCTGGTCGAGGACCTCGCCGGTCTTGCTTTTCAGGCGGTATTTTTTGTCCCAAATGTCGCGGGAGGCGGGCTGAATGGGGATTTCCGTCCTTAGGTCCGTAGACGAACCATCCCTGGCGCGCTCCTCGATGACAACCGGGTTTTCTGCTTGTAATTGGACGACCTTCATTGGATTCCTGTCCTCCGGTGCCTGGGC
>JANLIC010000283.1 GCA_024654125.1 Sulfuricaulis sp. | reverse complement strand
CTGCTGCTGGCCGCCCGAGAGGCTCATGCCGCTCTGACGCAGCTTGTCCTTGACCTCGCCCCACAGCGCCGCCTGCTGCAGCGCCCATTCCACCCGATCGTCCATCTCGGTTCGCGAAAGCTTCTCATACAGGCGCACGCCGAAGGCGATGTTTTCATAAATGGACATGGGGAACGGAGTCGGTTTCTGGAACACCATGCCGATGCGCGCGCGCAGCCGGAACAGGTCGGTGCCCTTCGACAGGATATCCTTTTCATCCAGCAGGACTTCACCGGTGGCACGCTGGCCGGGATACAACTCGTACATGCGGTTGATCGCGCGCAGCAGCGTGGACTTGCCGCAACCCGAGGGACCGATGAACGCGGTCACCTTGTTGGTGGCGATGTCCAGGGTGACGTTTTTCAGCGCCTGGAACTTTCCGTAATAGAAGTTCAGGTCGCGCACCTGGATCTTGATGGAGTTGTCGGTCGTCATCAATTCTCCATCCGCGCCTTGCGCGACAGGGTGCGGGCCACGATGCTCAAGGCCAGTACGCTCAGGGTGATGAGTAATGCCCCGGCCCACGCCAGCGTGTGCCATTCCTTGTACGGGCTCATGGCGAACTGGAAAATCACCACCGGCAGGTTGGCCATGGGTTGCATCAGGTCGGTGCTCCAAAACTGGTTGTTGAGCGCCGTGAACAGCAGCGGCGCGGTTTCACCGGCGATGCGCGCGATCGCCAGCAGTACCCCGGTGAGTATGCCGGACAGCGCGGCGCGGTAGGCCACCAGTGTGATCATTTTCCAGCGCGGCGCCCCGAGGGCGAGCGCGGCCTCGCGCAGCGGGTTCGGCACCAGCTTGAGCATTTCTTCCGTGGTGCGAATCACGACCGGCAACATAATAATGGCGAGCGCCAGCGCCCCGGCCAGCGCGGAGAAATGACCCATGCGTATGACCACCAGCTCATAAATGAAGAGTCCGATGATGATAGAGGGCGCGGACAGCAGAATGTCGTTGAGGAAGCGAATGGTGCCGGCCACGAACGAACGGCCTCCATACTCCGCCAGATAAGTACCCGCGAGAATACCGACCGGTGTGCCAATGGCCGTGGCCAGCCCCACCATGATCAGGCTGCCGACGATGGCATTGGCCAGTCCGCCGGTGCCGCCGGGCGCGGGGGTGTCCAGCCGGAAAAGATTCCAATCGATCGCCGTGACGCCGTAACTGAGGGTGGTCCAGATGATCCAGAACAACCAGAACAGACCGAAGACGGTCGCCAGCACCGAACCGGAGAGGTTAACGATGTTGACGGTACGTCGCCGCAAATAGCGAAAATCCATTTTTCAGTTTCCTAACTTTTCACGCTTTCACGCCGCTCAAGCCCGAGCAGCAGGAGCTTGGCGAACGTCAGCACGATAAAAGTAATCACGAACAGCACCAGCCCCAGCGCTATCAGCGATGAGGTATGCATGTCGCCCACGGCTTCGGTGAATTCATTAGCCAGCGTTGAGGCAATGGAATTGCCCGGCTCGAACAGCGAGGGGCTGAAGCGGTGGGTATTGCCGATGACGAAGGTCACGGCCATGGTCTCGCCGAGTGCACGGCCGAGCCCGAGAAAAATACCGCCGACCGCGCCCACGCGCGTGTACGGCAGCACCACGTTCCACACGACCTCCCAGTGCGTTGCACCCATGGCGTAGGCCGACTCCTTGAGAAACTTGGGTGTGGTGGCGAATACGTCGCGCATCAGCGCGGTAATGAAGGGGATGATCATGATCCCGAGAATGAATCCCGCCGGCAGCATGCCGATGCCGAGCGGCGCCCCCTGGAACAACGCGCCGATCCAAGGCGTGTCGCCGAACGTTTCCTGCAACCACGGTTGCACATGTTCCGATAGCACGGGCGCGAACACGAACAGACCCCACATGCCGTAAATAATGCTGGGGATGGCGGCCAGCAGTTCCACGGCCGTGCCGATGGGACGGCGCAACCAATGCGGGGACACTTCCGTGAGAAATAAAGCGATCCCGAAGCTGATCGGCACGGCGATAATCAGCGCGATCAGTGAGCTGACCAGCGTGCCGTAAATGGGGACCAGGGCACCAAATTTTTCGGTTACCGGGTTCCAGTCGTCGGTGACGAGAAACGCAGGTCCAAACTCGGTTAGGGCCTGCCAGCCCCCGACAAACAGCGAAACGATGATGCCGGCCAGGATGACCAGCACCAACCAGGCCGAGCCGGTGGTCAGGGCCTGGAACGAGCGGTCCATGATGCGCAGCCGTCGGATGGTGGTGTCGGAAATGGGTGACTGGTCGCCGTTCATTTTGGTTTCGTAAGAATGAAAAGCGGGGACCCGAAGGACCCCGCTGCCTGCAACCCTTTTATGGTCGAGGAATATTACTTCTTGACCATGGCATCGGTCCATACAGGTTTGCCGCTGCCGTCCTTGATCTCATTTTTCCATGCTTCCTGTACCAGCTTCACCACGCTTGCCGGTATGGGTACGTAGTCGAGCGCTTCGGCCAGCTTGTCGCCGTGTCGATATGCCCAGTCGAAGAACTTGAACACTTCCCGCGCGGTCTCGGGTTTGTCCTGTTTCTTGTAAACCAGGATGAAGGTCGCGCCGGTGATTGGCCAACTCTTCTCGCCGGGCTGATCGGTCAGCATCAGGTTGAATCCTGGTGCCTTGGCCCAGTCGGCGTTTGCCGCCGCAGCCTGAAACGACTCGCTGTCCGGCTTAACGAACTTGCCGGCCTGGTTCTGCAATTGGGCGGCGATCATCTTGTTCTGCAAGGCGTAGGCGTATTCCACGTAGCCGATGGCACCCCTGAGACGCTGCACGTAGGAGGCCACGCCCTCGTTGCCCTTGCCGCCCACGCCGCTGGGCCAGGATACGGAGGTGTTATTGCCGATCCCCTTCTTGAATTCGGGGCTGACGTTGGACAGGTAATGCGTGAAGATAAAGGTCGTGCCCGAACCGTCGGCGCGCGACACAGCAATTATTTTCTGTTTGGGCAGGTTCATGCCCGGATTGAGCTTGGCAATGGCGGAGTCGTTCCACTCGGTGATTTTGCCGAGATAAATGTCAGCTACCACAGTGCCGGTGAGCTTCAATTCGCCGGACTTGATCCCGGGCAGGTTCACCACCGGCACCACGCCGCCCATGACCATGGGAAACTGGGTGAGTCCGCTCTCATTCAGTTCCTCGACCGGAAGCGGCATGTCAGAGGCGCCAAAATCGACGGTCCTGGACTTGATCTGCTTGATACCGCCGCCCGAGCCGATGGACTGGTAATTCATGCCGATGCCGGTTTTGGTTTTGTAGGCCTCGGCCCACTTGGCGTAGATGGGGTAGGGGAAGGTCGCGCCGGCGCCATTGAGCGTCTGGGCAGCGTACGTGCAAGAGATAGTCAGGCCAAACGCGACGGCGCCAGCGAGGGCGGCCTGTTTCAGTGAGCGAGATGATAATAACATCGTTATATTTCTCCGTGAGAATAAATTGATTTTGCGATTAGTCGGGGCGCATGATGCCCTCGTTGTGTGACAGTTGTATGACAACCGCATAAGCCAGTCACGGCGTCATATTCAAGCGATTGCGCCACCTTGCATTAACCGGAGGGCGAAAATCAGCTGCGGAACAGGCTGCCCGGCCATCGAATAGATGGATCGTGTCGCTATGAGCCCGCCACGCGTGAAGCCGGAAACACGCAGCGAAAAGTGCTGCCGTGGCCGACATCGCTTTCAATTTCCAGGCTGGCGTCGTGACGCAGCAGCACATGCTTGACGATTGAAAGTCCGAGACCGGTGCCGCCCGAGGCGCGTGAACGAGCCGTGTCGACGCGGTAAAAACGTTCCGTCAGATGCGGGATGTGCATTAGCTCAATGCCCTCGCCGGTATCGGTCACGGCGAACTCGGCGCCAGCACCGGTTGTGCGCCAAGCCAGTTGGATCGCGCCCTTGGCCGGAGTGTAGCGCACGGCATTATTGGTCAAATTGGAAAACGCGCTGAGCAATTCCTCGCGGCTCCCGAGCAGACGCAGCGACCGGTCCGCCTCCAGCGTGATTGCATGCTGTTGTTCGCCGCTCAAAATCTGGGCCTGCACCTTCAGGCCTTCGAGCAGCTCGGCGACGTCCACGGATTCATCCCGGGTGCGCGGCGCGGAGGTTTCCAGCCGCGACAGGGTCAGAAGATCGTTCACCAGGCGCTGCATGCGTTCCGATTGCTCGCGCATGGTGTCGAGGTGTTTTCTCAAATCGGTAATGTTTATCTTGTCTATTTGCCGCAGCGTTTCGACATAACCGCCGAGCACGGTCAGCGGCGTGCGCAATTCGTGCGAAACGTTGGCGACGAAATGCCGGCGCATCTGCTCAAGGCGCGCGAGGTGCGTGACATCGCGTCCGACCACCAGTTTCTGGCTGCTGCCGAAGGGGGTGACCTGGATGGAGACATGGATATCGCTGTTCTCGGGCGAAAAGATTTCGAGCAATTCGGTGTAATCGCCGCGCTCCAGATACTGCGCGAATTCAGGATCGCGCAGCAGATTGATCAGACGCATGCCGGCGTCGCGCGGGTAGCGCACGCCGAGCAGGGTGGCGGCCGACGTATTGGCCCACTCGATGTCCCCCTGATGCGAAAGCACGATCACGGCATCCGGCATGGCCGAGGCGGCTTTCTGAAATCGCGTGAGCATGCTGCTCAGGTGATCCTGCCGGCGTGATGTTAGTTTGACGAGCTTGCGGATCTCGTCGAATACTTCGCCCCACAAACCGCCGGCATCCGGAAATTCGCTGTCACGACGATCGAGCAGCCAGCGATGCAGGCTGCGCAGGTAACGCAGCGTCCAGGCGATGTAGAGACCGAAACCGATGGCAGCGACCAGGAAAGGGCGCCCGATCAGCGCGCCGATAAAAAGGCTTGTGACAGCGATGCCAGCCAGAATCCAGATTTCGCGCCACAGGCCGGGATGCATGGTTTATTTCTCCGTAGACAGCCGGTAACCGGACCCACGCACCGTCTGGATCAGGCTGGCATGGCCGGTCGGTGTAAGAATCTTGCGCAGGCGTCGTATATGTACATCCACGGTGCGTTCTTCCACATAGACGGTATTGCCCCATACGCCATCGAGCAAGTGTTCGCGTGTGTGCACTCTCTCGGGATGCGTCATGAAAAAGCGCAGCAGGCGGAATTCCGTCGGACCCAGTTCCAGATCACGCCCCTGCGCCCTGACTCGATGCGTGGACGGATCCAGCCATAGTCCTTTTATCTCCACCGGCGAATCGACGGCGTGGGGCGTGGTGCGGCGCAACAGTGCCCGAATCCGCGAGAGCAGTTCGCGTGTGGAAAAGGGTTTGGTGATGTAATCATCCACACCGCTGTCGAGCCCCTTCACCTTGTCTTCCTCTTCCGTGCGGGCGGTCAGCATGATAACGGGGATATCCTGCGTGAGTTTTTCGCGCCGCAGACGATGCGCGTAATCAATACCGCTGATTTTTGGGAGCATCCAGTCGAGCAGGATCAGATCAGGTTTGTCCTCGATGATGCGTGCCTGGGCCTCGGTGACATCGGCGGCCTCGAGACAAACGAAGTTTGCCTGTGCCAGCGCCAGACATACCATCTGCCGGATCGCGGATTCGTCGTCAACGATGAGGATTTTTGCCCGCATGTTTTCAGTGTCCGGGCGTATGACCCTTTGGATTAGCGCCATTTCATACCATAAATATTACATTTTGGTTACCATTACCGGTTTGGCGCCTGGCCACCCGAAAAAACCGGACAGGCTGAGTCACACATGGCAGGAAAAGCATGAGCCAGAAGACCATCAGACCGACCGACATCAAGCTGCACCAGAAATCGCGTGTTCTCGAAGTCGCGTTCGATGACGACAGCCATTTCAAGTTCCCCTGTGAATACCTGAGGGTGTATTCGCCCTCCGCCGAAGTCCGCGGCCATTCACCGGGGCAGGAAGTGCTCCAGGTTGGCAAGGAGAATGTGAACGTCACTCACATCGAGCCGGTGGGCACATACGCCATCTGCCTGTATTTCGATGATGGTCACAGCACCGGCATTTATTCCTGGGACTGGCTGCATGACCTCGGCGTGAATCAGGAAAAACTCTGGAAGCAGTATCTGGAGCGACTCGCCAAGGCCGGCCATCAGCGCAAGCCTGCGAAAATGGCCGACTGATTTTCCATGCCGTCGTCCAGCCAACAGGAGCGCAAGACGCATTTCGGATTCCGCGAGGTTCCGGAATCCGAGAAAGACGGCCTCGTCGCCGGTGTGTTCCATTCGGTCGCGAATAAATACGACCTGATGAACGATCTCATGTCGCTGGGTGTCCACCGCCTGTGGAAGCAGTACGCGGTGGAGGCGAGCGGCGTGCGCGCGCGCATGCGCGTACTCGACGTTGCCGGCGGCACCGGCGACCTGGCGGCGAAATTCGCCCTGCGCGTTGGCTGGCGCGGACAGGTGGTGCTCGCCGATATCAACAACTCCATGCTGGAAATCGGACGCGAACGCCTGGCGGACGAAGGATTCGCCGGCAATGTCGGCTTCGTGCAAGCCAATGCCGAAAGCCTCCCGTTTCCGGAAGATTATTTTGACCGCGTCAGCATTGCCTTCGGGCTGCGCAACGTGACGCACATCGATCGCGCCCTGGCTTCCATGTTCCGGGTGCTGAAACCGGGCGGGGCGCTGCTGGTGCTGGAGTTTTCCCGTCCCGTCGCGCCGGGACTGAATCGCCTTTACGATGCCTATTCGTTCAATGTCCTGCCGTGGCTGGGGCGCGCCGTGGCACAGGATGAAGCCAGTTATCGCTATCTCGCCGAGTCCATTCGCAAACACCCCGATCAGGAAACATTGAAGGCAATGATGGGGAAAGCCGGATTCGAACGCGTGCAATATTTCAATTTGAGCGGCGGCATCGTCGCCCTACACAAGGGCTACAAGCTGTGATAAAGCAACCACGGATGAACACTGATAAACACAGATGAGAAAGCGAAAATCAGAATTGATTTATCCGTGTCCATCTGTGTCCCTCTGTGGTTCCAGATAATAATTAGTTTTCCATGTTGACATCATTGTTGGAAGAGGTCGTTAATCGTGCGCTGCGGCTCGACCCCGATACGCTGGCGCGGTTGGGCGAACTTCAGGGCAAGGTGATCTGCCTGCGCACCGCCGGCGATCATCCCTTCGAGATTATCGTGTTGCCGGACGTCTCCGGATTGCGGTTGCAGAGCCAGCTTGAGCGCGAACCTGATGTGACACTTGCCGGGGATATCCCCGTGATTTTTCGCATTGCACTGCGACGGATTTTTCCGGATGTCTTGGCGGCGGGCGAGGTGCAGATCAGCGGCGACATCAATCTCGGACATCGCTTTCAACGGATACTGGAACAGGCCGATATTGATTGGGAAGAGCAGGCCGCGCGCGTGCTGGGCGATGTGCCCGCGCATCAATTGGGAAATGCCATGCGGGATTTCAGCGGCTGGTCCAAACAGGCGCTGTACACATTGAAACAGGATCTCGGCGAATACCTTCAGGAAGAAAGCCGGCTGCTTCCCGTGCGTTCGCGCGCCCGGGCTTTTCGGCAATCGGTGGAAACGCTGCAGCATGATCTGGAAAAACTGGAACAACACCTGGCGCGTTTGTGTGAGACTGTAAGATGAGACGTTTGCGCCAGTTGGGCCGCTTGCTTCGCATCACGCAGATTTTCGTGCGGCACGATCTGGACGAGTTCGTCACCGCCCTTCATCTGTTCCGGCCTTATCGCTTGCTGTTGCGGCTGGCCCCGTGGCGGCTGTTCGCGCGGCGCGATACTCCGCGCGGTGTTCGTTTGCGCGAGGCACTCGAGGAACTCGGACCGATCTTCGTAAAATTTGGTCAGATGCTGTCCACCCGCCCGGATCTGTTGCCGGAGGATATCGCGGAAGAGCTCGCCAGACTCCAGGACCGCGTACCCCCGTTTTCGGGCGATGAGTCGGTGCGCCTGATCGAGCAGGCCCTGGGGGGTAAGCTCGAAACCTGGTTCAGCGAGTTCAGCCGCGATCCGATTGCCTCGGCCTCGGTGGCGCAAGTTCATATCGCGCGGTTGCACGACGGTGCCGAGGTGGCGGTCAAGGTGTTGCGCCCCGGCATCGATGAGGTCATCGAGCGCGATCTGGATTTGTTGTATCTGCTGGCGCGCCTGGCCCTTCGTTACGCTTCGGATACTCGCCGGCTGCGCCCGGTCGAAGTGGTGGATGAATTCAGCAAGACCATCCATGACGAGCTCGATCTGCGGGTGGAGTCGGCCAACGCCAGCCGCCTGCGCGCCAATTTCGAGGGCTCGAAACTGCTGTATGTGCCCAAGGTCTACTGGGACCTGACACGCCGCACGGTGATGGTGCTCGAGCGTATCCATGGCATTCCCATCAGCAATATCGAGGGTCTCAAGGCGGCCGGTATCGACATGCGCAAACTGGCGCATAACGGCGTGGAGATTTTCTTCATGCAGGCGTTCCGCGATGGGTTTTTTCACGCCGACATGCACCCGGGCAATATTTTTGTCTCGCCGGAAGGGGAGTACCGGGCGGTCGATTTCGGCATCATGGGCACGCTCGGCGAGAAGGACAAACGTTATCTGGCGGAAAATTTCCTGGCCTTCTTCAACCGTGATTACCATGCCGTGGCCGATGCCCATCTGCGTGCCGGCTGGGTGCCGCCGGGCACGAGATTGGTGGAGTTCGAGGCGGCGATCCGCACCGTCTGTGAGCCGGTGTTCGCCCGACCCATAAAGGAAATCTCTTTCGGCCGGTTTCTGCTGCACCTGTTTCAGACGGCGCGCCGGTTCAACATGGAAATCCAGCCGCAATTGGTGCTGCTGCAAAAGACGCTGTTCAACATCGAGGGCCTGGGCCGGCGGCTGTATCCCGATCTCGATTTGTGGGAAACCGCCAAGCCCTTTCTCGAGCGCTGGATGAGCGAGCACATGGGCCCGCGTGCCTTCCTGAAGACCCTGCGCCGGGAATTCCCCAAATGGTGGGCCATGCTGCCGGAAATGCCGACGTTGATGCATGAAAGTCTGCGGCGCATCAGCGAAATTGACACATCCCGGGAAGCGCACGTGCGAGATCTGGAGCAACAGTTGACTCAAACGCGCCACAACCAGCGCCGGCTCTATTTTGCCATCGTCGGGATCGGTTTGTTGCTTACCAGTGCTTTATGGCTCGGGATGGATATCGCATTCGCTGATATGTGGACATGGAAGCGAGTGGCGGGATGGGCGCTTGCCGCGGCGGGTGCTTTCACGCTGCTGCGCGGCTGGCCGCGTTGAAATCCATGACCGGCGGTTGTTCGGCCCGAGCTGCGGATATGCTAGTATTCGGATAGGTTCGAGTTGATATATGTCGTTATTTTATGAAGACTCTCAATAAATCTCTGATGGCGGGCGTGGCCTTAATAATGGTAGCCGGTCCGGCATTGTCTGCGTCTTCCGGGAGGCTTTCCTGGTTCAACGACACCCCTTTTTCCGGCGCCGGTACCCTGGGTGTGCCGAAAGCGCGGCTGCTGAATCCGGCGGATTACACCTCATTCGGAGTCAATCTTTACAGCTCCCGGCAGGATACCTTCGAGGAAACCTTTCCGCTGGATCGCGCTGAAATCAGCGTGGATGCAAATACTGTCCGTCTTTACGGCGAGGTCGAATCATCCCGTACCGGGGCCACCAGTTTTTCTCCCGCGCCAGATTCCACTCTCGGCCGTGTCAACGTTTTTGGCGTGACTTGGCAGCATCGCCTGAATGCCATGAACACATTTGCCGTGTCGGCTGAATATGGCGAAGGCACGGCCATCTATCCTCAACCGCCGGACACGCTCGATACCCGCGCCGCCTTTTCCTGGACCAGTGTGTTGCCAAGCGCCGTCAGGCCGAGCATCACGGGCAGCGTTTTTTTCGGCGATGAAATGGCGCGGGAGGATTTGTACCGGAATCTGGGCCGCCGATATTATGGCTTCACTGTCGGCGGCAGCCTGACCCTGTTTCAGTCGCATACGCCCTACGTGTCCTTCAAAATGCAACGAAGCCAGTACGACACAAGCGATGACTCGCTGTTGATCTCGCCGCGCAGTGGTGACCGTTCGTTGCTGTCGGCGGGCTGGAAGTGGCAGATACAGCGCGACTTCAGCCTCCAGGCGGAGGCCAGTTACGGCTTGGGCGAGACCCCCAGCAGCCTGGATTCTTACAGTCTGGAGCGCAGCCGCATCCTTTTTGGCACGCGTTTCGGTTTCAAATAGCCTTTTTTATTTCCCGCGCTGTAAACCGGCCTCCACTTGGCCGCGCTTTTTCCAACCGGCCAGTAACTCTAGATGACAGTGATGGCCTCCGTTCTTCCGTGTCTTGCGCCAGGGAAACCAGTATCGCCGCCATCATTAACACCCTTCAGCTACCCTGGCCCCGGAAGAAAGTGATGCCTTTGAGGAGGTTTAGCGCTTCCTGCAGTTGATAATCCTCCGTTGCCGGTGACTTCCCGGTTTCATCCTTCTTTTTATTGTCTTTCTTTTCCTCTTTTTTCGGCGCTTCTTTCGGCTTAGCCATCTCTTCACCGTTTTCCAGATGGCGCGCCAGGTCGGCCTCTCTCAGTCGGTCGCTGGCTTCGTTCTTGGTGATCCTGGCTTCTTCCGTCAGGATGTCTGGCACGATTCCCGAAGCCTGGATCGAGCGTCCGTTCGGCGTGTAATAGCGCGCGGTCGTGATTTTGAGCGCGGCGCCGTTGCTGACCGGGACAATAGTCTGCACCGATCCCTTGCCGAAACTTTTTGTGCCCATGATAACGGCGCGCTTGTGGTCCTGCAGGGCTCCGGCGACGATTTCCGAAGCGGATGCCGAGCCGCCGTTGATCAGCACCACGATCGGGGCACCGTTCAGTGCATCGCCCGGTGTCGCGGACAGTTTCATTTTCGAATCGGCCACGCGGCCTTCGGTATAGACGATCAGCCCCTTGTCGAGGAAAGTGTCGCTCACGCCGACGGCGGCATTAAGCACCCCGCCCGGGTTATTTCGCAGATCGAGCACGATCCCGCGGAGTGCCTCCTTGTTCTCGTTCTCGAGCTTTTTGATAATGTCATCCAGCCCCTTGTCGGTGCCGGCCTGGAACTGAGTGATGCGCACATACCCGAAACCGGGTTCGAGCAACCGGCTTTTCACGCTCTGAATCTTGATGACGGCACGCGTGAGCGTTAGCTTGAGAGGTTTGGTGGAGCCTTCACGCACGATGGTCAGCACGATGTCGGACCCTGGTTTGCCGCGCATGACCCGCACCGCTTCGGTCAGCGTCATGCCTTTGACGGCCTTGTCGTCGAGCCGGATGATCAGATCGCCCGTTTTTACTCCGGCGCGCGCGGCGGGTGTGTCTTCGATCGGCGAGACGACTTTGACAAAACCATTCTCCATGGTGACCTCGATGCCCAGCCCCCCGAACTGGCCTTCGGTTTCCACGCGCATGTCGCGAAAACTTTCCGAATCGAGATAAGCGGAATGCGGG
>JANLIC010000280.1 GCA_024654125.1 Sulfuricaulis sp. | reverse complement strand
CTTGATCGCGGCGCCATAATGGTTAATCAACCACGCCAGCAGAAAGAAGCGCGCCCCCCGGGACACCAGCGAAGCGAGCGTAAATCGCCAGACATCCATGTCGAAGGCTCCCGCGGCTATGGTGAATACCTTGTAGGGGATGGGTGTGAAACCGGCGACGGCAACGGCCCAGATGTCGTATTCGAGGTACAAGTTTCGGATCTTCTCAAACTGGGCATGGAAGTTATACAGATCGAGTATCCACTGACCGACGCTGGCCATGAAACCGTACCCGATGGCATAGCCGGCGAGACCGCCCAGAACTGAGCCGGCCGTAGTGATCAGGGCGAGACGGAAGGCCCGCGTCGGAATACCGAGCGCCAGCGCAATTAACAGCACATCCGGAGGAATCGGGAAGAATGACGACTCCGCAAATGCCAGGAGGAAAAGCGCCAATGGCGCATGCCGATGATGCGCCCAGGACAGTACCCAGTCATAGAGGCGGCGTAGGGGACGGAACACGATCAGCTCCAGAAGTAGACGAGTACCAGTGCGCCAAAAATGATGCGGTAAATCGCGAACCAGGTGAAATGATGATTCGAAACGAAACGCAGAAAGAGTTTGACCACGATCACCGCGGAGACAAAGGCGGCGATAAACCCGGTGGCGAAAACGGGAATATCGGTAGTCTCGAACAGTGCATGATTTATCAGCAGTTCAAACAACGTTGCTGCGAACATGATCGGCATGGCCAGGAAAAAGGAAAATTCAGTGGCGGCGGTGCGAGACAGCCCCGCCAGCAAACCACCCATGATGGTGGCACCGGCGCGTGAAACACCCGGGAAAAGCGAAAATGTTTGGGCGATTCCGATTTTGAATGCCTCCCTCGGACTTAGATTTTCCATGCTGGTGATACGCTCACGCAGCGGCAGGCGCTCGATCAGAAGGATAACGAAACCGCCGACAATCAGGGCAACCGCGACCGTAACCGGGTTAAAAAGATACGTCTTGATTTGCTGGTACAGCAATAATCCCACGATGGCAGCGGGTAGACACGCAATGAAAAGATTCAGCAGAAAACGCTGTTCATGTCTTGTATTCAATCCCGTGATCAGGCGACCGACACGCGCCCGGTAATCCCAGACCACCCCCAGTATGGCGCCGAGCTGTATGACGATCTCGAAGACTTTACCCTTCCCGTCGTTGAAGTCGAGAATATTCCCCACAATGATCAGGTGCCCGGTGGAGGACACCGGCAGGAATTCTGTCAGGCCCTCGACGATACCGAGGATTAATGCCTTGATGACCAGAGGAAGTTCCATGAATCAGATCAGTGGTTATGAGAGTAATTGTAGCCGCGGGCAGGGGCAGTAGTGAACGGCGAATCATGGCCACGCGGCGCCTGTTTGTCCCCAGGCGTCGTCACGGAAAATCACGCGGGATAATTGTGCAGTGAAACAGTTTCAACCCATCTGTTTTTCGCGGATCTCATCGAGCGTTTTGCAGTCGATACAGAGTTCCGCCGTGGGCCGGGCTTCCAGGCGCTCCACGCCGATCTCGACACCGCAGACATCGCAGAAGCCGTAATCGCCGGTGTTGATGCGATCGATCGCCTCATCGATCTTCTTGATAAGCTTGCGTTCGCGATCGCGTGAACGCAGCTCCAGGGACATGTCGGTTTCCTGGCTGGCGCGGTCGTTCGGATCAGGCGGATTCTCCGGCACGTCGCGCATCTGATGCACGGTGCGGGCGATCTCGTCTTCCAGTTCGCCTTTCCATGCGTACAATACAGCACGGAAATGTTCCTGCTGTTTCTTGTTCATGAACTTCTCGCCCTTCTTCGCCACGTAGGGTTTGATACCCGCGACGGGCGAGATGGACAGGTCCTTTTCCTTCTTTTTTCTGGCCGGCATGCTTCTACTCCTGCAATAATGTATCCCCTGAAGGGTGGGGGGAAAAAAATAAGCGCGAATCTATACCAGAAAGCCCCCGGAGCCGCAAGAAAAGAGTATAGAGGCAAACCGCGCAAGGTCCAGATCGAGGAATCGCACGGGGTTTTAGGGACAATAACCATGGTACTGAAGGCGTTGATTTTTGATGTAGACGGAACACTGGCGGACACCGAACGTGACGGGCACCGGGTGGCTTTCAACCGTGCGTTTGCCGAGGCGGGGCTTGACTGGGACTGGGGAGTGGACTTGTATGGAGAACTGCTGACGGTGACCGGTGGCAAGGAGCGCATGCAGTATTATGTGAACCATTTCCGTCCTGAGTTCGTGAAATCCGCCGATTTCGAATCGCTGGTGGCGCACCTGCATGCTGCCAAGACACGCCACTACACAGAGCTGCTGGGCCATGGCGTTATCCCACTTCGGCCGGGCGTGCACCGTCTCCTGATTGAGGCGCGTCATGTGGGCATCCGGTTGGCGATCGCCACGACCACCACACCGGCCAATGTCAGCGCTTTGTTGCAAAACTCGCTTTCGCCCGACGCTGAAACGTGGTTCGAGGTGATCGGTGCGGGCGATGAGGTCGCGGCCAAGAAACCCGCGCCGAATATCTATTATCACGTTCTCGAGCGTCTAAAACTTTCGCCGGAGCAATGCATGGCCTTCGAAGATTCGGAAAACGGCCTACGCGCGGCGCGGGCGGCGGGGTTGATGACCGTCATCACCATCAATGACTATACACGTTCGCACAATTTCCATGACGCCGCGATCGTGCTGGACCATTTCGGTGAACCAGACATGGCTTGCCAATTGCTATCCGGGCCACGCCTGAACGGGCTCATGATGCTCGATCTCCCCTCGATCCGGCAATTGTTCTCTGACGCATGAACCCCACCGCCAAGAGGCTTTCGAAAATCGAACCGTTCCACGTGATGGACATCCTCGCCCGTGCCCGCGCCATGGAGCGAGAGGGACGGTCCGTAATCCACATGGAAATCGGCGAGCCGGATTTCCCCACGGTACCGGCTATCGTGCAGGCTGGCATTAAGGCGCTGCAGGCCGGACATACGCATTACACGCCCGCGCTGGGTCTGACGGAGTTACGTGCTGCCATTGCCGTGAATTATCCGGCCCACATTCGGCCTGATGCCGGCAGGGTGGTGGTCACGCCCGGTGCCTCCGGGGCCCTGCAACTGATTTTCGCCGCCCTGATCAACTCCGGGGACCAGGTCCTCATGGCCGACCCCGGTTATCCCTGCAATCGCCATTTTGTCAGCTTGTTCGAAGGTGAACCGGTGGCCATTCCAGTGGATGCTTCCACCGGATATCAGCTGAATACCGAATTGGTTTGCCAGCATTGGAGCAAGCGCACGGTAGCCGTGCTGCTGGCTTCGCCCTCCAATCCCACGGGCACCCTCATTCCGGCGGATGAATTGGCGCGCATCGCCCGGGTCGTGGAAGAACGGGGCGGCGTATTGATCGTGGATGAGATCTATCACGGCCTGGTTTACGGGGAAGAAGCGCTGACGGCCCTGTCTCATTCGCAGAATCTGTTCGTGGTGAACAGTTTCTCCAAATATTACGGCATGACTGGTTGGCGGCTGGGATGGCTGGTGGCGCCAGCTTCTTATGTCACGGCTATCGACAAGCTGGCGCAGAATATTTTTCTCGCCGCCAGCACGCCGGCGCAATATGCCGCGCTGGTTGCTTTCGAGACCGAAGTGCAGCAGGAACTGCAAACTCGTCGCGATATTTTCCGTGAACGGCGGGATTATCTGTTGCCGGCCTTGCGTGAACTCGGGTTTGAAATTCCGCTGGTTCCGCAGGGCGCATTTTATTTATATGCGGATGGCTCGCGCTTTACCGATAACAGCCAGGCTTTCGCCATCGGGTTACTCGAAAAAACCGGCGTCGCCATCACCCCGGGCCTCGATTTTGGAAGTCATCGGGCGGGGCAGCATGTGCGCTTTTCCTATGCCAATACCCTCGATAATTTGCGCGAGGGTGTGTCGCGCCTGCGCAACTATCTATGAGAAATTTTAATAATATTTCTTGCCGCTAAGACGCTAAGGACGCAAAGAAAGGCTCAGGAGAATAAAACCCGAGAAATTTTCGCGCTCTTTGCGCCTTTGCGGCAGATGGTCATAATTCAATTCTTTTTTGTCAGGCTGGTGTGCAGCCGGGTGTAGGCGGCCTCGAGTTTTTCCAGCTCCGGTTTTGCCTTGCCGAGTTGCCCACTGTCCGCCATTTCTTCCAGTCGTGCCGCGGCATCACGCATGGCGTCAGCATGGAAATAAGCGCTTGAGCTTTTGAGGGTATGTGCTTCGCGTGCGGCGCGCTGAGCGTTATTGGATGCCAGCGCCTCACGCAGCGAGTCCAGTCTTTGCGTGGCTTCCTTGATGAAGATTTCCACCAGCCTTGATTCTGGCACGGTGCTTTTCGAAGTGTCTGAGAATGGCGCGTCCTTCGCGACAGACGTCGACGTGATTCGATATTGCTTCAGCGTGTCGGCGAGTATATTGCTATCCAGGGGTTTGGCCAGAAAGTCATTGACCTTTAGCGCGCGGCAGCGCGCTATTTCCTCATCCGACGCGCCTGCCGTGAGTACAGCGATGGCTGTATTGGCGCGCGCGCTGGGCTGGGCACGGATGGCTTCGATGGCTTCAATCCCGCTGATATCCGGAAGATGCAGGTCCATGAGTATCAGTCCGTAATCCTCATGGGTTGCGGCCTCGATCGCCGCGCGTCCATTTTCCGCGATATCGGCCGAATAACCCAGTTTGGACAACATTTTCAGCATTATTTCCTGATTAACCTCGCTGTCCTCCACGAGGAGTAGGCGCGCGAGTTTTTTGCGCATGCCGGAGAGCGTGTATTTGGTGACCAGACCCGCGCGCTGGCGTTCCTGTTCATCCATGTTTCGTGTCAGCATGACAGTTTTCAACATGTCCTGCAGGTCTTCGGGGTGAATGGGTTTTCCGAAGTAACCGGCAAAGCCCGCCTGATTCAGCCGTTGCGCATCACCTCGAACACCCGCGGATGTCAGAATGACCAGAACGGTATCGCGCGTTTCCGGCTGTGACTTGATTTCGCGCCCGAGTTCCTCGCCGCTCAGGTTAGGCAGAAACATGTCCACCAGCACCAGGTCAAAGCGGAATTTTGAGCCGGCGGCGGAACGAACCATTTGCAATGCGGCGTTGCCATTACCGATGGATTGCACTTCCAGGCCCAGCGCTTTCAACTGGTCTAACAACCCGATGCGCGTTGGGATATTGCCGTCGGCCACGAGCACGCGTAACCCTTTGAGGTCAACCTGCGCGGGTACGGGAGCAGTACTCAGCGCAGCAGGCTGGCGGAAATCGGCGGTGAACCAGAATACACTGCCCTTGCCTTCCTGACTTTTCGCACCGATCTGTCCGCCCATGGCCTCCGCCAGTTCCTTGCTGATGGTGAGCCCCAGACCGGTGCCGCCGTAGCGACGCGATGTCGAAGCGTCGGCCTGATTGTAAGGCTGAAACAGTTTTGTCTGATCTTTTGCCGAAAGGCCGATACCGGTGTCGGCCACTTCCACGTGTAGCCGTACCCGGCCCTTGGTTTCATCGGGCAATTTCTTGACACTCAGCACAACCTCACCGGTATGGGTGAATTTGATGGCGTTGCCGAGCAGATTAATGATGATTTGCCGCAAACGTCCGGGATCGCCGAGCAAGCGGCTGGGCACATCGTTCTGGATCAAATTGGTGAGCGCGAGTCCCTTGGCGTGTGCTTGTTGTGAGAGGAGGGTGGCCGATTTTTCGATGCAATCGCGCAGATCGAATTCAATTTCTTCCAATTCCAGCTTGCCGGCCTCGATCTTGGAGAAATCCAGCAGATCGTTAATCAGCGTAAGCAATCCGCTGGCAGAGGACTTGATGATGTCGATGTGGCGGCGCTGTTCCATGGCCAGTTTCGTCTCAAGAACCAGATCGCTCATTCCGATGATTCCGTTAATGGGGGTGCGCAGCTCGTGACTCATCTTGGCGAAGAAGTCGCTTTTGGCCTTGCTGGTGAAGTCGGCCTTGGTCAGCGCCTCGCGTAGGGATTGTGTCTTGGTCTGCACAAAATCGCTGGCCTCGCGTGCCATGCGGTAGGACGCGTATTGTCCCCACATGGCAAATATGAATGGCATGGCATCCACGGTCCACAGGGCGATATTGGTGGTCTGGGCGAGAATAATGCCTTCGATCGATATGGCGTCGACCATGACATAACTCACCAACAATGTTGCGATGACGACGCTGACACTGGCGATATACACGCCATACACGGCATATTTGGAGGCACTCTCCCGGAGAATCAGGAGATCTTCTTTTCTTAACTGAGGCTGATCCATGAGATTTCGACGTTGCCCCGTCTGCCAAGGCCTTGACCTAAGTGTAGTTTGATTTTAGCGGCGGGGATTGCTCCATGGCAGGCACAAAGGGGCCACCCGCTGGCGGCGATCCGGGCGGCAAGGCGGGCAAGTGAAGCAGTAACGCCGAAATTCGGCTCAGTGCCTAATAGCTTCGCCCAGGTATTTGGGCATGGTTGTCGATGTGGTTGCCAGCATAAACGTGTAAGGTAATTCTTACATAACGACCGTTCTTCTTAGAACCTATCTCAAAATCATTAACAGCATGAACAGGTACCTCTATAATCGTGTTCATGCTGCGCCTGCGCGACGAGCACTGGGACCAGATCCGGGAACATTTTCCCGAGGAACGTATTCCCGAAGATCGCCCGGGACGCAAGCCGGTCCCCACCCGAGCCGTGCTGGAAGCGGTGCTCTGGATTCT
>JANLIC010000259.1 GCA_024654125.1 Sulfuricaulis sp. | reverse complement strand
GGAATCGCAGATCCCGGCGGCGTAGTGAAAGGGTTAGTGTTCTAATCGCTTATTCCTACCCTTTTTCCCGCAGGTTATATGGGGGAAAGCTCCACCTCAACATTTAGTCACTGAAGTCCTTATTTCAGAGAAAGAAGGAGACCTTAACAGTTGAAGGTGAGCAGCAAGACTATTTTCAGAAACTTGCGTGACATGGCGAGCTTCCGCGGAAATCGCTCGGCTTCGGAATACTCCGGCGACGAACCGCCGCTGCGATCGGAGCTGTTCAGCAGCGACCAGATGGACCAGCATGGCAAGGCCCTGGCGGGCTCGCACAAGTTAGGCCTGGGACGCGCCGCGGACCGGCTCCTGACGCGGTTGGCTGAGAATGAAAGCGTCCTGATCGGCGCCTGCAAGCTGCTGACAACGGCGATCACGGAAAACCGCCAGATTACACCGGCGGGTGAATGGCTACTCGATAACTTCTACCTGATCGAAGAACAGATTCGCACGGCCAAGAGGCACCTGCCGAAGGGTTACAGCCGGGAACTGCCACGCCTGGCTCACGGCCCTTCGGCTGGACTTCCGCGCGCGTATGACATCGCGCTGGAGACGATCGCGCATGGCGATGGAAGGGTGGATCCAGAAAGCCTCCGCCGTTTCGTCGCATCCTACCAGTCGGTCACCGCCCTTAAGCTGGGTGAATTGTGGGCCATCCCCATCATGCTGCGCCTGGCCTTGATCGAGAATCTCCGGCGCGTTGCCGCCGGCAGCGCCGCCGGCCGGATCGACCGTAACCTGGCCGATTTCTGGGCCGACCAGATGATAGAGATGGCCGAGAAAGATCCAAAGAATCTCATCCTGGTGATCGCGGACATGGCGCGGTCAAACCCGCCGATGACGACCCCGTTCGTTTCCGAATTTGCGCGCCGGCTGCAGGGGCAGAGCCCGGCTTTGGCATTGCCGCTGACCTGGATTGAACAACAACTCTCTGAATCGGGCCTGACGATCGAGCAATTAGTGCAGTCAGGAAATCAACTGCAGGCGGCCGACCAGGTTTCCATCAGCAACAGTATCGGCAGTCTTCGATTTTTGGGGACGATGGACTGGCGCGAATTTGTCGAGACGACAAGCGTTGTCGAGCAGACACTACGTGAGGACCCGGGAAAGACCTATGACAAGATGGATTTTGCCACCCGTGATCGCTACCGGCATGTCATCGAGAGGATTGCCAAGCGTAGCCACCTGTCCGAAGCCGACGTAGCGCGCGCAGCAATCCAGCTGGCACGGAACGCCGCGTCGATTAAACAAGGCGTCGACGGTCGAAAAGTGCATGTGGGTTGCTACCTGATCGATAAGGGATTACCACGGCTCGAACGAGCGGCGGGGATACGCCTTTCCACCTCCGAAACGCTGCGCAGAACGGCTCGCAAATGCCCATTGCTCCTGTATCTCGGCACGATCACGCTGATCACAGCGATCCTCACCGGTGGCTTGTTGGCGCAGGCACGTGCCAGCGAGTTCTCCGATGGGGCACTGGTGCTGATTGGCATCCTCTCGCTCCTGGCCACCAGTCAGTTGGCAGTAGCGCTGGTGAACTGGCTGGCAACCTTGCTGGCAGCGCCACATCCACTGCCGCGAATGGACTTCTCCACGGGAATTCCGCCGGACTCCCGCACTCTGGCGATTATCCCGACGATGCTCACAAGCGCTCAGAACATCGAGGATCTGATCGAGGCGCTGGAAGTCCGGTTCCTGGCAAATCAGGACGAAAATCTGCGCTTCGGCCTGTTGACGGATTTTCGGGACGCGCGCGAAGAAACGCTGCCGGAGGACGAACCGCTATTGCAAATGGTACAGAGGAAAATCGAAGAGCTGAATGAAAAATACCAGAGGTCAAACACTGACACTTTCTTTCTTTTTCATCGTCCGCGCCGCTGGAATCCACGCGACCGTATCTGGATGGGCTACGAGCGCAAGCGCGGGAAGCTGGCAGATTTGAATTTGCT
>JANLIC010000248.1 GCA_024654125.1 Sulfuricaulis sp. | reverse complement strand
GCTAGTGTAGTGTCCCGAAGACAGCTTTACAATGAGCGACCTTCTCCAGGATCGCGTCAACCTTTTTCGTCCAGACGAACGGTTTGGGATTCTCGTTGTTGACGCGGATGAAATCTTCGATTGCCGCGACGAGTTCCGGGACGCTGCGGAAAACCCCGCGACGAATGCGTTTCCGCGTGATCTCTCCGAACCATCTCTCCACCAGGTTCAACCAGGACGAACTGGTCGGCGTGAAATGAAGGTGGAAACGGGGATGCTTTTCCAGCCACGCTTTGACCTTGGGGTGGTTGTGCGTACCATAGTTGTCCAAGATCATGTGAATGGCCAACTCCGCAGGCACGGCGCCGTCGATCTGTCGCAGGAACTTCCTGAATTCGATGTTCCGATGCCTTGGATAACAGGAGCCGATGACCTTCCCTTCCAGTACGTTCAACGCGGCGAACAGGCACGTGGTGCCGTTGCGCTTGTAGTCATGGGTCATGGTTTGGCAGCGCCCCTTCTTCATCGGCAAGCCGGGCTGCGTCCGGTCCAACGCCTGAATTTGGCTCTTCTCGTCCACGCACAGCACCACTGCCTTGTCCGGCGGATTCAGGTACACCCCCACCACATTCGTCAGTTTCTCGACAAACCGCTTGTCCTTGGACAACGTGAATGTATCGACCCGATGGGGCTGAAGACCGTGCGCATCCCATATCCGTTGCACCGTCGATTTGCCGACCCCTTGGGCTTTGGCCATCGAACGCACGGACCATTGCGTGGCATCCCGTGGTGTCGTGTGCAGAGTCGCCTCGACGATGGCCTTTACCCGGTCCGGCGGAAGAGCCTGCGGGCTCGGGCCGTGGGGCGCGTCCTCGGCCAAGCCCATCGGCCCATGCTCCTCGAAACGTTTGCGCCATTGGATCACTGTTGGACGAGAGGTGGACAGTTGGGCGGCGATCGCGTTGTTCGACATACCGTCCGCCGCCAACAGGCAAATGCCCGCCCGCAGGACGGTCCGCTGGGGGCTGGTTTTGGCCCGCCGCCAAGATTCCAGTGTCGTGCGTTGCTCGTTCGTCATCATCAGGGCGTTCGCTTTTTCCCACATGCCACACAGT
>JANLIC010000223.1 GCA_024654125.1 Sulfuricaulis sp. | reverse complement strand
GCCAGCGTCGCCCGCAACTCGCACACCGGGCACGCGCCGACGTGGACGAGCGACGGGTGATTGTTCGTACAGATACGGACGGGTTCGCCGCGGCGGCCGCCGGCCGGCGTGCCGGGCATCAGGACCTCCTCCCGTCGAGCACCGCGTCCACGAGGGCGTTCCAAGTGTCAGCGCCGCAGGTGCAGCGACCGTCACAGAGCACGCTTTCGCCGTTTCTCCCAAGGTGCTCTCCGTCTGCGAGCTGATGATCCGCGGCGCGGCACGCGCGGCAGCAATACCACGAATCGTCGCAATGATAATGCCCGCGCCTCGACTCGCGCTGCCGTGCCCACTCGGCCTTCGTCCAGCGCTTGACGCCGTACTCGTCGAGGATGCGTCGCGCGGCCTTCGCTGCCCAGTCGTTGGCGCTAGGCATTGTTTTTCACCACGCGTCGCGCATTGTCGAACGCGCCCTTGATTTCTAACTCTAGCACGTCGGCGCATTTCGCGTGACAGAATACCTTGAGCACGTCGTCGCTTTCGCTCCACCCGATATCTGGGTCTGTGCGTCCCTTCGTCGTCTGATACGTCGCTACCTGCACAGGGCACATGGGAGGAGCGATTTCAAGATCGCAAACATCGCAGAACCACTTCACCATCAGCCTTTCTCCTTCCACTGCACGCAGCCGAAGTCCGCTTGCGTCAGCAATCGGGCAAAGCGCCCTGCCCTGGTGTCCTCGATAGCGACGGCTTTCGAGCCGTGCGTGAGACCGGAGCTGTCAACCAACCTCCGGCATTCTCCTCCGACGTTGACGGGAAGCCACCACGCGCACGTCTCGCACCGAGGCACGGGCATGTAGGCGACGCCGTCCTTGAATACGTTCATGCGGCGCACGGTTCCATCGGGATCGCGGACGAGGATCGCATCGATTGACTTCTCGAAGTGTGCTGTGATGATGTCGGCGATGCGATCCGGACCTGGTTCGTTCAGCGAGCCGAGGTCGATTTCACTACTAATCTTTTGTGCCGCGTCAACGATCCAATTTGATGTCATTACTCCTCCCACGGCGGCGCGAACGGGCCGCGCATCCTACGGAACCAATCGCGGACACGGTGATACCAGCGATAGGGGCACGCGTCCTCGGTGCATCCGCCGTAAACGTCGCCGTGAAAGTCTCTGCACACGGCGCATCCGCCGCACCGGCGGCACGAGAGATAGGGGCAACGCTTCATCTCTCCTCCTTTGGCGGATCTACTCGCGGCCCAACGCTGGTCACGACCTCCATGCTCGTCTCCCACCACCGACCTTCGTCGGAGGCGAATATTTCCCACGAGCCGTCCGCCGATACGTCCGCCAGGAACCACGGTCCCTCCTCTGTGTTCCATGCGTAGACGCCCCAAATCTCGTTGTGCTGCGGATGATCCAGGCGCGCACCCGTGCGATCGATCCAGTAGGCGTGCCGCGCCTGCATCGTCCGCAGCCAATAGATGCCGGGAGGCGGGATCGGTGCCGCGTCCGGCTTGTTTCCTTCGATCGTAGACGTGCGCTGAAGGATCATCATGTGCTCTTGGTCGGTCAGTGGCTTCATCACTCTTCCTCCAGCGCCCGGATCCACGCCGCGCTCGTCCACGTAGCTACATCTTCACCTGAACGCCGGGCAACCTCGATTTGATGGTCTACGGTGCGTTGTCCGCGTGGCCCTACTGCGAGGATCGAGAAATATGAAATTGGATGCCGTTGGCCGGGGCCGTAAACTCTATCAAGCGTCTGCGCTGATTTTCCAGGGGAGTATCCACCGCTCATCGTCACGCACGTGTGTGATGCGGTCATGTCCAATCCAAAGCTCCCTGTGCCTTCGATGCCTGCGACGAAGATGGGCATGTCCGGCGACGTCTCTGGCTTCAGCAGACTCAGTGCCTCCAATCGCTCGGCGCGCTTTTGTCCACCACAGATGGCGGAGGTCGTGAACTGCGGGTACTTCTCCCGGACCATCGCAAGCATGCGAAACATCTCAACCCGAAAGCGGCACCACACGACGATCTTCGGATGGTCTTCCTTCTCGAGCATTTGGCCGATGAACCAGTGCAGGACATCGAGCTTCTCGCGGCCGACCTCATGAACCCTCGATGCATCCACAATGGATGCAGAATCGTTTAGGGTAGGTTCCTTTGGTAATGTACCTGTGGAAGCCAAGCCAACAGAACCATCGTCTAAAAGTCCCCATTGCCCTTCTCCTTCGACGTTCGCGTCCTCGATGCCCCCGACGAACCCACTCGTGATCTGCGCGAGCCGCATGACGCGCACGGCGGCCGTCGCGCCGGTCGCCACGCGGTCGTCCTTGAGCCACACGACGAGCTGGTCCCGCATGTCCCTGTAGGCGCGCCACGTCTCGGGCGTCAGCGTCGCGGTCAGCGTCACCGGATCGAGCTTCGGCGGCAGGTCGAGGCAGTCCTTCTGGAGCCGGCGCACGGTGCACGGCGCGAAGCGTCGCTGAAGGTCCTCGAGGTTCGTCCAGCCGGCGATTCTCTGGATGGCACCACCGCCGCGCGGGTTCTGAAGCGGCTTGCCGCCGTGCCCGAGGATGGGCTCCTGGATGGCGTAGCGCGCCTTGAAGTGCGTGACGTACTTGCACTCCAGGATCGATGGGTGGAGCAGGTTCCCCTGGCTGAACAGGTCCATCGGCGAATGGAAGATCGGCGTGCCGTTCAGCAGCACGACGCGCCCGCACGCGCGCCGGAGCTGGAGGCACGCCTTCGTCTGCTGCGCGGCCCAGTTCTTGACGAACGACGATTCGTCGAGCACGAGCAGCGTCCGCGGGCCGCAGGCCGGCATGAGTTGCCCAAGGCGGTTCTTGCTGCGTATGAATTCAAAGTTCGTGATGAACCATTGCAATCGCTCAAACTTCGTCGCCGTGAATGACTTGTTGGTCCATGTGCGGAGTCGTGAGTGGTAATCAACGACTGTTGTTGGCAAGTCTGTCCACGTATGCTTGGCGATCTCCCCGAGCGTCGGGTCATACCACACGTCGCGCACCGGGGCCGGAGCAACGACGATCACCTTGTCGATGACGCCCGCCTCGAAGAGGAACTGCGCGGCGTCGATGACGATCTTCGTCTTGCCCGTGCGCATCTCGGACGCGATGAAGGCGTACGGGTGCTGCGTGAGCCACTCGGTATCTTCCGCCTGGTGACGGAATGGCGGGAGGCGGCAATTGGAGAAATCAAGCATAGAGTGTTTCCATCTTGAACCGGACCATGTCGACCACTTCGATGTGCCCGACTTCGCCGCGCTTCATCCGCTCTTTGAAGATGCTGATCTCCATATCGCGGCTGTGCTCCCCGCGATGTACCGTCTCGATGAGCAGACAGCCACCCTTGTTGGCTGGCAAGTAAGCTCGGATCATGTATTCCCAATCGCTCATTACCGCCTCCAGGCTCCGCACCCCCGGCACCGCCACCAGACGCCATAGACGTAGTCGAAGAGCGATGAGCCGCAGCGGCAGGTCAATCGAACCTCCTTCGGCACGTTGAGCGGAGAAGCATGCAGCTCGTGCAGATTTCCTTACCCTCGAACGTGATGAGCTTACACGGCCCATCACAGACCCAATTTCCTCGATGCCCGCGCATGAAGCAGATTAACCGCAGGGGTAGGAAAATGACGCTCAAGAGCCTCGCGCGGCGCGGAGTCATCGCTGCCAACACTCCGGGTCGCCGCATCGAGGCGCGCCGTGGTTGCCGTCGCACTTGCGATAGGGCAACCCGTTCGTAATGAAATGACCTTCCAGGCTGATGAGCCGACCAGGCTGCCGATCGACGCGCGTCAAGATAACTGGTACGCGGAGGCTTCCGACTATCAGCGTAGTTTCCGCGCCGCGTGTCTCATCGAGGACGTCATCGACGGATGGACGTTTCATTTCTCATCTCCAAATCTTTCATGACGAATTCGAATGACGCGCCAGCCCATCGCACGTAACAGGGCATCACGCATTGCATCGTATTCTTGGATTTTCTTGTGGTGCGGTCCATCGAGTTCGATGCAAACCTTGCCCTCAAGATGCGCAAAGTCTAATTGAAATCGCTCAGACCACGTTTCACCCCATTGAATACGGTACTCCCGAATAAAACCGACAGGGCAGAGGACGGAAGCAAAGTCTTCGGCCGTCTGTCCTCCTTGTACGTAGAAGGGCATCAATGCCCGCATTTTTTCACGAGCCGCGTCTGAAATCTTCCCCTTCATTCTCTCGCTTATCGCTGCACGCGCTTCTGGAGTTGAGAGTTGATCTTTCAGGGTAGCGCTTATCTTCGCACGTGTTTCCGGCGTTCGACTAGTCTTCGCTGCCGCATCTAATCTTGCTTGGTGCTCAGGTGTTCTGCGTTGTTGTGCCTGTTTCATGTTCTCTAGGGCACTAGCAGATACCTGGCGTCCTTTTAGTGTTGCGCTAATCTTTGCACGCTGCTTTGGCGTCACCATGCGCCCCTTGAACGCAGCAGACATCTTTGCCCGCGTTTCAAGAGATTTAGGACGGCCTTTCAACGCAGCGCTTATCTTTGCGCGCATTTCTGGTGAGTGTTTAGACATAAACATCTTCAGCGCGGAAGCCCTTATCCGATTCACACTCCTCGAAAGTCACTTAGCGCCCTTCCTCCAGCTCCTCGTACCGCACGTTCTTCAGCACGGATTGATGGAAGAAGTACTCCTTGCCGTCCTCGCCCTTGATGAACCCGAACCGCTTGTCCTTGACGAGCTTCTTGATGACGCCGTTCATGTCGCTTCTCCTTTTCTTATACTTTGATCCTGATGACACGCCAGCCGAGTCCTTTCAGAATCGCGTCTCGCCGAGCATCTTCAGATACTTGCTCCGGTTCATTGTGTCCTTCTCCGTCCAATTCGATGTCAACTTTTGCTTCGAGGTGCGCGAAGTCCAACCGGATAAACCGTCTCCTCATAGCAAAGGGACCAAGCGGAACAACCTGCTCGCCGTAGTATAAATAATGCTCGCGGACGTAGCCGACGGGAGATAAGACTTCAGCGAATGCTATGGCAATCTGGCCTCCGCTGAAATTAACTGTGGCGTGCTCTCGCGCCTTGCTGCTCATCACTTGGCGCATTTCAGCCGAAGGCCCCTCATGTCCCATCAATGTAGCGCTGATCCTAGCGCGCACATGCTCAGGGCGTTTTTTACCCCGCAACTTCTGCATCCCCTTAAGATGCGCGGCTTTTTGTGCCTCAGTCTTGCGTCCTTTAGGTCCTGTAGTCTTGCCCTTCAGCGCCGCACTTAATTTAGCGCGAGTTTCAGCGGTATGTTGTTGACCTAAATGCGAAGCACGCATCTTGGCTTTAGACTCTTCAGAAAATTTGAACCCTTTTTTAGGCATCGGGAAACTTTCCGAGTTTAGCGTCAGTTGCTAACGCCTTCACATCCGCGGGAAAATCGCTACGCATAAGCCAATCAAAATAATCGATTGGGATATCCCGCATCGCGCGCCCGCGCCACTTGCCGAACTGGCACGTCGCGATGCCGTTCACCATTCGGAACTGCCCACCGTCGCAAAGCATTCCCGGCCACTGCACCTCGTGGAGCTGATCGAGGTCGCGGGGAAGCTTCCCATGCGCCTCGAGCTGCTTGACGATGACCGTCGTGCTTGCCCTGACATCAGAGAGCGCGCCGTGGGCGCCGTCGTGCTTCGCGCCGGTGTACTTCTCGTGCAGGCTCCCGAGGTTTCGCGGCACGGCGAGCTGCTCCAGCCGTCCGCAGTCCACGATCCGAGCGCCTGCGTAGTTCCACTCAACGCCCGCGCGCTTCATCTCGGCGGTCAAGATGCGCAGATCGAACCTGACGTTAGCCCCGGCGAAGTCGCAGTTGCTGAAGCCCTTGGCAAGGTTCGCGGCGAGCTGCTTGAAGGTCGGTGGAAACTTTGGTTCGTTACACGTCTCGATAGTATCGGCCATCGTATGGGTCTGCTTACAGATCGTGCATTGCCTCACCATCTCGTCCGTGATGTGGTGGATGGCCGTTGCGCCAGTCGGGATCGGCACGCCGGGGTTCACGAGCGTACGGTACTCCTTTACCATTCCGTCGGCGGTCCACTGCTGAAAGCCCAGTTCGACGATGCGGTCGGTCTTCGTGTCGACGCCGGTCGTCTCGGTGTCGAAGACGAAGAGCGGGCGCTCAAGCGTCAGGAGTTCGTGGAGGTCGGTCACAGGCTCTCCTCCAAGGACGCGGGCTCGGCCGGCGCCTCGAACCACTCGAACCCGCAGTTCCGGCACGTTACGTGCAAGTGCGGATTATGCGTGCTGTAAGTGGTGGCATCGAAGAACGAATGGGCATCAGTTCGTTGACACTCCCTCAGACACGCGCGCACTTTCGGCTTGAGACCCAATTCGTCTCTGCAAAACGGACACTGGTTCTTCGACCCGAACGCTCCGATTTTCGTCATCCTACCCTCCTGAGCTTGACTTGTCTTCTCACGGACACGACACACGAGATGTCGCCGCCGTTCCCGCGTTCCTGCCGTCGCCGCTCGACGTACGCCGTGCCGAGGTCGCGCTTGATGACGTTCGGGTCGCGCCGCGGGTCGCGCGTCTGCGTGTAGCGGTAGCCCCGGCGCGGGAGGTCCGGCGGATCCGGTAGCGCGAGCAGGAGCGCGAGCGCTTCTTGTTTGGTCAATAGTTCCTCACTTCCCAAAACATAGTACATCTGCCGGGGATGTTACCAACCCCAATGTCAAAGCACGTAACCTCTACTGTAGCATCAGGGTAAAGCTCAAGAAGGTCGTCCAGGTCATCCCTCGAAGGCGGGTCCATGTAATGATCGAGGAGCACCAGAGTCTCCACGTAGCCGTAGTGCCTGTGAAGTCCCGCTTGCATCGTGAGCCGCATAGGGGCTAATCCATACCCTACCGCGAGAAATGATTCTAGTCCACGGTGGGTCCTACAGATTTCTCCTTGCATGGTTGAATGCTCGCTAGGTACACCGTTGTCCATGATGAACTGACGGCCTTCTTTTTGCCATTCAACGACAGTAGCCCAGAACTGGGCCCGTGGCACTTTCTGCCACTTGCCTGCTCCTGCCCCTGTTCTAATTTCTCGGAACCCAATTTCAAGTGTACCTGAGTCAAACGCAGCGTGCGGGTCACGCCACAATTCCGTGCGATTTCCAAGGACCCCAGCTTCCCAGAGTCGAAAGAACTCAGCCTTACTGCTAATCTTCATGGCCTCAATTGCCACTTATCGTAACGCCGCTGAAGCCATTGTTCACCAGCAACAATCCAATCTGACCTCTGGTCACCTAGCGCGAGAATTCGTAGCGCTTCCGTATAGCGCTTCTCTCCTTCATAGGTGCGCCACACTTCATGTGCTCGAAGCAGTAAGTATGCGTTGTTGAAAAATGGCTTATCATCGTTGAACTTGTCTTCGATCTGGAAGCCATGGTCGGCGCTGAAGAGGAGCTGCCCGATACGCTTGTTAGCCTCTTCAATGGGGCAGTGAAACATCTGGTTAGAGTGAACGAGACCGCTCCTGTATGGGTTCTCAACGAAATTCACGTGGTCAGGGCGGATGTTCTTAACCTTTTCCAAAGTACTGAGGTAGCCATGCCAATTAACAGACACTTGTGTGTAAGTGCCCACCGGGCAGTCAATCCATAGCGCCATGTATTCGAGGAGGAAACTGAAGTGAACCGCGTTAGCGCCGTAAGCGCCCCAGACGATGTCGTTGGAGCGACAAAAGACTACTAGATTCAATTCACCTTTGAAGCCGCGCTGGAAGGTGGCCGTGAGATTACAGCAGACATCCTTGGATGAGTTGTCTAAATCCAGCGTTGTACTCCATATTTGAAGTGCACACCGACGGTCATCTGGGTTAGCTTTGAGCCGACGAACAATCGCAATAAGTTGGTCGCGACTCCCAATGTTTGGGACAAGAAAGGCGCGGCGCCATCGCTCACCGTATGCGCCGTGAAACGTTGTCCCGTCATCGCTATAGTTCGCGATGTTCTTGGTGTAGCGCGCCGGGCCGGCCACGTCATTTCGGCCCGCCAACATCCACAAGCTCTCGTACAAGTGGAAAAATGGGTTGGCATCGCGCTCCGGCCAGAACAGCACCCGCTCACAGGGGCGCTCATAGATGGTGGTGACGCTTGGGCCCAGAAGCACGGGGCCATTGCGCGAGGGGCGCTCAACACCCTCCTGGTCGAGAAGTTGGAGTGCGTGTGGCAAAGCCTCGTGGACGTTGCGGACTCGTAGGATTCTCATGCTGCCCCCGGATACCGTGCACGCGGCCGGCCCTCGCCAAACTTCGCGCGACAATACTTGTCAAACTCACATAAGCTATGTTCAATGTCACGCATCTCAAGTTCGGGTACCCACGTGGGAAGATTTACGTGGCTCCGCGAGAGTAACCCTTGCATTGACTCAACCAATGACGGCAATGACAATCGTTCAAGGCCACGCTTAGCCCCTGGCCCCACGTTAGCCCACGTCATGATATCTGTAGCATCTTCGAGGAGCCGCGTGTGCCGCATGTCAGTCACCATTTCATATGCTTGAAATGGACCAATGTAGGGTACTTGCAAGAGCATCTCAAAGACCAATTGGAGACTTCGTTCTTTTCGACAGCATGTTACAAGAGCACCAGCCGCAACACACCTATGGTAAAGGTCTGAACAAACGCCTACGATGCTGTCAATCTTCGGACGGTTGAACTCCCCACGAATGATATGCGCCCCGGTGAATACTTGCTCCCCACGGTCGAGGACGGCTGTGAGCTTTGCTTGTACCATGGGGGCATTCCAGTCAGTTTGCCACCCAAGTAGCGCGCCAGTCCCTCTCCAGTTGAACGCGCGGTACCAGCAGATGTTGAAGGCCACGAGCCCTAGATCGTCGTCGCGGTGAGGCTCCAGGAAGTGTTTTCGTAGCCATACGGTGCCAGTATCCAGCTCTCGGAACACGTTTGTGAACTTGTAGTCACGCAAAATGGGGTCAGTAGTCCATGGCTTCGGCTCTCCGCGCTGTTTCTTTAGGTAGATGGCGTGCCTCTCGGCTATCCAATACCAGAAGAGCGACTCCGGCGCGGTAGCTAATCCAGCCACGAGAACACCGTCTCTGTCGCCGTCAAGTAAGGCACCCACCGAGCGTCAAGCGCCACAGGTGACCCACGCCAGCCGAACTTCGGCACCAGCTTCCAGTCGCTGTAGCGTGCCTTCAAGAATTTCTGGTAGACCTCCCGGTTGTCTTTCCACTTGTCGGTCGTGTTCTTGACGTTCAGTTCTTTGAACGGCGGGGGATCGGATTTCGCCAGGCGCCGCTCCTCACGCCGCGCTCGCACACGGTCGAGGCAGATTTCCAAGGGCGTATCCAGGAACCCCCAGATACAATGGGTCTCGTCCCACGCGAAGAGCTCACGGTCCAGCGCCACGTAACGGGCGAAGGAGTGGGACATGAGCAACCCTTCGACCAACACATGCCCGAGCCTTGAATACTCCCGGATGCGCCGGCAGATTTCGTCCTGTGTAGAGATGGCGTCACACCCGCCGCACACGGTCACGTAGGGGCCGACTACGTAAACCGGCTTCTGGAGACCAGGGATGTCTACCCGATAGCCTTCTGGCTTGCGGTTAGCGTCGAGGGGCGTGACGACACCCTTCTTCATGATCTCGTAGACGACGGTAGACTTACCAGAGCCGGAAGTGCCTCTAATGTTGATGACCATAGGATGTCCTCATTACTATAGAGAATTACAAAAAGGAAAGTCAACATCTATCTTGCTGTTAGCAGTCGAAACCGCGTGAGGAACGCCTCCTCTGATTGGCGCCAAGACCAAAACCCCCATGCTCCCACACGGGCGATTTCTTCAGGCGTCAATGGTGGATAGTTAGGATGGTCAATGACAAACGTCTTGTATCCTTTCTGCCCCTCAAAGCGCACCATAATACGATCCGCCATCTCTACGTCTTCAGCGAGTACTGTAGAGCAGCTGAACTTTTCGTAGATAACTTGCTGGACTCGATCTTCTAACTCCCGGTACGGCGCGAACGGTGGCGTCGCCTTGACCCATTTGATAATGTCAGACAGGTAGGCTTCGCTCCCATCATGAAGCAACCCTTGCAGCTCGTGGCCGGTGCCGTCACAAAGACGGCTGACGAACACGGAATGCTGGGCCACGCTAATGGGCCGACTTGTATGTCCAGCGAAACGATTGCATAAGGACAATGCATGCGCAAGGTCCTCAATGCAGATGTCCTTTGGACGTAGGACGAGCGGATCAACCTCTCGACCGGAGAAGAGCTTCATAACAGGCTTTTTCATAGAACCTCAACAAGAGCTTTTGCGGCAGCTTTGACAGTCAGCGCGAGGGCCGGCCATTCCGTCGTGCGGCGAAAGGCTGGGTCCACTAAACGGTGCACGATCATCTGAGGGTGCTGCTGACGATGCGACTCCTGCACACCAATTACCACGTCAGCCCATGTAAGGTCTTCAGCAGTGAGCTTTGTCGCACTGTGCGACTCAGTCCACCCCGGCACACAACGACGCCACGTCTTGGGGACTTCAGCACCAGGCGAACCACAACGTGTGCCGGCGGAACGCACCTGCCATTCGGGGCGAAGTTGCTTCAAGTAGAAGGCTAGAAGCGGGCTCCTGTAACGGTTGCCGGTGCATAACACTAGCACTTTCAAATCACACCGTCCTTTTGCCATTGCTCGAGTAACGCAATAATCTGCGGTCGTGGATGATACCTCGGCGACGTGAGTCGATACCGCTCTTCAAGCTGTACGTCAATGAGCGGTTGCATAGGGAACGGCCCGCGTGGTATCAGCATCTCTCCGCCATTCAATGCCGTCTCCAGGTACTCCACGCACCACATGAGTGCATTCCGGACCTTGTCCAAATCTAACTCGAGGCAGAAGTGCCGAAACTCAACGGTCTGCGGTGGGTGGTCCCAGAGCGAGAGGAAGTTCACCCCGCAGCGTTGAACTAGTTGATATTGCGGTCGCCCTTTGCGGTCGGTTGGCGCATGCGCGCGGCGGAGTTCCTCTGGGGTCGTTGCTGCGTTGACACGCGCCCACTGCTTTTCATTCAACACGGTGTGGTGACTCTGCCGGCGGCGCTTCCATCGGGTGTTGTCAGTGTTCGGCGGGAGCGGGTCAATCAGCTCGAAGGGCGGTGTATAGGCCATGGCGCGCTTGACGAGCTCGACGTTGTCTGCTAAGCCGGGCACGTGGACATGGAAATGTAGGTTGCTTCTGTAGTTGGCAGCTGGCGCCGGGCGGCACGCTCGCAACACCGCATCGATGACGTTGATCTGATCGTCGATAGTGCCTGTTGGCTCAACGTTGATCTCACCACCGAAGGGCCACGTCTTGCCAAGAGGGTCGTTGGCCACTCCGTTGCTGTTCACCATCGTGTAATCTTTCCGGTCCCACGTGGAGCGGCCCGGCAGCGGAGTGTCGCGCCGCACGTCGGAGAGTTCGAGCTCGCAGCCGACAGACCAGCCTTTTTCCATAAATCCTTCCGAAAAACTACGAAACCGACGAGACGCCCCTAGGAGCCCTCTGAACCCGCCCCCATAGAAACCCCTGCGCCCCTCCCCGATCGTCCCGCCTGGGCCGACTCCGCAAGTCGGTGGGGGGTTTTCTAAGGATTTCGCGTGGCACTTCAGAAACCCGGCTATCCGTTGACAATCACCCGCGTTTTCGCCAGCCGCCAGTCCCTCCAGTCGCGCAGCCCAAGGCTGCTGTGCTCCATGAGCTGTTCGGCCTCATACGTCTCCGCCCGGTACTGCCAGAGCACGCGCCAATCCACGCCGACGCGCACATGCTCTTCCATTTTCTGGATTTCCGTAGCCTGCCGGTCCAAGTATGACCCGATGTACCGCTTGCCATCCTTCCACTTCCGGAAGGCGCACAACGTGGTCTCAATGTTCCAGACGTTTGAAGCTGGCTGAAGATGACTTCTCAAGTCAGCCCAAGCTATGGCAATATCCTCTCGCGCGCTGACGGGCGTTGGTGTCTCCCGCACGGTTAGGTGCTGGTCCATGCCATACGCATACACTAATCCATTGCGGCAGCTCCACGCCTTGCTCAAGTCCAAATCCGTGGGCACCAGGTCCAGTGGCGTCACGGTGTCCAACGCTTCCAGGTAGAGGAACAAGGCGAACTGCCCATAGGAGTGCAAGCACTTCGCCGAAGCGTAGAGTTTGTCATAGCGCGCTTCCGGCGTTGCTGCCGTTGTCAAAGCATTGAAGTGCTCTTCCTGCGTCTTCCCTCGTAGCCACGCGCGGTATGATTTCACCGCTGGCACAAACATGTTGGCGGAGCGTACCCACCGGCGATCGGTTTGGCACGCTGTTTCTTCGCGTCCTCGGGCCTCCCACCAACGATTCATGCGGCCGATGTCTACGTTCTCATAGTCTGGCCACTCGTTGTAGAGGTAGAAAGCGGAGGCACCGTTGTAGGTGAGGCTATAGAGAAATGCAAACCAATAGCGCTGCTCAACGTTGATCTCGTAGCGGTCAGCGAGGTATTGGAGCATCGCTCTGCTCGGGTCAATGTCGCCGACGCGGGCGCTCTCGCGGTGGTACGCTAAGTATTGCGGGAGTCTAGACAACGCCCACCGCCAGTTCTGTTGGCTCTGGAAACCCAGCCCGCAAGAAGATATCCCGCGTGGACGCAAACCACCGTGCCCCAAACACCTTACATTCCCACAACGGCCGTCGCGCATTCCGCCCCGCGTACAATTTCCCGTCTTGCAGCCACACCGCCGCAAATGACCCCGTGATCGATGCGATGAACTCCGCCGCGTCCTGTCCAGCGAGCAACCGCTGTAGGAAGATCTCCGAGTCGTTGTCAGCCTTGCATGTGATACCGAACGCGGCTTCGAACTCGCTCTTGGTGCCCATGTGAATCACGCCATTCATTGCTAGCGCCATGGGGCCGACCACGAGCGGCTGATTGTTCGCCATCTCATGCCAGTCACCACTTTGGCAATAGCGCGTGTGCGCGATAGTAGGCTGTGCTGGGTCAAATTGCGCGGTCACTTCACGCCAGTCAAATGACTTGACCACCCGCGCTGAGGTGGCCAACCCATACGCATGAGTCCCGCGCACCCGGCTTTCATCGAACAACCGGGCGAAAGCTGCGAATGCTTCAACAGCAGGATTACAGGGCTGATATCCAATCACGCCGCACATTCATCCCTCCAATGGAAGCCACGCATCTTCCTGTTCTAAGAACTTTTTGATCTCGCAGTCAATGCCCCGGTCCTTGAGTTCTTTCGTCACCAACGCCGCGACCCACGCACTCATCGAGACTCCATCCTTCTTAGCCTCGGCGCGCAGCGCCTCCTTAGCTTCGTTTGACAAATGCAGGGCAGTAAACCGTGTACGTCCAGTAGCTGCTCGTTTGGGGGGCAGGAGTCCAGCTCGTTTGATAATCTGCCCAACGCGCGATTCACTGAGTCCAAATTCTACCGCGATAACATCTTGTGTCGCACCGTCGCGGTACAAGTCACAGATGGCCTGGTCGCGTTTTACGTTAGCCATGGATTTTCCTCAAATACTCAGCCACCCATCGATGATCATATCCTACACAAAATGTCTCCGGCAACATGTCCCCTATGTGCTTAGGGTGCACAATGAGCGTGCGTTTACCATTACCTCTCTTGTTTTCTTGATAGACTAAGTAACGACAAAATCCAGCACCGGCCAATCGAAGACAGGTAAGTTCTTGGATGCCGCGAGTCTCCAGGTGTGGGGTTGCATGCTTGACCTCAATCCATGAAGTGCGCCCGCCGCCAGTGACGCTTATATCAGGGATGCCAGATGTGCGCACATCCTCATGCCGAAGAACAATAAAGCCAGGAAGTTGTTCCTTGAGTGTTCTCACTAGGGCCGATTTGAGAAGGGATTCTTGCTTCATGTCCGGATAATCCCCCCATCTGCGGTGGTATAATTGTTCTCCACCGCTTCACATTGGGCCCAGTTCGGCCCGACGCCGGTGCTCCAAGTCAGGGGGACACGCAGCTGAGGGAATGACTGCCTGTTCAAGATCTTATCCAGCTTCCGCGCGGCTTCTCTATCACCATCGACCACGAGTTCGTCATGGTTCGTAATCCGTAGAACCACGTCAAGCTCCCCGGCCCGCTGTGTCTCATGAACCTCCACCATCTTCGTTTTCATGTAGTCCGCTTCAGTGCCCTGGTCCACGAAGTTGAACGCCTTATGAAGCCGCTGTCCGTCGGGGAACCGCCCCCGCCTCCCTAGGGCAGTCCTCACATAGCCACGATGCCTGTGCATGCGGTGAAGCCGGTCACCAGGCTGACATCGGTCATCACACTCAGGCTTTGCCAAATGCATCGCAGTCTCAAGCAGATCCTTGACTTCCGGCACTTCCCGCTCGAAGATGAGCTTAACCTCCCTTGTCTTAGCGAGCTTCGGCGAGTTATAATCCTTTTGTCGCCGAATATCATCTGCCTCCGCTGACGTGATATGACCCATCATGAACGCCATCTTAGTGAGCCCGGCGCCGAAGAGAAAGGCAAAGTCAAGATCCTTCTGTTGACGATAGGACAAATCAGCATAGGGGCTAATAAGGTCAAACATGTAGTCATGGAATTTCAAATGAGGGTTTTCTCGGTAAGCCTGGATCACCTTTGGATTATTGGCGTAAGACGCAAAGATCCGATATTGACACTGGTCCATATCGCTAGAGATCACCTTCTTCCCAGGGCTAGCAACATGGAGTTTCCTGACGAGGAAGATCTCGTCGTCATAAGAGGAGTCATCCTCTTCGAAGCCGAAGGACAACCGCTGCTTAGCAGCCTTCATGCGCTGTTGGATGTTACACCCTACATCTTTGGCAATGGCTGTTGAGCTATAGCGCCCCGTCACAGTCCCGGCTTCGCCAATGTCAGTGAAATCGTCCTTCGCAGCGCGCAGCTGGTGGAGCGCGTATCGAAGAATACCGTCAGCCCCCATGGCCTTTTTGGTGTTAACCAGGTACTTGCTTCGAAGCGACATCAACTTCCCAGCTCGCCGCATCAACTTTATGAGGGGATGATCAATAGCCTTGAGAACGCTATCAGTGAATGACGGGCGGCCTTTCGCAGTGTACTCGAGGGGCAGATGCAAATGTCGAAACACGCGCTCCTGATCTTTAGGGCTATCAGGGTTTACTTGAAAGCCCACTTCCCGCGCGATTTGCCAGAGTATCGTTTCAAGCTGCTTCTGACTTTCGACAATCCATCGCTCGAGAAGCTCCCCATCAATCGGCGCGCCGTTCTTTTCCATCTCCGCCGTGACGTAGATGACCTTATCCTCGAGCGCCTTGACGCGCATCAAGTCTTGCTTAGCCAATTGAGGGAGCATGATGGTCTTGAGGTCATGCACCAACTTGACATCCTGCTCTGCGTACGCGGCCACATCGCCGGCGTGGTAGGCCGCCATGCGTGATTTATCAAGGCCCACATGCTTGCCTTCTCGGAGATGATCCTGGGCGATGCTCTCGAGGGAGAAGTGTTGACGGTGGTCGTCTAGTAGAGCTGCGTAGTGCCCTACGTCAGAGACTGTGTTGCCCTGGGCTTCAAGGTCGATGCCCCAGGCACGTAGCTGATGTATGTCAAACTTGATATTGAGATTGACGATGTGCTTGTGACGCAGCTCTCGTTGCGCCCATCGCTTGACAGTCGCTTCGTCTAGGTTGCCTCCAGCGTGGCCCCAGGGGAGGTACTGCGTCTTGTTACCATAGTAGATAGCTATGCCGATGGGCTGATCTGCCTCCCACCAACGCAGGCCGGTGGTCTCTGTATCTAGGCAGACCTCATTGATGCCGTCAAGGCATGGAGGAGCTTCTGGTTGCCACTCGGAACGCGGAGCCTCAGTAAGAGCGTCAAAAAGACTAGACATCATGCTGTACTTGACATAAAGCACATTCACTCATCGTGCACGTTGCTGGGTCATGCTCAGCGGCAAAACGGAGTAGGGCTTCTTTTCTATGCCAACACTCTCGCCCATACTGCCCGGCGATGCACGAGCACATTACGGCTCCATTATCATGGATGGTTGTCTCATGAGGCGGACTGTTCGGATTAGACTTTGAAGGGAATTGGTAGGTTTTCATCTTAGAACAAACTCCCTTGTCTAGACACCGGAGCAACGGTTATCACTTCCGCCTCCGCTGGCATCGGCCGTTCCGCAATTACGCCCCACACACCTGGAGGCCACGCCGGCAGCCGGAAAACCAGGTGCGGTGTAGCTTGTTGACTAGCTAAGAGCTTGGCTGTTTCGATATCCACGAGCACGATTCTCGTAAAATTGTTGCCATTCGTCGTTCTCCGCATGTTTGGCGCTGTCCTCGTCCCGCGCCGCGCAATAGGCGAGCTGCTCTCGCCAGGTCCACGAGAGGAAGCGCGCGGCAGGGACCTCCTGCCATATTGATGGAGGCAGAGGAGAATCAAACTCCCTACTCTCGGATCCCCGAGTGATAGCGGGCTGGATACCGCGCTTCTCTTCTACCTCCATGAAGTCGAATGCTGACTGGCGGGAGTCGCGTTTTTTCATCACTTCTTACTCCTCGACTTCGCGGCCGAGGCCGAGATCTTGCGCGTGCTTCCCAAGTCCGCGATGCTGCGCACCCGGCCGTGGATGCGCGCCCTGCCGCCCGACTCGTCGTGCCAGCGGCAGCGGCCGATCATCTGGTGGCCGGGCTCCGCCTTCTCACGCATGTTTGATACGACGCTGTCTGGCATGACGCGGACGCGCTTGACCTTCCCGCAAGTCTCACAGTAAAAACGCTTCATGGTCCAGCTCCTCTACAGGGTCATCAGCAACTTGAGGTCGCTGGCCGAGAACTTGTTGGCCAACTGGAGCAGCGTGGTGCGCGTCGCGCTGTCCAGTGACAACCACTGAAGGAGCGGAGCGATGACCATCTTCCCGCGCTTTGAGGTGCGGCCGTTCCCCCGCTTCTTGTAGCCGTGATGCGGGGCAATCTTCTCGACGATGGCGGCAACCTCTTCGCGTGTGTGAGCGATGCGCCAGTCGCCGTTGATCTTTGTTGCCTTGAGCTTGCCTTCCCTGCACAGCTTGGATACCGTTCCGACTGAGCACCTGCCCGCCCGCGCCGCCTGCTTCACTGTCAGTGTCTTGTCCATCACGTCTCGTCCTTTCGGATATCGAGGTTTTACTGCCCGAACGCTTGCTTGGTGGAGCCGGCGGGAATCGAACCCGCGTCCACGAGAGCATCTACGCGACGTCTACATGCTTGACCTTCATGTCGTCTCCTCGAAATTCAGGGCGACCCCCTTCTTCATCGAAGTTGCAACTACAACGCCCTAAGCGCGCAGAACAACGCAAAAGAGCAAGAGGAGAGCAATGAATGTGTTCATCGCTCCTCAAACTTCAGCACGCACGCCGGGCACATGCCGTGCGTGACCTCGCAGCCGTCACGATGCGCCTCTTCCATCTTGGCCCGAGCGTCCGGGCACCAGGCGCAGACTTCGACGATTCGGGTGGCGCCGTCGCGCATGGCGCGATGGATGATTTCGTCAGCTTGCTGTTGTATGATCATGATAGCCCCGCGAAGAAGATGAACAGCCTGTAGAAGAGCGCCGCATAGAGCGCGGCGAACACGGTGACGATCAGCAGCGTGAGGAGGATGGCGAGCGCCTTCATTCTACCATCACCTCTCCATCCGGCCGCACGATCCAGATGCGCCGCCTCACCTTGCGCGCGTAGCGCACCGTTGCCCACGTGCCCGAGCGCAGCTCCTCGACCCAGCCCTTCGGCGCGGCGATGAGGCCGTCAACGCCCTCCATCGCGATGTCCTGGTTGCGGAGGAGGTAGGCCCGAGGCTTGCGCTCCTCGGCGTAGGACAGAAACGCCCGCGCCTTCGTGTCGCTGGGCGGGTGGCCGACGATCTTGATGCCGAGCGAGACCGCCTCCGCGTGGGCCTCAGCGTCCGCGCCGACGCAGTCGCCGAGGTGAAGCTCTGAACTTATTTTAGCCGACCTAAAAGAGGAAGGCAACAGGTATTTTAGAAATTATTACTCCTGGTGGGTCAACAACTTACAGCGCCACCCCCGAGGGGGGCCTCTGGCGGCTCCTAGGGCGGACCGGCCCCGCCCGCAGCTCCCAACCCCTGCCCCACCCCGGCGGCGTCCCGCCTGGCCCGCCCTGGACCGCCCTGGCTCACCCAGGGCAACCTTGGCCCCGCCCGCAGCCAAGTCTCCCCTGCCCCACCCCGGCGGCGTCCCGCCTGGCCTCACCTGGATAGGAAAAGGGCCGGGTGCCCGTAGGCCGCCCCGGCCCTCCGCTGCTCCGCCGTGTGGCCGCTTAGGCCGTGGCGGCCAGCTTCTTGGCCTGCGCGTCGGCGCGCTTCTGGGCCAGTTCGACGGTCTTCGCCGCCCGCGCCTGGGCGTCGGCCACGATCTCTTCGGGCGTCCGGTTCTTGCGCGCGACGGCCGCAGCCTGCTTCTCTTCCGGCGTCATCTTGGGGCGCGGCTCACCGGCCTGCTTGGGCGCCGTGGGGTTGGCCCAGGGCAGTCCGTCGAAGGACTCGACGGTCTCGGGAACCGGGCCGTCGAAGAGGGTCGGGCTGAAGCGGATGAGCCCGCGCAGGCCGGCGACGGTGTAGCGAACGAGCTTGGACTTGCCTTCGGTGACGTGGGTGAAAGTGGGCATGACGTTCTCCTGGTGGACGGGGGTGGACGACTCTGAAACCGAGTTTACCTCGGCGGCGGCAGGCGCGTCAACAATTTTCTTCGCGCCGGTGAGATTTTCTTTCACGGTGCGCCGTCCCTTGGGGCGCGGACCCTGATGCGCGAGGTTCTTGGGAGGGTGGGTGCTGACGCCAATCTTTTTGTGATTCATCTGAGCAGCTCCTTCTGGTTTTCCGAACAACACATCGAACTTTAGCACACACTGATAGTCACGTCAACATCTTTCTGTTCGACGATCCCGTGAGGCCCCGGCGTCCCAGCACCACGCGGTCGGCAGCAGCGCGCCCGCTGCGCACGCCGTCGCTGTGATTGGACCGCACCTGGTTCAACGCCGAAGCGCCCCGGCGCCCCTTGAACTTGTTGTCGATGTAGGTGCGCGTCTTGATAAGGGCGCCGTCCAGGCGGATCAGTGCCGTGCTCGGCCCTTCAGGAGCCTCAGCCACGGCTGCTTCGCGCGCCTCCTTGAACCGCTCGGCGATGCGTCCGATGAACCCATTAAGCCAGGATTCCCGGAACCCGAGCCACTCCGAAGGTGACGCCCCGGTCGCGTGGTGCTGCTTGCGCATCCCGGTGCGATACTTGTGCGCAGCGGCCAAGCTCATCGTATCCGTTGCTGGCACCAGCGTACCAAAGGCATACTCGGCGACGGTGGCGTGCGACCGAGTGCCCACGAACGTAATGTTGTTGGTGCTGGTCTGAATCAAGAAGGTGCACAAGTGCGCTTGCGCGACGATGCGCGCCAGCGACTCCTGCCACGCCACGCGCGAGTGCTTAGCGGCAATCTTGTAGGCCCCGAGGTTGACGCGCACTTCGATGACCGGGTCGTTGTCAGCGGTCCTGGCGTAGTCAATGTCGCTCGGGCTGAGCTCGTTCTCGAGGAGCATCCGGTTGATGACACTGGCAAACGCCTCTGCTGCTTCCGCGTTACCAAGTTTCGCCTCGCCGTCGCGGGAGGCCCGCATCTTGACTAGGCGCGCGAGCACCTTGTCACGGTGGTCCACCTGCTGGTTGGTGAGCGCCGTGATGAGCTCCAGGCGAAGTTCCTGGAAGGCCACGCCGTGGTTCATGTGCCGCAAGTGTGCGAGCTCGTGCGCCGCCGTGTCCCAGACCAACTGCGGGGACCGAGGCTCGTCCACGAACACGCCGTCCACGGTGGCGCGCATCACCAAGCGGATGTCCCCGCTCCCGGTGCAGTCGCCCAGCCGGTCGGCCATATCCTTCAAGGGCATGGGGTAGGCGGTGACGCTGCGCAACGGGAGCTCGTAGTGCCGCGCTACGCGGCGCATGGCACCCGCTACCTCGTTGAAGAACAGGAAGTCGTCGGGGTGGAGGTTCATGAACGCACCCGCGCGTCACCCGACCAGCGGTAGTCGGTGCCAGGGAAAGTGAACTTGACGTACCAGTGCGACTGGTTCGCGGTCGTCGCCCCGCCCCGGAACGCCTTCCAGACCTCGCCGCTGTCCAGGATGACCGCCGCGGGGAACGCCCGCTTGACCGCTTCGACGAAGGACTCGGCCGTGCGGCCGTGTGTGTAGAAGAACCCGCGCCGCACCGTGAAGACGCCGTTCTTAGCGGAGTAGGTGTCGGCACTGAGGGCGTTGCGAACCTGCTTGAGGGTGGTCATTAGCTGATCCTCACAAAGGTGTCGGTGGGCTCGTCGTCATCCTCGTCCGGCTCGGCGATCGCGAACCCGCTGTTGCTGTATGCGCTCTTGGTGATCGTCACAGACTCGCACCTGCCGCGCAGCGGAAGCGCCTGCTCGGTGTGGCTATGGTCACCGTAATCGGTGCTGAATACCACCTGTGCCTCCGGGTCTTGGTCCTGAAGTGCCTCGATGAGTTGGCCAACGGTGATTGTACGAAGAGTCATGCGGTGTTCCTTTCTGCCGCGTAGGCAGTGATTTGAAGGGCGAGAGTGTGTCGCGCCGCCGCTGCCGCGTTCATCTGTTTGACACTCATGAGACCATTATGACTCCATTGACAGCGAAAGTCAACGAATATCTTTTAGAAGGGCTAAAGCCTTATTGCGCTTGACTTTACAGCCCTTGTTGGTGTCCCTCCGAAATTCGGAAGGAAATCGGGCCTTGACGGGGGGGCTATACTTAGGGATGCGGGGGCGCGGCCCCACCTGGCCCCGCCCGCCGGGCGCCCGCCCGGCCTAAGCTCGCCTAGGCGAGTGCCCTTGCACTTTTCTGAAACACGAGGTGGCGTGTGTTTTATCAGTGGCTGCTGGCTCAACGAGCCAGACAAGACGACATCGGTCGATTCGCGCTGCTCGCTTCCCAAGACAAACAATTCCCCCGCTACTCGCACCGACTCTTCATGCTACTTCGCTACTATGAAGGGAAAGCGGAGTTGCGCCGCGCGCTAAAAAAGGCGCATGCTGAGTGGCGGAGGATACGATGAGCGTCGAACGCTATCTCGCTGAAGGCTGGGCCGTCGTCCCAATTCCGAAGGGGGAAAAGGGGCCGCGCGTTGAGAATTGGCAGCACACCACCTTCACCGCAGCAGACTTCAAACCAGGCGATAACATCGGCATCCGATTGGGTCTCCCCTCCGGTGGCCTGGTTGACATTGACCTCGATGCCATCGAAGCCATTGCTACGGCCCGCAAATTCCTCCCCCTCACCGAACGCATCCACGGCCGCCCCAGCAAACCCCAGTCTCACTATTGGTACATCGCGGCGCTCAAGTCCGAGCAATTCAAGGACGTTGATGGGAGCATGCTGGTGGAGATCCGTTCGACGGGTGGGCAAACGGTCGTGCCACCCTCCCTGCACCCGAAGGGAGAAACCCTGGCCTGGGAGATCGATCGCACCCCGGCCTCACCCGAAGCGGCTTTCCTTCGTCGTATGGTGGTGCTCACCGCGATTTCTGCGCTGCTCGCGCGCCACTGGCCCAAGAACGGTCCACTCACCAACCAGCATGAGAGTGCTGGTCTCGTCGCTGGGTTACTATGCACCCTCAAGGTGCAGCCCTTAGAAATTGAATACGTCGTCGAGGAAGCGGCGCGCATCTCTCGCGACGATAACGTCAAAGACCGAGTGATATTTGCTAAGGCCACCGTTGAGAAATTTCTAGCCGGCGAAAAAGTGCGAGGTGGCCCAGAGCTCGCCAAGGAGTTTGGTGACGACGTCGTGCGGCGTATCCGAAGTTGGTTTGGAGATACGCACTCATCCATCATCGAACAGCTCAATCAAAAGCATGCGGTGCTGTTCGGGCAGCACGGGCGCATTGTGGTGCTGACCGAGGCCATGGAAGATGGACTTCCCCAGTTACGCTTTTCAGATCCCCGCCAGATGCCCCTATTGTATCCTCAACCTATACAAATTGGAGAGAACACCAAGGGCAAGCCACTTACCAAGGCACTCGGTAGCGTGTGGGTCACACACCCCCGGCGGCGTTTTTACGAGGGTATTGAGTTGGCTCCCAACGGACATGGGAATCCTAACTACTACAATCTCTGGCGTGGATTCACGGTAGAGCCGAAGAAAGGTTCCTGGGCACGCTACCACGAGCATCTCATGTTGATGGCACGTGGCAACGTAGAATGCGCACGTTACATTAAGGCATGGATAGCTGAGACCGTGCAGCGCCCGAGTCGCCCCGTCGGCACCGCCCTTTCTTTCAAAGGGGACCAGGGCACTGGCAAGAGCACCTTCTCGAAATGGTTTGGCGCGCTCTTCGGCGCGCACTTCCTTCATCTTGATTCTGAGCAACGCTTGCTCGGGCACTTCAATGCGCATCTGCACCATGCCATCGTCGTGCTAGCTGACGAAGCGGTCTGGGCAGGAGGGAAGGCGGGGCTCGGGTCCTTGAAGCGCCTCATTACTGAGGAGACCCTGGCCATTGAGCGGAAGGGTGTTGACACCATGATTGTGCGCAACATGGTGCACATGATGGTCGCTTCCAACGAAGACTGGTTTGTGCCGGTGGGCTTTGATAACCGGCGGTTCGCGGTGTTCAATGTTGGGAAAGAACATCAAAACGATCGGGCGTTTTTCGGCGCGGTCCACGACGAACTGTTCAAGCATGGTGGTCTTGCAGCGTTGCTGTATGACTTGCTCGAGTATAAGATCGACATAGACCTAGGAGAGATTCCAAACACCGGGGAACTCGAGCAGCAGAAGTGGCAGTCCATGCCGGACAAATACGCGTGGTGGTTAGAGCAACTGCAAGAAGGAGATTTGTGGCGACGGGCGAAGGTGCGGAAAGGCAACGAGTATGAGGTCGATCCCGATGAAGTATACGAGGGCTACGTTCAAGCCCTTGGTAAAGCACATCGTCACGCGAATCTTGGGCTCAAGGGCGCCTTGGGGCGGTTCCTGCGGACTCTGCTCCCGGAGCCGTATCCACGAGTAATACAAACGGCCGGTGGTAAGCGTTTCTGGACTTTTCCTTCTCTTAGTGTCAGCCGGCGGTACTACGACGAGAACTTTACAAAAATGCCTTGGCTCGAGGAGGGGGAAACAGGCACTTTGCTAGAGGACTCGTGACTCGTGATGGACTCGTGACCCCTGAAAAACCTCCTATTCGCTGGGTTAATAACGAGTAATAACGAGTCTAACTAGTAGATATATAGATCTAAGAGAAATTGGAGAATGGAGCGTCGCAAAACGGAGGGATATGAAAACGCGGACTCGTACTCGTGGACTCGTGGTAGATAGCAGATTTACCCCAGCGAATACAGGTGTACCACGAGTAGCTTCGGGGGGATTTCCGACTCGTGATGACTCGTGACTCGTTATTGGCTTGTTCTAAAAAGTGGTGTTTAGCTATCTTTTATGTTGATTTAACTTGTGGAGAGGCGCACCGTAACGGGGAGATCCGTTTCCTGCCCAGAGGAGGTTGTAATTTCTGCTCCCCCGGAAGACACGCCTCTGACGTCCCGCCAAGCGGCCTTTGTCGCTGAGTATCTCATTGACCTCAACGGAACACAAGCAGCCATTCGTGCTGGCTACTCTCCTCCTGCAGCGGGTGCCATTGCTACTGAGAACTTACAAAAACCTGCGATAGCTGCTGCGGTTGCCAGAGGAAAGGCCCAGCGCGAGGCCCGTGTCAACGTCAAGGCTGACTCCGTCCTCAGCGAGATGTCCCTCCTCGCTAACTCTAGCATCAAGCATTATGTCGTTGACGACGAAGGTCAGGTGCAGCTTGCTGAAGGTGCACCGGACGGCGCGATGAGCGCGATTAAGTTCATCAAGCGCAAGACGCGTGTCCACTACAACAGCAAGGGTGAGGTTACTAGCAAGGACTACGACGTCGAGCTCCAGCTCTGGGATAAGCCAGGGTCGTTGAAGCTCATGGGCCGCCACGTCAACCTCTTCCCCGACCGAGTCGAGCACACCGGCCCGAAGGGTGGGCCAATCGAGATCTCGGAGGTACGCAGCGTCATCGTCGACCCGAAGGCGGAGGGTGATGGAGCATGATTGCATTGCTGTTGGCCATGACGCTTAGCACATCGTCGCCAACCGGTCGCGTCGTTGAGTTCCCCACCGCCCGCGCGTACGTTCCCTTCCTCAAACCCTCGCGCTACAAAGGCGCCTACGGCGGGCGCGGCAGCGCCAAGTCTCACGAGTTTGCCAAGAACGTCCTGAAGCGTTGTATTGAGAGGCCTGGGTCGCGCGTCGTGTGCGTCCGCGAAATCCAGCGTACGCTGGAGCAGTCGGTCAAGCGACTGCTTGAGGACAAGATCGAGGCGTACGGGCTCAAGGATCAGTTCCATTCCACCAACACGCAGATCGAGGCGCCGGGCAACGGGCTCATCATCTTCCAGGGCATGCAGGACCACACGGCGGAGTCCATCAAGTCCCTGGAGGGCTTCGACGTCGCATGGGTCGAGGAGGCGCAGACGGTCAGTGAGCGCTCGCTCACGCTTCTGCGCCCGACAATCCGCGAGCCGGACAGCGAGATCTGGATGTCGTGGAACCCACGACACCAGACGGATCCGGTTGATGTGCTGTTGCGCGGCAAGGATGGCCCGCCGCCCGACGCCGTCGTCGTTGGCACAACGCACAGAGACAACCCCTGGTTTCCCGACGTCCTGCGCGTCGAGATGGAGTGGGACCGCTCGCGCGACCCGGAGAAGTACGCCCACGTGTGGCTCGGCGAGTACGAGCGCAAGTCCGAGAGCCGCGTTTTCAAGAACTGGACGACCGAGGACTTCGACACGCCGGCCGACGCGTCGTTCCTGTTCGGTGGCGATTGGGGCTACAGCGTCGACCCGAGCGTGTTGGTCAGGTGCTACACTGTTGGGAGGAAGCTCTTCATCGATCACGAGTCATATAAGATAGGCGTCGAGATCGATGATCTGCCGGCGCTCTTCGACATGGTGCCTGGTTGTCGTGATTGGACGATCACGGCTGATAGCGCGCGGCCTGAGACCATCAGCTATCTGAACAGGCACGGGTTTCCGAAGCTCGTCGCGGCGGTCAAGGGCAAGGACAGCGTGAAGGAAGGGGTCATCTTTCTGCAGAACTATGACATCGTCGTGCATCCTAGGTGCGTGCATACTATCGACGAGCTGACGATGTACTCGTTCGTTACAGACAAGCTGACGGGACTCGTGACGCCGGTCCTCGAAGACAAGAAGAACCACGTGATAGACTCGCTTCGTTACGCGGTCGAGCGGCTGCGCGCGAATGAGTTCGAGTGGCAGAAGGCTGGGATGACGAGCAGCGCGACATGGTAGAACAAACACCGTCGTCCAACGGCGGCAACGGCGAGACTCATGCCCCGGAGCTTCGCACACTGGCCGATGCAGCGCTTCTGGATCGCATCCGTTGGATGCGCCAGGCGGGAATTACCTTCGGCGGCGCCCGCGACGAGTACGAGATTCTCGGCTACGATAGGACGATCACCGGCAATCAGTACCGCGATGAGTATGCGCGCGGGGGCATCGCCGGCCGCGTCGTGGACGTGTTCCCGAACGCCACGTGGCGCGGGGGCTTCGAGCTGGTCGAAGATGAGGACCCTGAGAGGGACACCGCGTTCGAGCAGGCGTGGAAGGCGCTCGACACGCGGCTTCAGGTCCAGGCCAAACTGCTCAGGGTCGACAAGCTCGGGAACCTCAGCACGTTCTCCGTGCTGCTCATCGGCTCGAAGGGCGATCCAGACCTCTCGACCGAGCTGCCGAGGGGAAGGCAGCCGGACGACCTCATCTACCTGACGCCGTTCTCGGGCGGCGGTGGGCCGAGCGGGAGTCCGCATTCCCGCATGCAGGCGATGGACGCGGACTGTTCGGTCTTCGAGTTTGACGTTGACGCCTCCAGCCCGCGCTTCGGGCTGCCGCTCTCCTACACGCTCAAGCGCACGGACATCATGACGCCGCAGCTCGCGCGCCCGGTGCACTGGTCGCGCATCCTGCACGTCGCGGAGAACGTGCTCGACGATGAGGTCTACGGCCAGCCGCGCCTGGAGCGCGTGTGGAACCTTCTGTGCGACCTCCGCAAGGTGACTGGTGGCGGCGCCGAGGCGTTCTGGCTGCGGGCGAATCAGGGCCTGCAGCTCGACGTCAGCAAGGACATGTCTTTGCCCGACGCGCAGAACACGATCGCCGCGCTCAAGGAGCAGACGGAAGCCTACAAGCATCAGCTCGATCGGTGGCTTAGGACGCGCGGCGTGGACGTCAAGGTGTTGGGCAGCGACGTCGCGAACTTCTCGAATCCGGCCGACGCCGTGCTGACGCAGATCGCCGGGGCGCTGGGCATCCCGAAGCGCATCCTGACGGGCTCGGAGATGGGCGAGTTGGCGTCGAGCCAGGACCGCGAGAACTGGCGCGACCAGGTGACGGGGCGCCAGACCGGGTACGCTGGGCCTTACATCATCCGCCCACTGGTCGATCGTCTCATCGCGTACGGCTACCTTCCGAAGCCGCAGAAGGGCGAGCGCGCGTACGAGGTGCGCTGGTCGCAGATGCAGGTGCTGACGACGCAGGAGAAGGTCGAGGGCGCGAAGGGTTGGGCCGCGGTTAACGCGGCGCAGGGCTCGGTCGTCTTCACCGACGAGGAGATCCGCGACAAGTGGGAGGGCATGGCGCCGCTGACAGACGAGCAGAAGGCGGCCATCGCCGACGCGGCCGAGGAGAAGGCGAAGCTGGCGCAGGCCGCGCCGCCGGCAGAGGAGCCTGCCACGTTCCCCCGCGCGGCGTCCGCCGTCGAGGACGAGGAGCTGGTCCACGTGCTCGCCGCCGCGATCGAGAGCGGGGCGACGGAGGTGGTTGAGGCGATCTGTGGGGTTAATCGTGTTGCGGAGTTTGATCCGGATCAGCCGCGCGACGATGACGGTCAGTGGGCAAGTGGATTTGGCGGACTCAAGCCTGCTGGTTACGGAAGGAAGGGTCAGGGAAGTCGCAGTGTAACGGAACGGACGACCGCTTCTGCGATTAAAGCCTCTAACAAAGATGGTGTTACGAGGTATGTTGTTCCTACCTCGAAAGGCCCTCGCATTGTTACATCGAAGCCTACGTACGGAAAGTACGTCGAGGTAATTAAGGATGGTGTACCAACGCTCATAGAGCATCAGCCTTGGGATGTCGAACCGGTTAAACGAACGCCCCTCCCATTGGAGGGTACCTGATGATTGGTTACACGCTGCCCCTCGCCCCCGACCACGCCGCCCGCCTCCTGCTGCGCGCGTGCCTCCTGGCGCGAGCGGTGCCGAACGTGCGCGCCCTCGGAGGCCCCGGCTCTGGGAACTTCGGCCACGCGGGGCGGCCGGGGTCCGTTGGTGGGAGCGCATCCGGCGGCTTCAAGCCCTTTTCTGGTAAAAACGCGAGGCGTCTGATACAGCTCGCGAAGGACGGTCCGATAACTGAGGCGCGCGAGGATATCTTCGAGGCGCGCCCCGGCCACGTATACCGCGGGTACAACTTCGCTGAGGATCAGGCGATTTCTTTCTTGGAAGAAGGCAAACTCGGGCGGGTCGGGACATACGGATCGATGACGTACTTTTCTACAGACCCGGGGCTCGCGACCACGTATGCCGGCGGCGGCGGTAAGGTCGGGATCCTCTTCGAGGTCGACGCGGGCGGCTTAGAGTTCGATTCGCATGACAACGTCACCATCAAGTCGACCGGCGCGAACGTAGATTTTTCTCGCGTGACGCGCATGGCGATCCTTCATGCATCCTCCGAGTCATCGATGTGGGGATCGCATTCGACGATCGTCGTCGTTCCGGAAGGGGAGGGGTTCAAGGCCCTCGGCGGTCCTGGCTCCGGGTTCTTCGGCCATGCAGGGCGACCAGGGGAGGTAGGTGGATCCACATCCAGTCGTTGGACATCTGATGCCGGCGGGTTCCTCTCGACGGGGGGAGTGCGCGTCACAGCATTCCACGGCACGTCAGACCCAGACCTGACTGTTGCGGATCTCGATCCTGGACTGGCGATAGAAGTCGAGGGCGCAACGTTCTTTACAACAGACAAGGATGCTGCGTGGCAATATACATCTCAACGTGAGTATGGTGAGATGGTCGGTGAGTCGTCAGAGAATGTGTTGAAGGCACAGTTCCGGATGACGAATCCGATGATCGTAGATATGGACGGTGAGGTTGGCGAGGCCATCAAGCTAGGAAGGCTCGTGCGCGAGGCCAAGGAGAAGGGGCACGACGGTCTGATTCTTGAGAACATCGACGATACAGTGGACAGCAGTGGTGGCAGGAACAGTACGCACGTTACTATCGCGGTGTTTGAGAAGGGTCAGGCTGTTTCGGGGGAGGGTCAACTTAGTCTACTTGCTGGTGTGCGTATGCTCGGCGCCGCCCATCCCTGGCACGCGGGCAGGCCGGGCAAGGTTGGTGGGTCGACTTCGGGCGGATTCGTAGGGTCCGAGAACGTTCCGGGCGGATCGGCGGCTGTGGCCGCGCTGCCCAGTGAGGCCGCCGCGTTGCTCAGGGCGTCTGGAACGACGTTCGAGGCGATGGAGGGCGACCGCTCGGGCGTGTTCGATTATTTGAGCAACGTCGTCTACGTTGCACAGGGCGCGCCCAAGGGCGTCGTGGCGCATGAGATTGGGCACGCAATCGACAACCGCCTGGTCGGTGGGGGCAAGCCTGGGGCGTGGTTCTGGTCAGAGGATGCCAAGTTTCAAGCGGCCGTCAAGACGGACCTGAAGGCCGCCCGCCGGGGCAGCGGACGTACGAAGGAATACGCGCAGATGCTCCGCGGATCCTATCAGAACAGCCAATTCGGTACAGAGGCGTTCGCCGACCTGTTCGCCGCGCACCGCATGGGAATTCCGCCCCGCGGCGGCGCGTGGACGGTGGCCGACATAAGCGCCGCGCTCCCGACGGCGGGCAAGATCGTCAAGGGTTTGAAGATCGGAACGTAGGATGCCTTTCGTACTACTCAAGCGAGACGGCGAGACTGGGGCGACCGTCATCGGCTCGCGACAGATGCCGCGGGACATGCACGAGGACGTCGTGGTCAGTCTCGCCGGCAACGCCCTCGTCGATGGCGTCCATGTGAAGGAGTGGCCCGCCGGCGTGCATGAGATCTCCGATGCGCTCGAGGAGGGGTTCAAGGCCCTCACCGATCTCGGCCGCGAGGACACGCCCCTTCACCGTGCCGCCAATTTCCACGAGCCGAAGATCGAGGTCGCCGTCCGGTACGCCTTCGCGATGGGCCGGCGGGCCGTGGACCGGGACGCGCTGCGCGCCGCGGGGAACCCGACTGCCGCGCGCCGCGCGATGGCCGGCGCGGCGGAGGCCGTGCGCGCCGCGCTCCTCGACGTACTGCCTTCGGCGCTACGGAAGGCGCTGGCCGCCGGCGGCGGGGCCGGCGCGGCGGCGCTACGGAAGCTGAGGGCCGCGGGCGGCCCCGGCTCCGGCAACTTCGGGCACGCCGGCCGCCCCGGTGAAGTCGGAGGTTCCGCCGCCGGCATCTCGATGAGCACGCTGAACAGCAGGTTCCCGGTCGCGGGGGCCGTCGTAGACGGCCGTGAGATCCCCGGCTTTGATGACGAGTTTGGACCGGACATACCCAACATGTCTTCGATTAGTGCGAGCCTCACGGACTACGAGGTTCTCGACGGTGTTCGAGAGGTGAAGGTCTCGGAGTTCGAGGACAATGGCAAACCGAGCTTCTACTTAGCAACCGAAGAGACTCAGGTCCAGGCGCTCGCCGAAGAGATCAAGCAGAGCAAGACCATCACGCCGCTAATTGTGGTGTTCGACGCGAGCCCGAAGGGACCGTACATTTTGGAGGGTGGCCATCGGTTCGACGCGCTTAAGTTGATCGGCGCGACCTCGTTCCCGGCGCTGGTGGTGGTGGATACTGAGGAGCTTGCGTTGCGGGCGGGCGAAGACCTCCGCTCCGCCAAGGCCCCGAAGAAGATCGGCATCTTCGAGCTACAGTTCGACGCCGAGAACGAGGCCGCCGCGGCCTGGGCCGCGGAGCACGCCGCCGAGCTGGCCGACGGCCTGAGCGCGACTTCGGAGCAGGCCATCAAGGACGCGGTCGAGCGCGCCATGCTGGAGGGCGATTTGCGGACGCTGTTCGACGACGTGCTGAAGGCCGTGGGCGACGAGGCGCGGGCTCGGCTCATCGCTCGCAGTGAAGCGATGCTCGCCGCCAACGAGGGACAGCGCCAGCTTTGGGATCAGGCGCAGGAGAAGGGGCTGCTCGACGACACGGCGATCGTGGCCTGGATTGCGACGTCCGGCGCGTGCGAGCAGTGCACCGAGTTGGACGGCAAGACGCGGACGCTGAACGGTGAATACCCGTTGAACGGTGGCGCAGGACCGACGTTGCATCCCAACTGCCGGTGTACGGAAGGGATCGTAGGATGATCGAGAAGCCGAGAGCCGCCGTCCCCGAATCGACGGGCGCACAGGGCAAAGTATCGGATACGTCCGACGTCACCTGGACCGCGAGAAGCGGTACGCAATCCAAGGGCGCGAACCTGCGGCGGCTCTCATCTTTCGGAGTGGAGGAAGCATGACGCCGGTGCAGCCGGAAATCCAGGAGGGCGCGGAGCTGGTCATCTTCGCCGCGAACCAGCCGCAGTACGTGCCGCTGCCGGCGTCCGTGGATGAGGCAGGCACGGTGATGACCGAGTGGGAGCCGACGGCCGAGGAGTTGACGCGGCTGATGTGCGGCGGGCGCGTGCGCCTGTGGGTCCTGACCTTCGGCCACCCGCTCCAGCCCGTCGCCCTCGAGGTCATCGAACCGGATTGTGGCATGAGGGAATCCTGATGAACGACATGAGGCTCCTGCACCTGCTCGGCGCGACCGCGAAGCCGCGCACGGAGGTCCTCGACGGCCGCGAGCACCTCGTCGTGCCCCGTGATGGAGTAGCATAGTGGATTACGCTGAACACTATCACCGGCTGATTGAGCGTGCGGAGAACCGCGTGCTCGATGGATACAACGCTGAAGGCGCAGGAGAAAGAGGAGACGGCATGACCGAACTCCGCCATCTACAAGGCACGACCGGCCAGGTCCGCACGGCATTGGACTATCAAGGCCGTCCAACGCTCGTCGTACCCGTCGTCGCGCTGGTTGGTGACCTTGTCATACATGCCGTGAACAGCTCTGTTGCGGAGTTGGTTCCGATCACGACGCTGTCACGCGCACCGAATGAGTGGGACGGCAAGCCGGTCGTTTGGGGGCACCCCGTGAAGGACGGTCGCCAAATCTCTGCGAACAGCCCCGAGGTGTTGGAGCGCCACGGGCTGGGCACGGTGTCTAAGCCACGCATCGAGAAGAACAAGCTGTGCCTCGACGCCATGATCGACGAAGGGCGTGCAGAGCAGATCGGCGGCGCGAAGTTTTTGGAGTCATTGCGCGCGGGAACCCCGTGCGAAGTCAGCGTGGGCTGCTTCGTACAAACTGAGCTGCGCGCTGGTGAGCATGGCGGGCGGAAGTTTTCTGCTGTGTGGTCAATGCTTCAGCCGGATCACATTGCGATGCTCGCAAATTCAAAAGGGGCTTGTTCGATCAGCGACGGCTGTGGGGCGCATCGCGCGGCTGAGGCATACGAGGTGACGGACGGCGGGCTGGAAGCACTCGCGGGTGGCAACCCGTACCACGATCCGACGTCGGGAGAGTTCACAAGCGGGACGGGAAGTGGAGTGACAGGTTTTTCGAAGGATGCTCCCGCTCAGTTTGATGGGAATTCCGCTGATGGTAAGTTTCGGGGTTCAGGTAGAGTAAAGATCGTTAATCCGCACAGCAACGCAGATAAGGTGACCCACACTAAGGTCTCTGGAAAGCGCACTCGACAGTATGAGGGCGCAAGCGTTCATATTCCTACAGCGACTGTTGAGATGGACAGAAGTAAACGTGGGCTTCCTCCGTTGCAGTTTGAAGCCTTTCACCATGAGTTGAGGACACTCGGCGGTCCCGGTGGCGGGACAGAGGAGTTCCGCACCTGCGTTGTTCGCCGTGAGGGCGACCAGTGGATCCTCTACTCGCAGGACGGCAGCAAGAAGCTCGGCACGCACGACAGTGAGGAATCCGCCAAGCGCCAGGAGCACGCGATCAACATCTCGAAGGCGCGCAAGGCGGGGCACCGCATTCCGAGGAGCGCATCGATGAAAAAGAACCTGAAGGACCGCATGAAGGCGCTCGTGTCGGCGTTCCGCGCCGCGCGGCCCGGCGACACGCCCGAGCAGCAGGCCAGCGAGGAGGCCGCCGAGCTGATCAGCTACGAGGCGATGCGGTCCGAGCTGGAGCGCGCGTCCGAGGCCATCGGGGAGGCGTCCGGGTTGATCGACGACCTGATCGCGGACGAAACGGACGACCCGACGCAGACGCCGGCCCAGGAGGAGGCCGAGACCGAGGTCGAGCGCGCGCGGCTCGAGGCATTGTGCTCTCTCATCGCCGCCGCGACGTCCGGCCTGCTCTCGGTGCAGTCGATGGCGGCGAGGGCGCTTACGCCGGACCTCCCGGAGCCGTCCGACCCGCGCTACATGGAGGCGCTCAGGGCGGCGCTCGGCGCGCGCAACTCGGCGTCGGACCTGAAGATGATCCAGACGGTCCACGACCACAGCGTCGCGCTTGGGGCAGCGTGCGACAGATACGCGGCGGCGGTTGAGTGCCCTACCTGCGGAGGCCTCGGGCAAATGAAAGAGGACGATCACCAGTCAGATTGTCCGGCCTGCGGTGGGTCGGGCGTGTTGAAGGCGGCGGAGTCAGACGGCGATTCCGCCGTCGAGGAGGACACAATGAAAGCAGACAAGATCAAGGCACTCATTGAGTGCCCGTGCACCGGGTTCACGGCGGCGGACGTCAAGGCCCTGGAGGGCTTCGACGAGGCGCGGCTCGATGCGTTCGTCGCGGAGGGCGAGGGGCGCAAGAAGCTCAACGACGATCTGAAGGCGGCGGCGGACGCCAAGACCGCGGCCGAGACGAAGGCGGCCGAGGCCGAGGCGAAGCTCAAGGCCGCGGCCGAGCACGTGCCGACCGAGGACGAGTACCTCAAGTCGGCGCCCGTAAGCATCCGCACGCTCGTCGAGGAGCGGAAGGCGCAGGACGCGGCGACGAAGACGGCGCTCGTCGCGCAGCTCAAGTCGGCGTCGGTGCTCACCGAGGAGCAGCTCAACGCCAAGCCGCTCGACGAGCTGAGGACGCTCGCGGCGTTCGCCAAGGTCGAGACGCCGGACTTCAGCGGACGCGGCGTCCCGATGCCGCGGAACGCGGGCGAGGACTTCGTGCCGCCCGACCCGTACGAGAAGGGGCTCAAGGCGCTCCGGGGCGTGAACTAGTCCCCGGCGGTCAACGGAACAGAAGCGGACGGCAGTTGGCCGTCAGGAGGAACGAGCATGACGATCACTCGAAGCGATCCCGGCACGATCTGGCTGGGTGGACCGCGCACGGTCATCAACGACATGGGGGCGAAGGCCGCCATCACGCCGGGTCACCTCGTCGAGCGCGTGAACACGGCGGGCGTATGGCAGTGGCAGAAGCACAGCACGGCGGCCGGCGACGGGCAGCGGGCCGTGGCGTGCGAGCAGTCGATGTTGAACAAGGACGTCGACGACGATTACGCGATCAACGATCTCGTCGAGGTCGCGGAGTTGGGCATGGGCTCGAACGCGTGGATGTTCATCGCGTCCGGCCAGAACATCGCGTACGGCGACAACCTGGAGTCGGCGGGCGACGGCACGTTGCGCGTGTACGCTGCCGGCGTGAAGCTGTTCCAGGCGCTGGAGACGAAGGCGAACGTGACCGTGCTGACGCGCATCCGCGTCGAGGTCATCTAGTTCCCTGACGCTGCTGACGGCTCAGGAATCGACGCACAGGACGCGTCAGGAGGAAACGACATGCACGACGACAAGAGGACAACCGGGGAAACCCAGTTGACGAACGTGATCGAGCGGGCCATGATGGAACCGGGCGGCCTGACGATCCCCAACATGCGCGGCCCGGGCTTCCGCGCGATGGAGGCCATGATCGCCGCGGACGGCGGCGGGTTCCGCGCGCTGGCGCCCCTGCCCGAGCGCTCCCAGCTCGTGCTGGACACCGCGGTCGTGGAAGTCGGGCTGGAGCGCCTGACGTTCGCGGCCGACATCATGGCCGCCGGGCTCACCTACAACCTCACCGATCCGCTCAGCATCACGCAGCTCGCGTGGAACAAGAGCAACAAGGTGGGGGCGGCGCAGCGGACCATGTCGCCGTCGGCGCGCGGCGAGAACAAGCTGCCGGCCGTGCTCGAGGACCGGCTGCCGATCTACCTCACGACCGACAACTTCTCGCTGGACATCCGCACGCTGCGGATGTCGCAGCGGGTCGGCCTCCCGCTCGACACCTCGCTCATCAAGCAGTGCACGCGCTCGGTGAACGAGGCGGTCGAGGATGCAGCCATCAACGGGGCGACGACCATCGACGGTCAGGACCTCCAGGTGGCCGGCTACAAGGCGCCGGGCATCGTCAATGCGACGAACGCGGCGACGAAGGCGCTGGCGACGGCAACGTGGGACGCTACGCCGGTCGGCACGTCCATCCTCGCAGACGTGCAGGCGATGATCGTCCTGCTGCAGGCCAACAAGAAGTACGGGCCGTATCGCCTGTACGTCAACACCACGGTCGGAGGCTACCTCGATTCCGACTACGACACGACCAACCCATCGCGCGGGTTGACCATCAAGGAGCGCCTGGCGAAGCTCGAAGGTCTTCAGGCGATCCGCACCGCTGACCTCATGCCCGCGGCGAAGGTCGTCCTCGTGCAGATGACGTCGGACGTCGTCGACATGGTGGTCGGGCAGAAGCCGACCGTGATCCCGTACACGTCGCTCGACGGGTTCACATTCCACAACCTCGTGATGGCGATCATGATCCCGCGCGTCCGTTCGGACTACGACAGCAAGAGCGGGATCTGTGTCGGGACCATCGCGTAGGGATAAGGCCCCCTTGAACGCGGGGGCTTCACCGGAACCGCCGGGGAGGATTGACATGGATGCTCAACACAAAGACGGTAAGGCTGAGGCCACCGTCCGACAACCATCCGTAGATCCTCTCTGGCGGTGCTTCGTGCCCGTCGAAAAGCGCGACGTGAACGGCAATTGGACGTTCAGGACGCTCGACCGTGAGAGATACGTCCGAACAGCCGACGGGTCCATCAGGCGCGTGCGGCCTAAGATCAATGGCAAGTTGGCGAAGAGGATGCGCAGATGCCGACCTTAATTGCTACAGTCGGAGCGGCGGATGCGAATTCATATGAAACGTTGGCTGAGGCAAATGTTTATATGGACGAGCGCGTCCCGCTGGCCACGCCGTGGGTCGCGAGCGGCGACGCGTCGATCCGCGCGCTCATCATGGCCACCCGCGTGCTCGACGCGATGGCGCTGCCCCATCGGACGCTGTGCAAGGAGCAGAGCCCGCAGCAGTATTACTACACGAGCCGTCAATGGACAGGGTCGCCGGCAAGTGCGACGCAGCGTTTGGCCTGGCCGCGCGTGGGCATGTTCGACAAGAACGGGAACTCTCTGGACGTATCGATCTCCGGAAACACGGTGGCGAGCCCGACGGTCATAACGACGGCCGTGAAGCATGGCAGGACGACCGGGGACAGCGTGTTCATTACGGACTCCGACAGCGTGCCGGTCATCGACGGGACGCACACGATCACTGTGATCTCGACGACCAAGTTCTCGATTCCCGTCGCGGTCACGACCGCCGGCACGGCCGGCAAGGTGAGCTGGATCCCGCAGGCGCTCAAGGACATGGAGTCGGAGCTGGCTGGGCAGCTCCTCATGGCGGACACGACGCTGGACAGCGCGGTCATCGTCGGGGGCATCAAGTCGGTCAAGGCGGGCAGCGTGGCCGTGACGTTCAAGGACGCCATCGATCGGCACGTGCTGCCTGACGCGGTGCTGAACCTCGGGCCGCAGTCGTGGTTCACCGATGAACTCGTGGAGCCCGCGCTGCGGGCGCAGTTTGACGTGGTGTCATGACACTTAAAGAAGCAGAACTGAATCGGGTGCAAGCCGCGTATCGTTGCGATTGGCTCATCGTTTGGGCATACGATGTGCTGCTTGCGTCGATGAGGCAAGTAGGACGGGCATGAGCCTCCTTGACGTCGTTCGTAGCGCGGTAAAAATTGCCGATGAGGTCACGAAGCCTCTCCAGGCGACCGTGACGTATGAGCGCTACACCGGCAGCGACGGGTATGGCACGCCGACCTATGCCGCAGCCGTTTCATTGCGCGCCATCGTTGACTACGTGAGCAAGCAGGTGCGGACGCAGGAAGGCATCCTGACCGTCTCTCGGGCGACGATCACGCTGCTCGACATCGCGGCCGTGGTGGCTGCGACCGGCGGCGCGGGCATCGACAACAACGACAAGTTCACGCTACCGGACGGTGACACTGGGCCGCTGCTCGACATTCGTGGATTCGTGGACGCTGGCACTACGCACCCGATTGCGACGGAGATCGTAATAGGATGATCAATATTCTCGTAGATCTGCTCGCGTATGTAGGAGCAATCCTCGTTCTTCTTGGCGCGGCCCGGCTGGCAGGGTATCGTATCGTGCTCTATGCGGAGAAGATTCGATGATCACCATCTGCTTCACGTACTTCAAGAGCCTGAGCCTCGCGAACCTCGCGGCGGCGCTGCACTCCGTCTACATGCAGGACCTTTCGAGCGTCGCGTCGATCATCTTGCTGGACAACGACACGGGGGATGATGCATTGGAGATCCAGCGGGTAGTCGACTCATTTCGCGTCCTGACGCCACGAACAGCGGTCGTCTCGTTGAAGCATGGCGATCCGCTCCGGACGCACTCGTGGTCCGCGAACGCCGTCGTGCGGATGGCGGATACCCCTTGGATCCTGTTCACCAGGGCGGACTATCTGCTGCACTTCGACCTCCTGGCGCGGTTCGCAGCGGTTCGCGCGTCCAAGCCCGAGGGATGGGACGGGTTCATCGTCGGCAACGGTTGCCACCTTCACGTCCCCGTGGAGGAGTGTGAACGGACGTCATGGCGGATCGATGGTGCGGAGGCGCTGCAACGACTTCCAGGATCACAATTCGACTACACGGTGATCGATTCCGGTGTCTGGATGGCTCGACGTGAAGCGTTCGATCGTGTCGGTGGTCTCGACGAAAGCCTGACGGCATGGGGGCATGCGCAGACGCACTTTCAGCACAAGCTGTTTAAGGCCGGCGCAGAGTTCGTCCGCATCCCGGAGGTGCTGTTCTGGCACCCGGCGCATGGCGGGCACAAGGACATCGACCTCGCGCACGCGCAGCTCCGTGGGCTTGGCGTCGACATCAAGGAACTATGGGCGCGATACGAGGGAGCGCAACCGTACCGATGAGACCCTACACGAGGTCGCTCGACCCGGCGGACTACTTGTACCTCCAGAGGTACGTCGTGCCGCTGACGAACTTCCAGAGTGGCATGGCGGCGCGCGGTGTGCCGCACCGTGAGTGGCATCCGCACCGCTTCTGGGAGTATGCGTCGGTCTTGCAGCAGTTGGACGATCTTGGTGTGAAGTCCGACGCTGAGATGATCGACGTCGGCGCCGGAGCGTCCTTCTTCGATCCGTTTCTGGCGCTTCGCTATCCGTTGCTGTGCTGCACGGACTCGATGAAGTACGGGGACGTTAGGCCGATGGTTCAGGCGCAGCGGCAGTTCTACGGCGTCAGCCTGCCGCTCTACGACCTGCCGTGCGAGGACATGGCGGCGTGGCCCGAGATCGGATGGGGAGGCGCGACCGACAAGTTCGACGTAACGATGTGTATCTCGACCATCGAGCACGTGGACGATCATGACGCGGCGATGCGAGAGCTTGTGCGGATCACGAAGCCCGGTGGGTTCCTCTTCATCACGTCGGACTACTTCCGCGACCTGGCGCACTTCGAACAATCGATCTCGCGCCACCTGCAGGTGACGCCGTACCGCGAGGAGTTCGTGCTGGCGTTGCCGGCGCGGTTCGGACTGGAGTTCATTGGCGACACGGACCTCGGCTATCGCGGCGACTTCGTGCACAACTATTCGTTCGTCAACGTGTGCCTCCGTAAACCAGTATCCACTCCCGCGCAAGCGGGTGACAACGGAAAAGGTTGAACTCCATGAGCAAAACCCTCACGATGGCCACGTCGGGCTACCAGATGAGCGACCAAACCGTCTGCGGAGCGGTCTCTACGTCCGGCCTGCCGATTCGCAAGATAGCGCGTCGGAAGATCCACTGCATCTTGCCGTCAAGTCCGTGGCTCGCGGACTCGAAGACGAACGTCCCGCTCGGCGTGCTCTACATCGCCGGGCTATTGAGGGAGCAAGGACATGACGTCATCGTCACCTCGATGCTCGATAAGCGGTACGAAGGTAACATTCATCTCCCGGAGTCCGTTCTTGACGCTGACGTTCATATGTTTGGCTTTTGCACTCCACAGTTTGGGGAGGCGCTTGAGTTGGCGGCTTTCATCAAGGATCGCTGCCCAGAGGCTCTCCTTGTGGCTGGTGGCCCGCACCCTTCGTATGAGCCGCGTGAGGTAAAGGAGGCTGGACGGCAGGAGCATTACCATTACAAGGGGGCGCTTCCGACTAGGCGCGACTACCGCGCGGCAGATGGCCGACCGCTCTTCGATGCGGTCGTGGTGATGGAGGGCGAGGTCGCCACGTTGCAGCTCTTGACCGACTGGGACGCCGGCAAGCTTCAGCCCTACTACTACGGCGACAAGGCCGACGCGATGGATCTTGACGCGATTCCGTTTCCGGCGTGGGACCTGCTGCCGCAGGACCATATCTACAACGACGGCGTGGCTGTGATGAAGCATCGCTACTTTCCGAACGAGCACCATCCGGAGGCGTCGAGCGCCGTGATGTCGCTCATCGGCACGCGAGGCTGCCCGTACAAGTGCACGTACTGCAGTACTCCTTGGATAGGACAACGTCCTAGATACCGCTCGCCTCACAACATCATCGCCGAGATGGCGCAGGTGATGGACAAGGGCGTACGGATGTTCAAGTTCCAAGACGACACGTATACCTTACACAAGACGAAGCTTCGGGAGCTGGCCGACGCCGTCGATGCGGCCTTCGGACGGGACGCCTTCGCCGCCCGCATTCACACGCGCGTGAACACGATGGACGACCATATTGCGGAGTCGCTGAAGCGCATGTCCTGCAAAGTGACGTGCTTCGGCATCGAGAGCGGATCGCAACGAGTGCTCGACGCGAACCAGAAAGGCACGAAGGTTCAGCAGAACACCGACGCGGTAAAGAGAGCAAAGGAACACGGGTTCTATACCATCGCCTTTCTCGTCATCGGCATGGCAGGCGAAACGTTGGAGACGATGCGAGAGACACAGCGGTGGCTGCTTTCGGTCAAGCCGTACCTTGACTCGTGCAACCTGGCCGTTGGCATCCCGTATCCCGGCTCGCGCTGGTGGACGCATCCGCAGGAAAGTGGCATCGACATCGTCGATTACAACTACGACAACCAGTGGATCGTTGGATTCTCGGCCCGCGACGAGGTGCTCGTGCGGCCCCACGGATGCACGGTTGAGGAGATGTACAGGATCAAGCGCGAGATGTTTGACTTCCTCGTGCATCACGGTTGGGCGAAGGCCGAGTGGGACGAGGACGTCCGCATCAGGCGGCAGCAGGAGGAAGCGGCCGAGACAGGCGCATTGACGGCGGCGTCCACGCTGACGTATGCGGGGCACTGATGAGAGAGCTATTGAAACATCTCATTGATTCATGTCCGCATTGCCGCGTGCACTTCTGGGACAACGTTCCACTGCTCGTCGATGACGAGTCGGACCTTACGGATACGCAGGTAGCGTGGGTCTTGGCAACGATGTGCGACTTTCACCGAGCGCATTAGATGTTTACTAAAGTTTCCGTGCTCATCCCGACGCGACATCGCATAGAACGCCTGCGAACTCTGCTTGCGTCCTATGAACGTACGGCGCAGGGGGTCGAGCAGTCGTCGGAACTTGTCTTTCGTGCGGATGATGACGATGTAGAGACGCTGAGGTTCCTCGAAGGACGGCACGTGATCGCAGGGCCGAGGTTGAAGGGATACGAGAGCTTGCCACAGTTCTTCAACGAGCTGGCGTTCGCAGCGAGCGGTGATACCCTGATGCTTGGCAACGACGACATGGTGTTTGTGACGCAGGGTTGGGCGGCGCGTATTCTTGAAGCCGCCAATCGGTTTCCGGACGGGGTTTTCAACGTCGGTGTGCGGACGCATAACGAGACGCACTTTCCCTTCTCGACGGTGTCGCGTCGTGTCGCGGAGCACCTTGGGTTTCTGTACGATCCGCGGATCTTCTGGGGAGACATTTTCTTGCGCGATGTGATGGGCGCACTTGGGCGCAACGTGATGCTGGACGACGTAGAGATCCAGCACGTGTGGGCGGGCAACGATCCCGACCAGACGTTTCTTCAGGGTGAGGGCGCGCGCCGAGCACCGGGAAACTGGATGACGCACCACGCACAGGCTGTCGAGGAAGCGGTCGAACGGTTGAGAGGCTTGGTCTCGCAATGATCAGCTTCATCGTCGCCACCACGGGCCGTCCAACGGTGTATGCGACGCTGGCGTCGATTGAGCGCTGGGACGGGGATGAGATCATCGTCGCGGGACGCATAAACAGCATCAATGACGCAAGGGTGCGCTATGTGCCGCTCGAACCGGGAAATGACTGGGGACACACGGAGCGAAACATCGTCACGCGGATGGCGCGGGGGCGCTACATCGCACACATCGACGACGACGACGTCTACGCGCCGGGAGCCAGGGCGGTCATGGCCGACGCCATCGAGCGGACGCCCGGCCTGCCCGTGATGTTTCGGATGCGTTACGCCAACGGCGCCATCTTGTGGCGGGAGCAGGTCGTGCAGTGTGGCAACGTCGGTACGCCGATGGTGCTGCTCCCGAACGCACCGGACAAGATTGGGAAGTTCGGATCGTTCTACGGCGGCGATTCGATGTTCATGGAAACGATGAAGTGGCAGCCGAGCGAGGTCGTGTGGCGCTCGGAGGTTACGGTGCTGGTGAGGCCACGATGAGCGTGCGTGTTTGCGTTCCGGTGCTCCGACGGTACGACCTGTTGGCGAAGCTGTTCCGTTCGCTCCATGCCAGCGTGCCGGCACCGGGCGCCATATACATCATCGATAACGGCAAGAACGCTGCGCGCCTGAACGCAGCGCTGATCGAGTCTCCAGTCCGATGTCTCGTGAAGGTTCCAGAACGATCGATGGGCGTCGCTGAGTCGTGGAACTGGTTCATCGCGAACGTGCCGGAAGAGCGTATCATCGCGAATGATGACATTGTGTTCGGAGCGGAAACGCTCCGACGGATGGCCGAAACGCCCGCTGACCTCGTGTTCGGCTATGGTTTCTCATGCTTCCTGATCCGGGATTCTTGCATCGAGAAGGTCGGCATGTTTGACGAGGCGATCTCCCCTGGGTATGCCTATTGGGAGGATCTCGACTACATGGAGCGCGTCAAGGGGAGCACGGCTGTTGCCGCGAACGCTCCTGAGAGCGGGGTCGTTCATGGTGATGGCACGGACGGGAGTCAGACGTGGCGCGCAGGAACGGCGGAGGAACAGCGAGAGCACTGGAGGCGATATGACATAGCGAAGGCGAACTACATCCGCAAGTGGGGGCAGCTTCCTGAAGGGTGTCGGTGAAACTTTAGCGTGGGGCTAAAAGTCATGACTTTACTAGACGCGTTGGCGGCGGGAGTGAAGGACATTGGAGTAAGGCGGCGTGGCGTAGACGCTCGCCTGGTTCACTTTGCCTTCACGGAGGAAGAGAGCGCCTACTTGTCCGAGATCGATCTGGATGAACTCGTTCCGATGCTTGAGGATTGGTGTCGTCAGCGGCGCACCGAGATGGGAACGGTGCAATGACCATGAAGAAACTCCTCTGGATCGGTGACGCGGCGTGCCCCAGCGGGTTCGCCAGGGCGACGCATGCCATCCTTGACATGTTGCGCCGCGAGTACGACGTGACGGTGCTCGGCATGAACTACCGCGGAGATCCGCACCCATATCCGTATCCAATCTTTACGGCGTTCGCCGGAGGCGACGCCTTCGGAGTCGGGCGACTCGTCTGGATGTGCGACCTCGTCAAGCCGGACGTCATCGTGCTGCAGAACGACGGATGGAACATCCAGCCCTACGTGCGGCAGCTGCGCAGAAGGAAGCCGAACGGCAAATACATGTGGCCAGAATACGCCGGCATTCCCATCGTGGCGGCTCTGGCCGTCGATGGCAAGAACCTGGACGCCAGGTGGCTCGACGGGCTCGCACACGTGGTCTTCTGGACGCAGTTCGCGCTCGACGAGGCGCGCGAAGCCGGCTACGAGGGACCGGCGTCCGTTGTGCCGCTTGGCGTCGACACGACCGTTTACCATCCAGCCGACAAGATGGAGGCAAGATCCGCACGAGGCATTGCGTCACTTGGCGACGCGTTCATCGTCGGAAATGTCAACCGGAACCAACCCCGCAAGCGGTGGGACTTGACGGTCAGGTACTTCGCTGAGTGGGTTAAGTCCAAGAAGGTGAGCGACGCCTACCTGTACCTGCACGTCGCGCCGACGGGCGACATGGGTGTCGACGTCAAGCAGCTTGCGAAGTACTACGGCGTGCTCGACCACCTTGCGCTGATGGAACCGCCGACGTGGTACGGGATTGCGGAAGAGGAGATGCGTGACACGTACAACTGCTTCGACGTCCAAGTCACGACGACGCAGGGCGAGGGCTTTGGCCTGACGACGTTCGAGGGCATGGCGTGCGGCGTGCCTCAGATCGTACCGGATTGGGCGGCGCTCGGCGAGCTGTGCGCGGGGGCCGCGTGGATGGTGCCGTGCACCTCGACGGCGATCAACCCCGTCGCACCCGGGCTGAACGTCATCGGCGGCGTGCCGGACGAAGGGAAGTTCATTGAGGCGCTGGACGCGCTCTATAGGCATCCTGACTATCGCGAGACGAACCGCGCGGCGGCGCTCGAACGCGCGCGTCAGCCGAGGTTCCGGTGGGAGAACGTCGGAGCGGCGTGGTTGGCGGTCATTGCGGAGACGCTGAGAGTGGAGAAGGAGGCCGTAGCGTGAGCCTCAAGTTGAAAGGCGTCGCGCAGATGCGAGCCAAGCTGCGGAAGATCGCGCAGCAGTATCCCGGCCGTGTGGAGGCGGCGCTGTACCGCGAGGCGCAGATCGAGATGACGGAGAGCAAGCGGCGCTGCCCGGTTTCTCCGACGGCCGCGCAGTTCAAGGCGATGGGACGTAAGATGCCGAAGGGTACGGTGCCAGGCACGCTGCGTGCGACCGGCACGGTGCACGAGCCGGAACGGATTGGGAATCTCATTTCCGTGACGCTGTCCTATGGCGGTGGCGCGGTGCAGTATGCGGCGGTGCAGCACGAGCGGCTGGACTTCTTCCACACGACCGGTCAGGCGCGCTACCTTGCGTCCGTGCTAGAGGAGTCTCGGCCGTACATAGCTGCACGCGTGGCCAGGAGGATCAAACTCTGATGCCGTTCTTGGACGAGGTCGCCGCGAAGTTGGTCGCCGACGGCGTCGGCGCGCTCGGTACGAGCATCTTCATGTCGACGAAGGCCGTCATCCCGACCGGCGCCGGTCCGTACCTGACGCTCGTGGAGACGGGCGGCGCGGGGCCAGGAGGATTTCGAGGAACCGGCGGTCGTACGCAGAACGTCGCGGGAGTCGCGACGCAGCATCCGGGCGCACAGGTTGCCTGCCGTGCTTCGTCCTATCCGGCCGCCCGCGCCATGGCCAAGGCGGCCTACCTATCGTTGGATGGCATCTGGAACACGACGCTCAGCGGAACGTTTTACCTCAGCCTCACGGCGCGGCAGGAACCGACAGATCTTGGACTTGATGAAGCAGGGCGCGCGATGGTGGTGTTCAACATCGACGCGGAAAAGGAGCCAAGCTAATGAACTGCGAAAAGGCCAGGGGCACTGGTCAGTTCGTCTGGAAGTAAACCGTCTCAAGGAGAGTGCATCATGACACTGGCCATCAGCTCGCACGGAACCATCGTGGCCCGCCAGCCGGCGGCAACGCCGGGCACCTGGACCGACATCGCCGAACTCGGCGACATCACCCCGCCGGGGATGTCCCGTAACGAGTTCGACGCGACGACGCAGGAGAAGAACATCGACGCCTACGTGCTCGGCGTGCTGCGACGCAGCCCGCTGGTCGTTCCCCTGAACTTCCTCTACACGAACGCGACCCACGACCACCTGACCGGCCTCTACAAGGCGCTCATCGACAATGCTGTCGATGGGTACAAGGTGACGTTCCCGGATGGCATCGTCTGGATCATGAGCGGCCAGGTGCAGAACATCGCGCCGAAGGCGCCGGTGGACGGCAAGCAGGCGGCCGACGTGACCTTTCGGATGTCTGGATACATGTCCATCGGCGGCGTGACCGTCGGATAGGAAGGGCTGCCCCCACGCAGCGCCCTCAGTCCCCCTCCGCCGGCCTTAGGGACGAAGGGCGAACCACAGGAGGCCGGCAACAGTAAACCTGCGTGGGGAAAGGGAATGACAATGACGGACGTAAAAGAAGTGAAGAAGGCTGAAGCGGTTGCTGGATCGATGGCGGAGATCGAAGCCGCGAACAACGTTGAATACGACACGATTCCCGGGTTCAAGCTCGGGCAGACGCTGCGAATTGGTTCGCTGTCGGCCGGCGACCTCATCGTATGGTCGGAGGCCAACGAGGGCGAGGCCAAGCGCACGGCTGGCTTGCGGCTTATCACTCAGAGCCTCGTGGGGCCGGAACCGGACAATGTCCGGTACGCCAACGACCCGAAGAACATCGTGATATTCCGTGCGAAGACGCATAAGACCACCGAGGCGGTAGTCAAGGCGATCCTGAAGCTGAACGGAATGGAGGTCGCCAAGGGCGAGATGAAGGCGGAGGCCGACGCAAAAAACGGCTGATGCGCAGCCCGTGGTGGCGGGCCGCGCACGAGCTGGCGTTGGCGACCGGACGGGTGGACGTCGGTGGGATGTTGAGAGGGTTGACGGCCAAGCAGTTCATGGCGTGGGTGTCATACATGCGCTTACATCCGATTGGCGAACGACGCGCAGACTACCGGGCAGCGTCGGTCTGCGCGGTCATCGCCAACGTCAATCGAGGCAAGGACCAGAAGCCGTTTACTGTGGAGGACTTCTTGCTTAAGTTCGGGGAAGAGGCGCCGGAGCGTAAGCAGACGTGGCAAGAGAAGCAGGCCGTTGCGCGCGCGATCGTGATGGCCTATTCGGTCCAGGCCAAGGACATGAACTGACATGAACATTGGAACCCTGACGGGCGCCATCACGCTTGAAGACCAGATGACTTCCGTGCTGGCGAAGCTCGACGGCGTCCTGAAGGTAGTGGACGACTCGTCAAGGAAGACCGGAACGGCCATCGATGGACTCAGGGGCCACATGACCCTCGCGGCCAGTGTCGGGTCGTTCCTTGGCACGACGCTTGCTAACTTGGCGATGAGGGCGGTCAGTTGGGCCACGAACTTGATTTCTACCTCGCTCATGGCTGGTGCGAGGCTCGAGCAGCTTGGCGGCGTCACGCGGTACCTTGGCGAGCGGGCGGGCTACACGATCCAGTTCGTCGACGACCTCGCCGAGAAGATCGAAAAGACGGGCATTACTGGCGTCCAGTCCCGCGACGCCATCGTGCAGCTGATCAGCGCGCACATCGACCTGAAGCACGCCACCGAGCTGTCGGCCATCGCGCAGAACATGGCGACGATCTCTGGCGTGGATTCGTCGACCACCTACGGGCGCATCATTCAGGGCATCACGATGCTCAACCCGATGCTCCTGCGCGGGGCCGGGTTCACCGTGTCGCTGACGACGGCGACGGACGCCTGGACGAAGGCTAATAACCGCTCTGCGAGCTCTATGACGGGTGCGGAGCGGCAGCAGGCGCTCCTGAACGCCGTCTTGAAGGAGGGCGCCGAGAAGGCCGGGCTGTACGGCCTGTCGATGGAATACAGCTCCAAGATTGCCGGGTCGTCCGTGCGCGCCTGGGGGCAAGTATCGGAGCAGATCGGCACCGTGTTCCTGCCCTTGACGAACGTCGCCATCAAGGCGTGGTACCACCTCGGCGGCGCGATTCGGGATTCTGTGAAGTCGTCGCAGGCCGACGTCAAGGACTTCATGAAGGCGCTGGCGGAGGGGCTTCAGATTGCCATTACTTCGATCGGACAGTTCGTGACGGTTGCCGTGCCTTACGTCATTTCGTTCGGCAAGGGGCTGGCCGACGTCATTAAGTTCTTGTGGGATTGGCGCGTAGTGCTTGAGGTCGTGGGCGCGGTTTTTGTTGGCTTCTACGTTGGCGTCGGGTTGATCACCTCGTATCTTTGGTTGTCCAACGCGGCGATGCTCGCCTACAACGCGACGCTCTTGATTTTTTCCGGGACGTCGGTAGTCGCCGCGGGCTCGGCGACAGCGCTCGCGACCGGACTCGATACGGTGAAGTTGGCTCTCATCCGCCTTGGCCTGGTGCTCGGTGCGTTCATGGCGGCTTATGAACTCGGGACTTGGCTTGAAAAGAACACGAAGTGGGGCCGCGAGCTGAGCGACGCCTACGAGTATGCGGCGCTACGACTCCAGGGGTACAGCGCGGCTCAGGCCGACGCCATGATCGCCACGGACCATGCGACCGAGGCGGCGCAACGCCTGGTGCGGGAAAAGAATACTGAGCGCGAGACGTTCAAGCTGGCGAACAATGCCATAGACGATGCCAAGGTAACGCAGGAAGCCGCCGCCGTCGCCGCGAAAGCGTATCAGAAGGAGGTTTCCACCCTCGCCGATTCCCTTGGTTCCGCGGGCTTGGCGAAGGAAGTCAAGAAGCTCTCCGACGCCCTGGACGCGCTCACAAAGAGAGGCGATATATCGGCAAAGACGATCGCCGCCGTCGCGGACAAGGCCGCCGAATTGCTCGATAAGGGCGCGAAGCTGAACCCGAAGCTGCTCGCGCTGGCGCTGTCTTCCGAGAAGCTTGGGTTTAATCTGTCGAAGATTACCAAGCCTGGACTCGACGACTTTACGGCCGGAGCCAACGATGCGGTACGTGCGTCCTTGGATCTATACGATGCGCAACAGGACGTGTCTTTGCTCCTGCAACAGACGACGAATGACGAGCTTTCGCGCTTCGTCGACAAGCTGATGGACGTTGGCGAGAAGTTTGATTATGTCGGGATATATGCGGACAAGTTCGCCAGGACGTGGCGTGACGACGCCGAGGACATCCTAGACGCCGTCGGCGACATGTTCGACGGGATCAACAGCAAGGTCGGTCAGGCGCTCCAGATCCTGAGCGCCGGACTTGAGACGGTGCTGGATAAAGGATTGAAGTTCGGGGAAAGGCTGGCGGCTGGCTTCGCCACGGCAGCGGCTATGTTATCCTCGCTGCTAGGTGACACCAGCATGAGCAAAGGTAAGAATGCGCTTGTGGGCGGTCTGAGTGGCGCCGCTGCTGGAGCTGCTATAGGGTCGATACTTCCTGGTGTGGGGACCGCCATCGGGGCGGCCATCGGCGGCATCACAGGCGCGCTCTTCGGATGGTTATCGGCAGCAGCAAAAGTGCGCGAGGCGAACCAGAAGGCCACGCAGGACATCAAGGATTATCAAACCGAACTGCTCAAGACGTACGGCTCCCTGGACAACATCAGGACGATTGGGCAGTCCCTCGGGATTGACCTTGCTGGCGCATGGGGCGACCAGTCGCAGGCGGGCTTGAAGCACTTCATGGGGTTGATGGACGAGTTCAAGGGCAAGATGGAGCAACTCCAGAGCGCCCTTGAAAAGTATGGGCTCACGTGGAAGGACTTGGGGCAGGACTTCAAGCAGATGAACGTCACGATGGCGGCAGAGCAGATGAAGTCGGATTTCGACCTCATGGTCGCCGCCGGGGTCCCGGCGGACAAAGCGATTCAGAGCATGAGCGGGTCGTTCAATCAGCTGATCATCGACGCCGTGCAGACCGGGACGAAGATTCCGGAGGCCCTCCAGCCCATCATCGAGCAGATGATTCGGATGGGCCTTATTACGGATGAAGCGGCTCGCGCCATGTTGGGGCTAGCAGCCAACACGATGCCGTCGCTCGCGGACATCACGGCGGCGGCGGACCGCTACGGGCTGAGTCTCGATCAGCTCGGGCCGAAGGTCAAGCAGTTGCAGATCACGGAAGCCGCGACCCAGATTGCGGCTGATTTCCAAATGCTGATTGCCGCCGGAGCGAATCCGGCAATGCTCGCGCTCAGCGCGATGGGCGACAAGACGCAGGAACTCGTTGATCTGGCCCTAAAGTATGGGATGGAACTGCCCGAGTCCATGAAACCGCTCCTTCAGGCGATGATCGATGCAGGAACGTTGACGGACGCATCCGGCAAGAAGATGACGGACTTGAGCAAATTGACGTTCGCGAAGGACTTGACGAAGATGTTCGACGAGCTTATCGCGAAGCTCAACGAGCTGATCGATAAGATCGTGGGCGGGGTCGGTGGGGCGCTCAACGAGATTACCAGACCGCGCAGCGTCGACATAGAGGTCATCACGCATACGCGCCCAGAGGATTATCAAACGATTTCTAGGCCCTATGCCGCGGGTGGAGTCGTCTATGCCGCGGCAGGCGCGCGGATCCTTCCATTCACGCCCAAAGGCACCGATACCGTGCCGGCCATGCTGACGCCGGGAGAGCGCGTCCTGAGCGTGGCGCAGAACCGGGAGTACGAACGCGGCAGGGAAGACGCGGTGCTCCAGTCGACGATCAACATGGACGGCATGAAGGTCGGCGAGGCCATCGTGAAGGTGCGCACGCGATTGGGGCTGGGGGGCTAAGATGCCAGTTACACATGAGTTCGTCTCGACGCAGGCTGATGATCTTAGCCTTGCAGAGCTGGTCCAACCACAGCGTGACTGGAACGCGGATCACGTCCTCGCGTTGACGCAGGATGAGTTGCCAGAAGGAACTCCTCGTACGTTGACGACCATCCTAACGGATGCCCAGGTCAAGGCGATCACCACGCCGATCCTTTTACTGCCGGCCGTCGCCGGGAAGATGTACTTCGTTACCAGCCTCTTTGTGAACGCGCATATCATCGTGAACGGAGGTCAGAGCGTCAGCCTCACGACCCGCTACGTGGGGACAACCACGATCGTTGTGCCCACCGCTACGCTCATATCTGCCGGGGTCAACGGATACCGTAATACGTCGATAGCCGGGTCGTCGATCAACATTCTCACGGCTACGGACTACGCAAACCGCGGGATCGAGATACTTGGTAACGTTAATGCTGGCGCGACGTTCGAGACGGAAAGCGGAACGCGCGTGACGATAGCCTATTGTCTGCTTCCTGCCGATTGAGGCTTGGAATGGTAATAGGAGGATTTCTACGTGGTGCGTTTCTCGCAACTGGGTTCTTCGTCAATCCGCTCCCGGCTGCAGGCGGGGGTACCGTCGAGAGCACCGCGCCGAGTGGAGTGCTCAGGGTCATCGAGACAACTATGAACATCGATGGGGCAAAGATGGCCGAGGCCGTCGTGAGGATGAGAAACCGATTGGGGTTGGGTTAGGATGGCTGTCGTCATTACTATCGCCGGCGTAACGAAGAGCATGCTGGGCGGTTATACCATCACCGAGACCGCGAACGGGAGGAATACGTTTTCCTGCCAGGTCCTGTCGGAGGATGGTTCCTATACGCCTGCGCTCAACGCGGAAGTCATCGTCACCGAGGACGCCGTGCGGATCTTCGGGGGGAACATTGATACGCCGTCCCTCAAAGGGGTCGGCAACGAAGCCGGTACGCCAATCGTCACGAGCGTATCGGCCGTGGACTTCAACGCCCTTGCCGGGCATCGTTACGTCACCCTGGACATCGTGGCCGGGACGCTCAAGGCGGCTCTTCAGGCCATCGATGCGGGTGGGTTTTTCCCGCCGGGTGTCACGCTTGATCCAGCGCAGATAGCCGGACCGACGCTCCCAGCGTTGTCCTACCAGTTTTATGAGGAACGGTGCAGGCTTTCCACGATCTTCGACGAAATCGCAGGACTTGACGCGACGCAGAAGCTCGTGTGGGAGATCGATTATGACAAAGTGCTCCGCATGTTCCTGCCCGCGTCGACGCCCGCACCGGTCAACATCATAGACGGCGATGGGCACGCCATCGGCGACGTGCATGTCGAGCCGACGCGGTCTAATTACGCCAACCGGGTTATCGCGCTCTACGATATCCCAGTCGACGCTGTGAAGGCGTACGCTTTCTTGAAGCAGTATCCTCCCAGCGGTGGGAACTTCGTGGACGGCGATACGGTGACGATCGGGTCCCGTACGTACACGTTTCAGACGACCCTCACGGATGTCGACGGGAACGTGAAGCTCGGCACGACGGAAGCCCTTAGCCTGGCGCACTTACGGGCCGCCATCATGCTTGAGGGGGGCAGCAATTATGCGGCATCGACGACCGCGAATACCGAAGTCGAAGCCTTCATCATTGAGCCGGAAGGGCAGCTGAGGATACGGGCCTTGACCGCCGGCGTCGCCGGGAACTCGATCGGCGCCGCGACCAACGTGGGCTGCATCGCCTACTTCTGGGGGGAGGGCCATGCGCCATTGGATCACCTTTACCTGGGATCGGACGCCTATACGTATTCGGGCGTCGTGACGGCCGAGGACCCGTCGGCCCTCACGGATCCATGGGAGAAAGTGATTTCGGTCGGTGCGGTAAGCGCGGCAGTGGCCCAGGCATCGGTAGACGCCGCCCTGGCTTTGGCGCTCGCCACCCCGGACAAAGTCGCCTATCGTACGTTTGAGAAAGGTCTGCATCCCGGACAAACACAGACGATCACCGTGGCCAAGCGGGGCGTCAACGGGACGTTCCTCATCACGGATGTGATCGTTCGTAATGTCGAACCCGGCGTGATCGTTCGAGAGGTGACGGCCATAGAGGGCGTGGCGCCTATCTTGACGTGGCGCGGTTCGCCGATGTGGTCTGGCGGGGGCGGCGCGGCCGGCGGTTGGACGGTCGCGCCATCTATCACATTGACGGGGATTACCGGATTAGGCACGCCCGGTGAACTCGCTGAATGGGTTACGTCCAGCACGCTCGGCAACTCGACTGGCGCGCTCATTCCGATTATGGCGGCCCGCGTGGCCTTGAGGTTCTGATGCTGAGTCTCGACACCGTCAACAAGTCGCTCGAAATCAAGTTAGGCGGGGCCGTCGCCACGACCGAACTCCCGTTCGTGGCGTCGTACGTGGACATCAGTCAGACGACGTGGGGCCAGTCGGCAGCCCCAGCGCAAGACGGCGTGACGACCGGAGCCACGGCGGTTGAGGTGGTTGCCGCGCCGGCGGCCTCGACGACGCGCAAGCTGAACTACTTGAGCGTCGTGAACGTGGACACGGCGGCCGTCGTGCTCACGGTCCAGGTCAACAACGCCGCGACGAAGCGGATTACCTGGACGGGCACGCTCGCGGTGGGCGATCAACTCTCGTTCACCGACGCGGGTGGCTGGGTGGTCTTCGACGCGAGCGGCAACCGTAAGACGGCCATGGGCGGGGTGCTGCCGGCGGCGAACTTCCCGGCGCTGCTGGGCGACGTGACGACGACGGCCGGGTCGCTCACGACCGCCATCGGCGCGAACAAGGTGACGCTCGCCATGATGGCGCAGGTCGCGACGGCCTCCGTACTCGGACGGAACACGGCCGGCACGGGGAACGTCGAGGTGTTGACGACGCTACCGACGGCGGTGCAGGACAACATCACGCGGCTCGGGACCGTCACGTCCGGCGTGTGGAACGCGGGGGCGGTGACGAGCAGCGGGGCGATTATCAGCACCGGAAACGGCGTAACCCACAAACTAGGCACGGGCGGGACGGGGACCAACTATACTATCTTCACCTTGAATGGGTCGAGTGCTGCCACATATGGCGCTGCGCTTAGCATCGAACACAATTCGGTAAGCGTGGGTGGGTTTGGAACCGACGCAATCGTGAGGGGCGGGGCTGGCGTGATGATCTCCTTGGTCGCCAAGGACGCGAATGGACTCAACATCATGGCCACCGATGCCTCCGGAACCATCCGCTTCTACGCCGGCGGGACAGCGCTGAGGGCGCGAATCAACGCCAACGGCACGCAGACCTGGGCACCCTACGGCGCCGGCACCGCGACCTTCGACGCCAGCGGCAACATTACGTCGGTGTCTGACCGGCGATTCAAGGACCGGATCCGCCCCCTGCCCTACGGCCTCGCGGAAGTTTTGAAGCTGAAGGCCATTCAGCACGGGTACAACAAGCGCTCCGGCCTCGAACGAAAACACCTGTACGGAGGATTCGCGGCGCAGGATGTGCTGAAGGCCGGGATGCCGCTCGCGGTCGGGCGGGACCAGCGCGGCTATCTGACGCTGGCCGACCGTCCGATCCTCGGGGCGACGGTGAACGCGATTCACGAACTGGCTGCGCGGGTCGCGCGGCTCGAACGGAAGGCGGCCTAACGATGGAAACCCTGACCCTGACCACTCCCATCGCGGCCTCGTCCCTGATCGTGAGTCGGCTGATCCTCGACTGGGACGGCGTGGCGATCTACGTCGTGCTCCGGGCGCCGGACGGCCGCCGCTTCGAGTACACCTACGGTGGAGCGGAAGCCACCACGCTGATGCAGGTGCTTAACAAGGCGAACCTCAGCGTGAAGTCCTTGCACCGGCGGGTCGTCGAGAAACTGATGGCGGACCACCCGGAGCTGGCCGGCGCGATTTCCGAGGTGGCGGACTAGAGAGGAGACCCACATGTCGAAGCGAAGCCGACAGCATCGTCCAACACCGAACAAGCCCGTCCGGATCGTTCTCACGGCCCGCGAGTTCAAGGACTTCCAGGGGGCGTGTGCGGTCGCGGCGCTCAACGTCCAGGCGATTCAGCAGGACGCGGCCCAGCGGATCGCCGCCGCGCAGCAGGCGCAGCAGAAGGAACTGGCGAAGCTGGCAAAGAAGTACCGCGCGCAAGGCATGCGGGCCGATGTGAACTACGCCTTCGACGAACAGACGCACAGCCTCGTGTCGGTGCGTGAGTAGACAACCTCGGAAGGTCATCATGACTGCCTAGGACGTATGGGACCGGAGGGAGCGAAGATACGATGGACGATACTCGACAGGACGTGCTCGGCGTGCGGGAACTGCGTGCGGAACTCAACGGACGGCTCGACGCGTTGATCGCCCGCTTCGATGGCTTTATTCAGATCATGAACGAAAGGGATCTGCGCTATACCGAGCGCGATCGCGCCGCCAAGGAGGCGGTGCGGGCCGCCCTCGTGAGCGCATTGCAGGCGGCCGAAAAGACCGAAACGGCGCTGAAGGAATACAAGGTCGGCGCGAACGAATGGAGGGATACGGTTAAGGATCTCACCAGCAAGATGGTCACTCATCGCGATCGGGAAGCCCTGGAAGCGCAGATCGTGAGTCTACGAGAATCCCGCAGTAACACCAGTGGCCAATCCGTCGGGCGCGCGGCGATGTGGGGCTACATCGCGAGCGGGGCAGGTGCCATGGCCGCGGTGGGGACGGTGCTGCTGTTGATCCTGAAATTCCTGACGGGGGTGAACCTCTAACCATGTCGAATTTACTCTATCCCTATACCGTGTCGGCGAAGAACGACTCCGTGCGGTTCGATCCGTTGACGCCGTGCCAGGCGCTCTTCCTCAGCATCCTGGTGCAGGCGGCCCAGGTCATCCGGTCGTCGCTGGTGATCACGAGCGGGCGGGAGGGGCACGGGGCCGACGATCCGCACTCGCGGGGGGAGGCGCTCGACGTGCGAGTGGCTGGCCTGACGAGGAGCCAGCTCTTGAAACTCTTGGAAATCTTGAAAGTCACGCTCGCCATCCAGGGGGACTTTACCGTGCTCTACGAGGTGCGCGCGGTGCCGACAGATCCGGAGGTGGCCGCCGTGGCCTACGTGAATCCTCACGCGACGGCGCCGCACATCCACCTCCAGCCGCGCAAGGGCACGCGCTGGCCGCCGCGGGAG
>JANLIC010000217.1 GCA_024654125.1 Sulfuricaulis sp. | reverse complement strand
AGCCACGCGGCCATCCACATCCCCGTGGCCTGCCAGACGAGCTTCACCGTCTTCGGGATATAGGGGGCCTGGCTGCGCAGCAGGGCCATTTTCGAAAGGATCGCGTTCATCTCAGACATTCCGACGGACAAGCATGCGCACGGGATGCCACAGGCGCTGCAACCCGATCCGCCAGTCCGGCGCATCCTTCAAACCGTACCGCAGCGTCAACCAGGTGCGGTCCGGCACGAACGCACGCCATACCAGATGGAAAGCGGCGGCAGGTCGGTCCACCAATGCCAGAAGGAACAGAAAACGTTTCGGACCGCTGCTGATGTGAATACCTTCGATCATTTTCCGGAGTGAAATGAAACGCCGTAAAATCGATCGTCGAAGCGGCGATGGGCTCAGGTCCCGGAGTGGCAATCGCCCCTCCGGATCGCCAAATCCCTCCGCCAGCATCTGGAGCACAAGCCAGGTCGCATGGGAGACGCGCCATTCTCGTGCACGTTGAGCCACCATGCTCCAGTCAATCTTCCATCGTTGACGTGCGCGATCCAGGTCCAGCAACGTGCGTAAACCGATCGAGGACATCTGGTGATTCACGGCAAGGTGCACGCAAAGATGAAGGATCGCGTCCTCGGGAGAGAGTTGGCGCACTCCATCTCCCTTGTAGACAAGCGTTCTTTCCCATACGGCCTGTTCATCGATCCGCGCGGTGTGACGCAGCCACTCCCCCGGAAAGACGTTCCAATGGAGTTCCACCATCGGCGCATCGGTCTTGAACAGCTGCGTTTCTCCCGTCAATGCATCCTGCAATTCCTGTGGCCGGTCCGCTTTGGATCGCGATGAATACCCCAGGGATTCCATGACCCGGCGCGCCGCATCGAGGTCATCCCGTTGCACCCACAGATCCACATCCGCCATTGTACGTTGGGCGATGTTGGCGTACACCGATTCGGCGAGCCATGCGCCCTTGAGCGGGACGACGGTGATGCCCGCGGCCTGGAATGCCCGCACGATGATTTCCAGTTGATGGAAAAGCCGGATGTTGTGCGCGGCGCAGGCAAGGTGGATTGAATTAATGCGCCCGGAGGCCGCCGGCGGCGGAACCGTCCCCTGCGCTTTCCAACACGCGGGCAGCAGCTGCGCGATTCCGTGTCGCTTCGCCAATTCAATGATGCGATCCCAGCCCGATTCGTCGAGCCCTCCGACTGGGACGGCCCGGCCGGACAGGAACGCCATGAGGCGTTCGGCGTCCTGATTCATGCTCCTCCTTCTTATAAACTCAGCCTTCTCAACTCTCCTGCAATCTCTCCGCTCTTGTCGAACCGCATCACATAACACGGCGCTTCATTGGCCAGCTTTTCGATCAGGTCCAAGGTCTTGTCCCACCAGTCAGCGGTAACAAAGGGCTTGATGACGCACGCCAACAGGCGGCGCGTGACCTCCTTGCGGTCGGTCAGAGGCATCAGGATGTTCTCGTTTGCCTTTTCGATGAAACAGATGGCTCGGAGCGGGGCGTCGTTGGCGGAGACCACCGGCACATCGCCGTGGCTCCAGGTGCCGTACACCTGCCAGCCGTCATCCACGCGGCGGACGATGTTCCGGTCGTCGCAGAGAATTTCGACCTGCAGGGGCGAACGGCCATTTGCCTCCGCACTCGCATCCATCAACAACTTCGTGATCGTGGATTTGCCCGCATCGGAGTGGCCGACAAAGAGCATTCCGGCGCCGTTTATGATCGCCCCTGCCGAGTGGAGGTAGCAGCCTTGACGGTCGGCCAGCAGGCGGGCGATGAGGATCTGATCGGAGGGAAACATCGTCAGGGAATGAAGGTCGCCTTTCCGCCAGGTATCCTCCCGGTCGTTGTAGATCCGGGCGCGGGTGTGGTCGGCGTTGAAGGTCGCCACGCGGTGCAGCGACGGGTCGTCGGCCTGGGGCGAGATGCCGAGATAGATGTACGAACCGTTCTGCCGGTATATTGCCCAGGGCGGCTTGCGGTAGAGTTCCCGGCCCAGGTCCTTGCCCTTGAGATCGGGCAGGGTGAAGTGGTGGCGGACCGTCACCGTGTCCGCTCCCGGGCCGTCGGTATGGAAAGCTTCGAACTTCGGATGAAACGTTCGGTCGTCAATGGACAGGTCGCTGTCCACCTGAAGAGTGATGCCGGCTATCCGGAAAAAGCGGCGATGGTTGACCTGCCAGTCTTCCTTGAACCGTTTGTTCTCGCGTGCGACATCGCACAGGTGCTCCACCGGCGCGGAAAAACGGCCGTGTTCGAGCCAGCCATACACCGGGCACCAGCGGCACTCTTTTCGTTGATCACAGGACGCGCAGCGCTTGTCATACTCCGAACCGCCGCGCACTATATCCGCAAGCGAGGGAATAAACGTCTCCCAGGCTTCCTGGAATTTCCCGCTTCGCAGATCGTAGCGCATGGCCGGGTCCTTGAGGAAGGAACAGAAGGTCATGCCGCCGTAAGGATCGACATGGAAATCCCGCCTACCGGCGATGCAGCGGGCGAACAGGCGGTCATCGCCCTCCGCGTGCTCGTATTCATGGGCTGTCGCCTCTTTATATGACATATCCGGTTGATCCAGCTCCACCACGTCGCGCGGGTCTAGGCGCTGGCGGGCGATCTCGGCGTTGCGCTCCGGGTCACGGCAGGATGAAAGATAGAGCCAGGGCGCGCCGACGCGCCAGTGCCTGCTCAGGGATTGTGCGAGTTCCGTCATCTTTCCCCATTCATGCCAGTTGTCGCGCATGGGGATCAACTGGACGATGAAGCCCGCCCCCGCTTCCTGCAGGTAACGGAAACCCTGCATGACCTTCTCGAAGCCACCGGGATGGCGGGTCACGTGGTCGTAGGTCTCTTTCGTCGCGCCGTAGAGGGCGACCATCTTGGTCCCCTTCCGCACCAGCAACCGGGCGATCGCCGGGGTGATGAGGGTCCCGTTGGTGTTGAGGGTGTAGGAGACGGCCTTCCCGGTCAGGTAGTCGAATATTTCGGGAAAGTCCGGCGCAGCATCGGTTCCCCGCCGGAGATGGACCAGCGGCGCGTCCCCATGGCGCGGGCCTGGTCCACGATGTTCCTGATCTCGTCGAAGGAGAGTTCCCTCTTTCGGGCCGGATCGACCGCGGGAATACTCAGCCAGCAATGACGGCAGTTGTTATTGCACCGGTAGGTGACATCGAGGTGCCCTTCGAGTGGAAGTCTGGGGATATCCATCGATTTTTTCATGACGTCATCGTCGCGGCGCGGGCGTGGGCGACCTGGCAGAAGTAGTCGATCACCGTGTCCAGTTCGCCCGTTTCCAGCCAGGAATGGGCCGGGCACCACAGGCAGAGATTGACGATCGGACAACGGCGGCATCGCTCCAGAAATTCGCGGCGCTGCGAGCGCATGTCCCGCACTTTCGGCACGAGATGTTCCCACGCATCGCGAAGCGTCCCTTTCCGCAGATCGCAGATCGTCTCCGGCGCCCACAGGGAGGAGCACAGGCGGAATTTACCGTCGTAACTTACGCTGAAACTGCCGTTCCCCGCCCCGCAGTGGAAGAGATGGTCGCACCCCGTGTGGGCGAGATCCTCGCGGATCAGCGTGTCGCACCCTTTTCGCAAGGCGGTGAACCGCTCTTCGTCGGCCCTTTCGAGGGCGACGATCTCCCCGGGCGTCAGGCGTTCCGCCCGAATCTCCGTGTTGCGCCGCTCATCCCGGTCAAACCGCAAATGCAGTTGCGGATCGAAACGGTAAAAATCCTTCGTTCGCGCACGACAGAAAGCGGCGATCGCCGGCAATTCATGGAAATTGGAACGGAGGGCCATCGCCTTCAGGCGAACCTTGACGCCGCTTTCCAGCAACCGGTTCAGGCCGCTCAAAAAGGCGGCGAAGGAGCCGGGGCGGCGGGTGACGCGCTCGTACGTCTCCGGGGATGCTCCGTAGACGGTGACTTCGATATCCCGGGGCGGGTATTTCCTGAACAAGTCGATCTGCTCGTCCCGCACCAGCGTCGCATTGGTGAATACGGAAACGAGGAGCCCCTTCCTCTTGAGGGACAGGAATATTTCCGGAAAATCGTCGCGCAGGAGCGGCTCCCCACCGGACAGGAGGACCCAGATCGCCCCCAGGGAGACCGCCTGGTCGGCGATGGCGTCGATCTCCTGCAGCGTCAATTCCCCGGACCGGGCCTGCGGGTCGTTCGAGGGAAGATTGATATAGCAGTGGCGGCAGTGGAGGTTGCAGCGGGCGGTGATTTCCAGGTCGAAGGAGAGCGGCGCGCGCTTCGACTTGAGCTTGTCCCAGAGGG
>JANLIC010000194.1 GCA_024654125.1 Sulfuricaulis sp. | reverse complement strand
GATGATGTCCTTGAGAATCTTGTTGACTGCGTGTCCGATATGGATGTCGCCGTTGGCATAGGGCGGGCCATCGTGCAGGACGTATTTCGGCCGGCCGCGACCCCGCTCCCGCAGTTTCCCGTAAAGATTGATCTTCTGCCAGTGCTGGAGAACCTCCGGCTCGCGCGCCGCCAGGTTGGCCTTCATGGGAAATTCCGTCTGCGGAAGATTCAGCGTATTCTTATAATCTTGCGTCATTCCAGGTTTGCCAGGTCAAGTGCTATTTCTGATCCCCTCTCCCTGGAAGGGAGAGGGCTAGGGTGAGGGTTCTGCATAATGGAGGCGATCGCCTGTAAAACTGCCTCAGTATCTTTTAAAACTTCATCATCCCAAAAACGTAATACACGATAACCACGTTGATTCAGTGCCTCGGCACGCAAGCGATCTTTTTGAACTTGCATGGCATGATGGCCGCCATCAAGCTCCACAACAAGGCGTTGGTCAGGGCAAAAAAAATCGACAACGAATTGACCGATGGGATATTGACGTCTGAATTTTGCCTTATTTAATTGACGAGCGCGTAAAAATCGCCACAGCTTTTTTTCGGCGTCGGTTTGCCGCTGTCTCAGTCCTCGGACACGCGCACGAACCGATGGCATATACCTGAACATCTCCCCTCACCCTATCCCTCTCCCCTTCGGGGAGAGGGGAATATCATTTTCACCAGAATTCTTTTTCATTTCTTTCTCTGCTTTATACGGCCTTTCCAGACGGGAAGGATGGTACTCACGGAAAAAAGCGCGCACATCCGCGACGTCTTTTTCAATCCAGCGGCGCAGTTCATCCAGCGACTCGAAGCGCTTCTCGTCGCGGAACTTGCGCAGAAAATTGACATGCACGTAGGCGTCGTAGATGTCGGCGTCGAAATCCAGCAGATGCACCTCGAGCAGAGTGCGCGTCCCGCCGACCGTGGGGCGCGTACCGATGTTGGCCGCGCCGGGAAGCGGCTCGGTTTGGAGCCCGAAGACTTCCACGGCGAAAATACCTTGAATAGGCGTCATCTTGCGATGCAGAAAGATGTTCGCCGTGGGGAAGCCCAGGGTACGTCCCAGCTTGTCGCCATGCGCCACCCGGCCGCACATCCGATAGGGCCGCCCCAGCAACTTCTCCGTCTGCGCCAGATCGCCGCGCGCCAGCGCCGCACGAATACGCGTGCTCGACACGCGTTCATCGTCGATCGTCAGGGTATGCAGGTTCACGACCTGGAAGCCATGTCTGCGCCCGGCTTCCACCAGCATGGCGAAATCCCCGCGGCGGCTATGGCCGAAACGAAAATCATCCCCGACAACGAGGTAGCGCACTTGCAATCCGTCCACCAGCAGGCGCTGGATGAATTGCTCGGGTTCCAAGGCGGCGAAATCGGCGTCAAAACGCAGGCACAGCACCCGGTCCACGGAATAGCGGCGCAGCGCCAGTAATTTCTCGCGCAGGCGCGTCAGGCGCGGGATGGCGGATCCCGGTTGGAAAAACTCCTGCGGCTGTGGCTCGAACAGGACCACCTGGGTCGGGAGTCCGAGTTCCTGACCCTTTTCCGCCAGCTGACCGATCACCGCCTGGTGACCGAGATGCACGCCGTCGAAATTTCCGATCGTGGCGACGCACCCGCGATGCCGCGGTTTGAGGTTATGCCACCCGCGTATGAACTCCATGGGA
>JANLIC010000181.1 GCA_024654125.1 Sulfuricaulis sp. | reverse complement strand
CATAGAATTCCGAGAGGAGATAGTTAAACATGGCATCCGCACATCACGCAGATCATCCCACCGGCATTACCCGCTGGTTATTCACCACCAATCACAAGGACATCGGTACGCTGTACCTGGTGTTCGCCTTCCTCATGGCCATCGTCGGCGGACTCATGTCGCTGGTGATCCGCGCCGAGCTCTGGCAGCCGGGCCTACAGTTGGTGGATCCGCATTTCTTCAACCAGATGACCACCGTGCATGCGCTCGTCATGATCTTCGGTTTCGCCATGCCCGGTTTTGTCGGCTTGGCCAACTGGCAGATCCCGATGATGATCGGCGCGCCGGACATGGCGCTGCCGCGCATGAACAATTGGTCGTTCTGGATACTCCCGTTTGCCGCCACCCTGCTGATCTTGGGGCTGTTCATGCCGGGCGGCGGCCCCTCCGCGGGCTGGACGCTGTATCCGCCACTCTCGGTGCAAGGCGGTATCGGAACCGATTTTACCCTGCTGTCCATCCATCTGCTCGGCATGTCCTCCGTTCTAGGTTCAATCAACATCATCGCCACGATTCTGAATATGCGCGCACCCGGCATGACCCTGATGAAAATGCCGCTGTTCGTGTGGACTTGGCTAATCACCGCCTATCTGCTGCTGGCCGTCATGCCGGTGCTGGCGGGCGCGGTCACCATGCTGATCACCGATCGCCACTTCGGCACCTCTTTCTTCGACGCCGCGGGCGGCGGCGACCCGGTCCTGTGGCAGCACGTGTTCTGGTTCTTTGGCCACCCCGAGGTGTACATCCTGGTGCTGCCGGCGTTCGGCGTATTCTCGCAGATCATCCCGACCTTCGCGCGCAAACCGCTGTTCGGCTATGACGCCATGGTTTATGCCACGGCCTCGATCGCGTTCCTGTCGTTCATCGTGTGGGCGCACCACATGTACACCGTCGGCATGCCGATGGCGGGTGAGCTGTACTTCATGTATGCCACCATGCTGATTGCGGTGCCGACCGGCGTGAAGGTTTTCAACTGGATCTCGACCATGTGGCGCGGCTCGATGACCTTCGAGACCCCGATGCTGTGGTCCATCGGCGGCGTGTTCATCTTCACCATCGGCGGGTTGTCGGGCATCATGCTCGCCATCACGCCGGTGGACTTCCAGTATCACGACACCTATTTCGTCGTGGCGCACTTCCATTACGTCATTTTCGGTGCCTCCGTCTTCGGGCTGTTCGCCGCGGTTTATTACTGGCTGCCGAAATGGACCGGCCACCTGTACAATGAAACCCTCGGCAAATGGCATTTCTGGCTGACCCTGATCGGTTTCACGCTCACGTTCTTCCCGCAGCACTTCCTCGGGCTGGCCGGCATGCCGCGGCGCATACCCGATTACGCACTGCAGTTCACCGAGTTCAATCAGTGGTCGACGGTGGGCGCGTTCCTGACCATCGCGGCGCAATTCATTTTCTTTTACTTGGCGACCAAGTGCATGAAGGGTGGCGCCAAGGCGACCGACAGGGTCTGGGAAGGCGCGGACGGTCTGGAATGGACCCTGTCCTCACCGCCGCCCTACCACAGCTTCGCGGCGGCGCCGGATGTCAAATAAGGGATACTCGTAGCCACCATGACTGATGTTCAAATTAAGAAACAGCGGCAACGCATCCATCTCACGGTGGCGGTGCTGGTGACGCTGGTGGCGGTAATGTTTGTTTCCGCCGCATTCCTGAGTCTTGGCGCATGAAGGCAAACCAGGACAGGAAGCAAGCCAATCGCCGGCTGGCGGTGAAATTGGCCGTGGTGACCGTGGTCATGTTCGGTTTTGGCTTTGCGCTGTCGCCCATGTACGACCTCATGTGCCAGGCCTTCGGGCTCAACGGCAAGACCGGGCGCGTCGAGGAGCAGGCTGCGGCGCAGCCCGTGGACATGACTCGCACAATCATCGTGGAATTTACCGGACTGGCCACCAGTGGACTTCCCTGGGAGTTTAAGCCGATGGTGAAAAAGATCGAGGTGCATCCGGGCAAGACGATGGAAGTTAATTATCTTGTCCGCAATCTGGCGCCGGAGGAGATTACCGGACAGGCCGTGCCGAGCGTAGCGCCCGGCGTTTCAGCGATGCATTTCAAGAAGATCGAGTGCTTTTGTTTCACCCAGCAGACCCTGAAGCCGGGTGAAACGCGCGAAATGCCGGTGCGGTTTGTCGTCGACGCCGGCCTGAACAAGGATGTGCACACCATCACCCTGTCGTATTCGTTCTTCAACATCAACAAATTGTCGGCGAAGAAATACGGCGGTGAAGCGCTTGCGCAAGGCGAGGATCATGCCCATCACATGCCTCCGGTCACGGCGTCCGGTGGTTAGGACAAAATGAACTCCACTCTATTTTCCACAACCCTCACCCTCATTCCGACCGGAATAGAGATTCTCACCTACTCCCCCTCTCCCTACGGGAGAGGGCAAGGGGTGAGGGGGATCGAATGCCCCTCATCCCCATCCCTTCTCCCTCAAGGGGAGAAGGGAGCGAGCCGAGCGCGCTCGCGCGCGATTCGGTTCACTCTGAGGCGAGCCGAAGCGCGCTACGCGCGCACCCAATTCACTTTGAGGATATAAGCATGTCCGCTGCCCACTCCGGTAACAATTACTATCTTCCCAGCCCCAGCGCCTGGCCGGTAATCACTTCGGCCGGTCTATTCGTCTTGGCGCTTGGATTTGTTCTGCTGATGAATGACATCAAGGCGGGGCCCTGGGTGATGCTCTTCGGGACGGCGATCATCATCTATATGATGATCCGCTGGTTTGGCCAGGTCATCGGCGAGTCCGAGGGCGGCACCTATAACGCCCAAGTGGATCGTTCCTTTCGCTGGGGGATGGCATGGTTCATCTTCTCCGAGATCATGTTCTTCGCCGCCTTCTTCGGGGCTCTATTCTACGTGCGTCAGTTTTCTGTGGTTTGGCTCGGCGATACTGATCTGTTGTGGCCCGGCTTCGACGCCGGCTGGCCGACAGCGGGTCCCAAGGGTCCGGCTCCCATTGCCGCTGATACCATTCCCGGGCTTAACCAGTTCTCGCCGATGGGCGCGTGGGGCATTCCCGCCATCAACACGCTCATCCTCCTGTCTTCCGGCGCGACCGTGACCTGGGCGCACTGGGGCCTGCAGAAGGACAACCGCGCGCAGCTCATCACCGGCCTGTTCATGACCGTGGCATTGGGTATCACGTTTCTGGCGTTGCAGGCCTACGAATACATTCACGCTTACACGGAACTGGGGCTCACGCTGAAAACCGGTGTTTTCGGGGCGACCTTTTACATGCTCACCGGTTTCCACGGATTCCATGTCACCATAGGCACGATCATGCTGATCGTTATCCTGGGGCGTTCGATCGTGGGCCACTTCCGCCCGGACCATCACTTCGCCTTCGAGGCCGTGGCCTGGTACTGGCACTTCGTGGACGTGGTGTGGCTCGGCCTGTTCATCTTCGTGTACTGGCTCTGATCCGGGGAGCAAGCTTCAGATAAAAAGGCGCTGCCATGGTGGCAGCGCCTTTTTGCTTAATCGACAGTTAAAATCCTGTTGTCATTCATTCAGCGCAATACGGCCAGTCCCTGCGGCGGGATAATGCCGAAGTAAAAGCCGGCCATCAGCATCAGGAACAGCATGATGGATAAACCGATACGCCAGGTGAGCGCCTTGGCCATGCGCGTGCCGCGCCCCTTGTCCCGGTAGAGGAAAACCAGGGCCGAGAAAAGGCTGGCAAAGATAAGCACCAGCATGAGGATGACGACGATCTTGATCAGCATCGAGATATCCGCGGGGAAATGACGAATGTGCATTATACTCAATGCATCCATGAATTTCCGCGTGGATTGCAACAAGCCATGAAGCCTTCACGGCGTTACCGTCCGAGACTGATACCGAGCCTGGTGGTCGCGGCACTGTTGCCGCTGTTTCTGTATCTCGGTTTTTGGCAGCTGCAACGAGCGGAGGAAAAGCGCTTGATGCAAGCGGAGTACGATACGCGTGCCAACGGTCCTGCCGTGCAGGTAGAGCGGCGCGTACAACGTCCGGATGAGCTTCAGTTCTACCGTGTTGTCGCGCAGGGGCATTACGAAACCGATTACCAGATTCTGATCGACAACCGCGTGCAACAGGGGCGTGTCGGGTATCATGTAATTTCGCCGCTCAAGCTTCAGGACAGCGAATTGCGGCTGCTCGTCAACCGCGGCTGGATCGCGGTTGGCACTGATCGTAGCCAGTTGCCGGAATTCGAGACGCCCGGCAACTTGCAGCAGATTACCGGCGTGGCCACGGTGCCGGCGGAAAAATATTTCACGCTGGCCAAACCGGATTCACTCGACCGTGGCTGGCAGCGCGTGTGGCAAAATATGGACATGGCGCGCTACGCCGCGGCCGTGCCGTTTCCGGTGCAGCCGGTGGTGGTGTTACTCGATCCCACGGACACTGCCGGTGGTTTTACCCGCGATTGGAGCCGGCTCGATGTCGGGATTTCGGTGCATCAGGGCTATGCCTTCCAGTGGTTCATGCTGGCGGCGGCGCTGGCCACCATTTATTTATTTCTGAGCCTGCGCCGGTCCGGAGACGCCAGGCGTGAGGAAGAACAGTCATGACCGTACCCGTTAATCGATCCGCGTCGCGCCGCAAAATTCTTCTGCTGGCGGGGTTGGTTGCTTTGCCCGTGGCTGTCGCCAATGCGCTGTATTTCAGCGGCTGGCGGCCGGCCTCGTTCGGCAATTACGGTGAGCTGGTGCAGCCGGTGCGCCCCATCGAGGATGCCGCACTGATCCTGCTCGATGACAGTACCATGCGCTTCAGCGAGCTGCGCGGCAAATGGACGCTGATCACGTTCAGCCCGGTCGAATGTCTCGGCCCGTGCGAGCGCAATCTGGTGAAAATGCGTCAGGTCATCGCCGCGCAGGGCCAGAAAGCAGACCGTGTTCAGGGCGTTTTCGTGGTGACGGACACCAAGGCGCGTGACTGGCTGCGGTTTGCCATCAAGGATTATCCTGGCCTGCGCGCAGTCGTCGGACCGCCGGAGGCCGTCGAAGCCCTGGCGCACCAGTTTGCGCTGCCCGCCGGCAATCCACTCGACAATCTGAACCGGATTTACCTCGTGGACCCGCTGAGCAACCTCATGATGAGCTACTCCCCCGACGCCGACGGGAACGGTATCCGCAAGGACCTGGCGCGCCTGCTGCGCGTCTCGCGAATCGGCTGAGATGATGGAAATCCCGGAAAATCCAGAGTTTTTTCTCCAGGCCCCACTTGATCTGGGGCATACCCTATTGCCACCTGAGCACGTAAAATAGCGCGTCCAATGGAACCCGTGAGCAGAATCGAACCGATCACCGCCGCCACGACCGCGCGCCGCGTTCGTGGTCTGGCGGGTGAATACTTCGAGCTGACCAAGCCGCGCGTGGTGTCGTTGATTGTCTTCACCGCCGTGGTCGGTATGTTCCTGTCCACGCCCTCGGGCCTGCCGGCGCTCCCCTTGGTGCTCGGAACGCTCGGGATTGCATTCGCCGCCGGGTCCGCCGCCGCCATCAATCAGATTCTGGACCTGCATTTCGACTCGGGCATGACGCGTACCCGCTTACGTCCACTGCCGACCGGGACGCTGACCACGCGTGAGGCACTGATTTTCGCTCTGATCCTGGGCGTGGCCTCCATGGTCATTCTCATGCTGTGGGTCAACACGCTCACGGCGGTGCTCACGTTTATCTCGCTCATCGGCTACTCGGTCATCTATACCGTCTACCTCAAGCACGCCACGCCGCAGAACATCGTCATCGGCGGAGCCGCCGGTGCCGCGCCGCCGGTGCTCGGCTGGACCGCGATCACCGGCGAGGTTACCGCTGACGCGTTGTTGCTGTTCCTGATCATCTTCCTGTGGACGCCGCCGCATTTCTGGTCGCTCGCCCTGTACCGCGAGAAGGAATACGCCAAGGTCGGTATCCCCATGCTGCCGGTCACCCACGGCCGCCAATACACCCAGCTCCAGATTCTGCTCTATACCGTGCTGTTGGCGGCGGTGACAATCATGCCGTTTGCCACCCAAATGAGCGGATGGCTGTATCTGGTCGGCGCGATAATACTCAATGCCGGCTTCCTGCGTTACGCCGTGCGCTTGTACCGGAATTACAGCGATGAATTGGCACGCAGGACCTTCCGTTTCTCGATCAATTACCTGGCGCTGCTGTTTGCGCTGCTGCTGGTCGACCACTACCGCGTTTATATCCACGAGGCGCTGCAATCCGCCCTGTATTAGAAAATCCCCTCGCCCGCGTTAGCGGGAGGCGAGACGGAGGTATCGCGGATGTCCGGTGGACATCCGCGCCATCGAGCGGGTGCGCAAGATGTTCGCGCACCCCGGTGGGAACAGAGGGGTGAGGGTGTGAATCGAAGTCGTACTCTAAAAAATGTTTTTTAACCGATTGATTTTTTTCTTCTGTATCCTCTGGCTCGCAGCCTGCTCTCCGTCCGCGCCCACGTTCAAGTCCATGGACATCAGCGGCGTGGAGTGGGGCGGGGACTTCTCGCTTACCGCGCATACCGGCAAGCCGGTGAAGAGCTCGGATTTCAACGGTAAAGTGGTGGTGATGTTTTTCGGCTATACCCACTGTCCCGACGTCTGCGCGCCGACCCTGGTGAAACTGAATCAGGTCATGAAACGTTTGGGTGAGGACGCGAAAAACGTTCAGGTGCTATTTATCACCGTTGACCCCGTACACGATACCGTAAAGCAGCTCGCGGGTTTCATCCCTCCGTTCAATCCTGCCTTCATCGGTCTCACCGGCAGCGACAAGGAAATCGCCGCAGTGGCAAGCGATTACAAAGTAGCTTACGGGGCCAATGCCCAGGCCGGGCCCGGACAGATACTCGTGGACCATTCCACCGGGATTCTGGTGAAGGATAAAAAAGGGAAATTACGATTGCTGGTAAAGAACGATGTCGCGGTTGATGATCTGGGGGATGACGTGACGGTGCTATTGAAAGAAAAGAATTAAGTTTCTTCGCACGAATCATTGGATGATTCGTTATGGCAATAGCGATCCTTCGCGATACACGATTACAGGATTTATGTCGCGGGTGACGATATCAGCCGGTTGAGTATCAGTCCATGAAAGCCGTCACCAGGAGATTCAAATCGCCAGCCAAGGTGTGTGCGGCAATTCGTGCACAACACCACGCGCCAGGTATATCCCGGAAACCAGGTGAATTCCGCCGTAGATTCACCGACGGCGGAACATCCGACCGCTTCACGGAAACAGCCGATGTGATAGGTAATCCCATGCGGATTGGTGGAGCGGTGCTCGTGACCGCCCTGCACCGGAATGCGTTGGTCCTGGTGCGTGACGGGATGACGGCAGGCAGCGCAGAACAGGCGCTTTTCTTTCATTGGATTAATGTCGGCTTGTTTTTTGAGTGCCGGCTTTTTTTCAGTTTCGGTCGCGGGATCGAAAAACAGCAGGGTCGGGGCAAGCTCCATGGCCATGGCCGATACACTCAGGAAAACAGCGTCAACACCCCGGTAAAGCCATACAGCCGGTTATGCGAGATCTCGCCGTTGGCAAAAAACCCCACAAGCGGGATATCTCCCAGTTCCTGGCGAATGGTTTTAAGCTCCACCGAATCCTCCCCGAACATGTGCACCCCGCGTCCGAGGCAGGAATAATAAACACCGCCTTTGGGCTTCCGTCCGAGTCGCGACTTGATATCGCGCAGCATGCGAAGAAGGTCTTCGTGGGCGGTACGAATATCCCGCCGGCAGAACATGATGGTATCCCCCGGATTCAAATATCCGCCCACGGCCAGCAGTTTGTTCTCCGCGTCAACGCCCATTAGATTGCGCACCACGTAATCGCCGGTGTCAGATCCCTTGATGGGGAAACCCGCGAAGATATAACCCGCGGCGCGCGCGGGGTCGCGCGCCAGGATATCTCCCACTTCCTCGTTGAAGACATCAAGTGCCGGGCGATCGTCGATGCGGATGGCGATATTGTTCTGGCATTCGGTGACCTGGTGTTTCTGCCCCAGCGGCGAGCAGCCCTGCGTGTGGGCGGTGGCGACCGGTACCCGCGAAGAGAACACCACGCCGGACAGGCCGCCCTCGGTCAGCCCCCCGGCGATTTGGAAATTCGGCCCGCGTGAGGAACTCAGACCGCCCACCAGGTAACCGTCGTGGATGGTTTCGGCGAGTTCAGCAATAAAGGACGGAGTCCTCGGGTTACGCGGGTCGCCGTGGACCACGGCAAAATGCGCGTCCGCTTGCTCGCACCAGTCGCGATAGCCGGAGAATTCTTCGATATCGGACTTGATGCAAGGGAACACGCGGAAACTGTCCGCCGGAAAATCGGCGATCATCACGCAGAGCGCGGGCTGATCATTGTACTCCTGCGATGTGGCGCACACGCCAACGCCCACACAGCCGACCCAGTGAAGAATGTCAGTCTGTTCTTTGAAGAAACCGAGAATACTCGAGAGGTCGGAGGCAAGAAGATCGGTGATGTAGAGAAATCCCAGGTTGGCCTCCGGCGGGATATTGCCGATCTGGGCAAGACAGGCGTTGGCAGCCTGCCGCCAATCCGGGGCGCTGGCATGCGCGCTTCGAAACAATTCCATGTTATTCCCTGAAAGCGTATGGGACGTGTCCGAGAGAGGATAATATAGACAAATTCGGAGACTAAGGAACCCGTTCATTCAAGTCATGAATTAAAAAGGTGAATTTATGGCACGACACGTGAAAAAACGTTCACACAAGGCCGGCCTCCCGCCGGGCACGCCGGTTCATATCGGGGAGCGGAAAAGCGAAACCACGCGCGTGAAACTGATGCATTTCGACGATGACCAGGTGACCGAGCGGGATATCAATGCGCCGGACGAGGTCCGAGCCCTGCGCCAGGGCCCCGGCGTGAATTGGTTCACGATCACGGGACTGCATGAGATTGAAAAGCTGACGGCGATCGGATCGGCTTTCGATCTGCATCCACTGGTGCTGGAAGACGTCTTCAATACCGATCAGCGCCCGAAATTCGAGGATTATGGAGAATATGTTTTTATCGTCCTCAAGCGGCTGGTAAACGACTCCACGGCGCCCGAAGTCATGACCGAACAGATCAGCCTGATCCTTGGCCGCAACACGGTGATATCGTTTCTGGAAAGCGAAAGCGGAATCTTTGACGGCATCCAGGAGCGACTACGAGCTAATCGCGGGCGCATGCGGAAGCTTGGCGCCGACTTTCTCGTCTATGCATTGATGGACAACGTGGTAGATAATTATTTCGCTATTTTCGAGGCGCTGGGAGAGCGAATTGAGACGCTGCAGGACAGTCTCATTGCCAGACCCGCGCCTGAATCCCTGCGGACCCTGCATGCGCTCAAGCGCGAGATGTTGTTCCTGCGGAAATCCGTGTGGCCGCTGCGCGAGGTCGTGAGCGCCTTGCAGCGTGGCGACTCGCCGCTCATCCAGAATGAGACGCGGATGTATTTGCGTGATGTTTACGATCACACCATTCACGTCATCGACACCATTGAAACCTACCGTGACATGCTGTCCAGCCTGCTGGACATATATCTATCAAGCCTCAGCAACAGGTTGAACGAGGTTATGAAGGTGCTGACGATAATTGCCACGGTTTTCATGCCGCTGACATTCATCGTGGGGATCTATGGCATGAATTTTCATCATATGCCGGAACTGGACTGGCGCTGGGGTTATCCCGTGGTGCTGCTGTCGATGCTTGGGATCGCCGGCGGGATGCTGCTTTTTTTCCGCCGGAAAAAATGGATTTGAAAACCTGCGCGCAGATCTAGCGCAGGTGATGAATATTGAGAGCGCAGGTGAAAGGCGGGGTTTGGTTGAGCGTCAGCGACAGCGCGTAGGCGGCCGCCGGCTGCATGTTGACCGTCACCATTTCCACGTTGGCGATGCGGCAGGTGGCGTTGAGCTTGGTGAGCCAGGCGTAATAAACCTCGTCGATGAGGCGCACGGACTTAAGGTCGTACACCAGGCGATTTGCCTCGTTGTGTTGGAGGAAATCGAGCACCGGTGCGACCATGGCCTCCGGGTTGCTGGGGTCGAGTCCCTCGCCGGGTTCCAGCAGCACGTTGCCGTCCCCGATGGGAGTCAGGTGAATGCCTTCAATCATGTCGTCCGGGTCCTGTATTCCTGCTGCAAAATAATCTTTTTGTGGGTGGCAGCAAAGCTTACTTGCCGGGGCGACTGACCTCAATGCTCAACTGACGGAACGCCTCTTTCAAGCCTTCAGACAGTTTGGAGCGCGTGGTGACACTGCTGAGGTCGATGTTCAGGCTGGTCAGGGCGCGTGCGATCTCGGGCCGGATGCCGGTCAGGATGGCGGTGGCGCCCATGAGGCCGGTGGCGCGGATCATCTGGATCAGGTGATGTGACACCTGCGAGTCGATCGCCATCACGCCGGTGACATCGATGACGACCACGCGCGCGCGGTCCGACTCAATGCGCGACAGCAGCTTTTCCATGACGATCATGGTGCGCGAGGAATCGAGCGAGCCGATGATGGGCAGCGTCAGTACCCCGTCCCAGATCTCGGTAATGGGCGTGGAAGTCTGCTTCAGCTCCTCCTGTTGTGCTTGGATGGTCTTTTCCTTGCTTTCCAGGTAGATGTGAAACACTTCCAGGATGATGTCGTTGAAGATCATGCCGAGCAGCAGCAGGATCTCGCGCGATTTCTCGAAGCTGACCGACTTGTCGGTCTCGAGGTTTTCCAGGAAGGTGCTTTGGAGGAAGTGGACATAGCGCACGAATTCGTCCATGTCGCCGCCGCGCACCTGGATCTGCTGCGAGAAATTGGCAAAGAATTGCCGCAGTGCCTTGTATTCTGCGCCGCGCCGGTCCACTTTCTCGCCGGCGTGCAGTAGCATCGTCAGCAGCTCGAGAAATTCAAGGCTGTAGTCGTTGATCTCGTTGTTCGAGAGCAGGTTCTTGTGGCCAAAGATGCTCTGACCCTGTTTTTCGATGATGGCGGAGATCTTGCCCACATTGAGCATGAGCTGTTCGATCAATATCTGATTGGTTGATTTATCTTGTGGAGTTTCCTTGGCCATGACTATTTCCTCATATTTTGGTTTACACGGATGGTGAACGCCGACCGGTCATCGTTGTACCGGCCCACGACCTGCCCCAGAACCAGAGCGATCAGCTGCGGATGCAGCCGCCACAGGTCGGGAAAGCTGCGCAGGGTCATGCTTCGCCGCAGGCCGTCGGAAGCGGTGATGAGCAAGGCCTGGTCGGGAAAGTCATAACTGAAGGTTTCCAGCGAGCGGTGGGTATGACCCAGCACACCGGGAGAAAACGAGATTGCCTTTTTCTCGCCGCGCGAAATCAGGTAGGCGACCATGTCACCGACGCCGCAGATGGTCATATTGCGGGAGATATTATCGACCTCGCAGATCATGGCGACGGCGCCGCGTGTCCCCTGAAGTTTTGTGCTTAGGCGCTGCATCAACCCGTCCACCGGTGTCTCGCTGTCGAGGAAAAGACCGATACCTTCCACGACTTCCGCCGCCTCGCGCCCGTGACCGAGACCGTCCATGTGCAGCCAGCGGGTTTTGGATTCTCCGGCGCGGACCTGGATCAGGTCGCCGTTGAAGCTGCTGTCCTGGTAGGCGCGTGCATAGACTCCCAGGTCATGAAAATATTCCGGGTCGGTGTCACCGCGGTGAAAGCGTGACCACACGGCCGTGCCGTGCCAGTCCGAGTCCTTGGCATGTTCGACCGGCAGACTGTAAATCTCGCTTTGGTCGGACAAACGCTGAATGGCACCCAGCCCTTTGCCCATGGTACCGGCGGTGGTGTAACCGTCCTGGATGGCGCTCTGTACGTTCAGGATGCCCTTGCCGTAATCGAAGGCAAACAGGTCCAAGGCCGGCGCGGGACAGCCCGATTCCCATATCTGCACCAGCCCATTGCCTTCGGCGAATTTATTCAGGTTCGTCACCATTTCATTGCACACCAGTTCCATATGCTCACGCTTGATATCGCTGAAACCCATGCGTCGGGACACCGCCCGCAGTTTCGAACGCAACAGCACGACGCCACTGTCTCCCTTCGCCCCCTGCTCGATGAGCAATTTCATTTCTTCCCTTTACTGCTGTCTTGTTATTCAAATGGCCTTGGCAGTGAGTTCCTTGTTCTTGTCGGAGACAAAGCGGCCGCGTCCGAGGTGTTTGGCTTCGTAGAGAACCGCATCGGCGCGTCCGACCAGGCTTTCAGTGCTTTCGTTTTCCTGCATCTGAGCAATGCCGATGCTGACCTTATTTTCCATCAATCCCAGTATTTTGCTGGCCACGCGCTGGGCAGTCGCTAGGTCGGAATAAAGGATGACGGCAAATTCATCGCCACCCATGCGGCAGGGATGGTCCACGTGCTCGCGCACGCTGGTGCGTATGGCATTGGCCATTCTCTTCAAGTACTCGTCGCCGTACTGATGACCGTGGGTATCGTTAACTTCCTTGAATTTATCGAGGTCGAGCAGTATCAGACAGAGCGGCTCACCCTGATGTTTGCAGCGCAGGAACGCCTCGCGCAGTCGCGTGTCGTAACCGCTGCGGTTGTACAGCCCCGTCAGGGCGTCGGTCTGGGCGGCCAGAATGGATTTGTTGAGTTCGTTCTTTTTCATCTCCAGCAGCGTTTCGAGTTCTTCCATCTCGGCGCGCGCGCGTTGTTTTGCACTTTCGAGGTCGGCAATGATCTGTTCGTTGCGGCGTTTGAGCAGAATGGAGTCGGTGGACTCGCTGGCGTTCTTGAGGCGCGTAGCAATAGCCTTGATCGCGTCGGCGGATGGCGGCTGGGCCAGTTTGGCCAGAGCTTCTTGTCGTTCACCCCAGGCGAGATACAGGGACTGTTCATCCAACTGGAGATTCACCTCCACGGGCAGCTTGGCCTGGACACCGTCTTCGCGCAGGCGACGCAACAGGCCCTCAAGCATGTTGGCCGAGGCAAAAACATTCCCGCCGAGCGCCTCGACAGCGTCCATCGCGAAGCGCGCGAGACGCTGCCGGTCGGGCTCGACAATGATGGTTAATGTCAGCAGATTCTGCATCTTCAGTATCGAAGTCGGTGAATTTGCGGTCCTTGTTCCAGAATCACGCCTAAAATGCTGATTTATAGTGAGTGTAGTGCATAGGTCGTGCCAGTTTGCAGGCGCCACCGGGCAGGTAAATTAGACTGATTTCAGGCCGGAACTGACCTGTTTCCTGAGGACTCAGGGAGATTAGAGGGGGGAGTTGGGGTACAGGAGCTCCCTAGCCAAGGCACTTTAGCGACGGCCGCCCAGCAGGGAGCCCAAGACACCGCGGATCAGGCTACGGCCTATCTGGCTTCCGATGGAGCGGGCTGCACTTTTGACCATGGCCTCGCCCACGGATTGGCGGGAACGACCAGACTTGGCGGTGGAGCCTCCGAGCAGGCCGCCCAGCAAACCACCGCTGGATGGCGCTTCCTCGGCCGCTGCTACGGGTGGCGGGGCATTTTTCTCTGCACGGGCCTTGAGGACTTCATAAGCCGATTCACGGTCAACAGTTTTTTCGTATTGCCCGCGGACCGGCGAGGCGGAGAGTATGGACTTGCGCTCGGTCGCGTCGATCGGGCCGATCCGGCACTGCGGCGGGCAGATCAGGGCGCGCTCCACCACCGTCGGGCTGCCTTTCTCATCCAGCAAGGAAACCAGCGCCTCGCCCACACCGAGCTCGGTGATGACGGTCTCGATTTTCAGTTTGGGGTTGGCACGGAAGGTTTCAGCGGCGGCCCGGACCGCTTTCTGGTCGCGCGGGGTGAAGGCACGCAGCGCGTGCTGCACGCGGTTGCCGAGTTGTCCGAGTACCTCGTCCGGGATGTCGAGCGGGTTCTGTGAAACGAAATAGACCCCCACGCCCTTGGAACGAATCAGGCGCACGACCTGCTCGATTTTCTCCTGCAGCGCCTGCGGCGCGTCGTCGAACAAGAGGTGTGCCTCGTCGAAGAAAAACACCAGCCGCGGTTTGTCGCGGTCACCGACTTCCGGGAGTTGCTCAAACAGTTCGGCCAGCAACCACAGCAGGAAGGTGGCGTAGACCTTGGGCGACTGCATGAGCTTGTCGGCGGCCAATATATTGACGATGCCGCGTCCATCGTCCGTCAGCATCAGGTCGTTAAGATTCAGCGCCGGTTCGCCGAAGAAGTTTTCCGCGCCCTGGTTCTCCAAAGTAAGCAGCGCACGCTGGATGGCGCCGACGGAGGCCCCGGAGATGTTGCCGTAGGAGGTCGTGAATTCCTTGGCGTTGTCGCCGACATGCTGGGCCATGGCGCGCAAGTCCTTGAGATCGAGCAACAGCATGCCGTTGTCATCGGCGATCTTGAAAATCAGGTTGAGCACGCCTTCCTGGGTGTCATTAAGGTTGAGCAGGCGCGCAAGCAGCAGCGGTCCCACCTCGGAAACCGTGGCACGTACCGGATGGCCCTGTTCGCCGAAAACGTCCCAGAAGGTCACGGGAAATCCCTGGTATTCGAACCCCTCCGGCTTCATCTGTTTTACGCGCTGTTCCACCTTGGCATTGCCACCGCCTTTCTGGCTGATACCGGACAGGTCGCCTTTCACATCGGCCATGAACACCGGCACGCCGATGGCGCTGAAGCGCTCGGCCATGACCTGCAGCGTGACGGTCTTGCCGGTACCGGTGGCGCCGGCGATCAGACCGTGACGATTGGCCATCTTCGGCAGCAGATGAAGCCATTCTTTGCTTTTGGCAATCTGCAACGGTTCGGTCATGAGAATGCTCACAAGAAATAGTCAGTTAAGGACAGCTACGTTTTGGGCCGCGTTCATGGCCACGCCTTTTTGAATGGGGGCGCGCATGTCCGCCAGCACGGCTTCGAGCGCTTCCAGGCAGTACATAACGTTTTTCATGTTGGCGCCATATCCCATGAGGCCGATACGCACGATTTTCCCGGCGAGGCTGCCGAGGCCCGCACCGATTTCGAGATTGTAATCGTTGAGTAGGCGACTGCGCAGCACGGCGTCGTCCACGCCCTGTGGCACCATGATCGCGTTCAACTGCGGCAGACGCACGGACTCCTTGACCAGAAAAGCGAGACCCATGGCTTCGATACCCGAGCGCAGCGCCCTGTGCATATGCTGGTGCCGCGCCCACGAGTGTTCCAACCCCTCTTCCTGCAGCATCGCCAGCGCCTCGTGCAATGCATATAAGGTATTGATCGGGGCCGTATGATGATAGGCGCGCTTGCCCGAGCCCCAGTATCCCATCAACAGATTGAGGTCGAGGAACCAGCTCTGAACCCTGATTTTGCGCTGCTTGATCTTGTCCAGCGCGCGGTCGTTCAGCGTGATTGGCGCCAGTCCCGGGGTGCAGGACAGGCATTTCTGCGAGCCGGAGAAGACGGCATCGAGGCCCCATTCATCCACCTTCAGAGGCGAGCCGCCGAGCGAGGTTACGGTGTCCACGATGGTCAGGCAATCATGATGGTGGGCAATTTCGGCGAGTTGCTTGGCATCCGAAAGCACGCCGGTAGAGGTTTCGGCGTGCACGAAGGCGACGAGGCGGGCATCGCGGTGTTTCCTAAGCGTCTCCTCGAGCTTGTTCGGATCGACCGGAGACCCCATGGGGTCCGCGATCACGATCGGCACGCCCCCGGATCGTTCGATGCTGTCTTTCATGCGTTCCCCAAAGACACCGTTGACGCACACGATGACTTCCTCGCCTGGCTCCACCAGGTTGACGAAACAGCATTCCATGCCGGCCGAGCCGGGCGCGGAAAGGGGGATAGTCAGGGCATTGCTGGTCTGGAAGGCATACTGCAACAGCCCCTTGATTTCCTCCATCATGGCGATGAAGGCAGGGTCGAGGTGGCCGATGGTCGGGCGCGCCATGGCCGTGAGCACACGCGGGTGTACATCCGATGGCCCCGATCCCATCAGGGTGCGGACCGGCGGATTGAAAGAGGTGTAGCGCATGCTCGGCCGTTTTCCTCCGTAAAAAGAAAGCGCGCAGTATAAAGCGATTGAACACCGGTGCAACCTCGCAGAATGGCCGTGCCGGCGGGGAAAAACAGCAGATTAAATCAGGATCGTGTGGAATAGCCGAGGCGGGCGGACAAATCGCCTCCGGCCTTCTTGATCAGGGATATCCAGGACTGTTGCCGGCGTTCGCGCGGCGCCGAGATGGAGATACCCGCTACCATCACGCCGTGGGCATCCCTGACCGGCACGCCGATGCAACTCACGCCCTCTTCTGCCTCTTCATTGTCGAGGGCGAAACCCTGTTTGTGGACATTCGCGATCTGGGACCAGAGCTTGGTGATCTGGGTGAGGGTATTGGAAGTGTAACGCGGCAGGCCGGTGCGGCGCGCATAATCGCGGCAGGCTTTCTCTCCGATTTCCGCCAGAAACAGTTTACCCACGGCGGTTACGTGCAGCGGCGCGCGACTGCCAATGACCTGTTCCACGCGCATCATCCGGTTCGAGATGACGCGCGCGACGTATACCACTTCGTCGTCCTCGCGCACGGTAAGATTCACGGTTTCTCCAATTTGTGAACACAACCATTCCATGATGGGCTTGGCCTCGCGCAGTAGGTCAACCTTGCCGTGGACGTGGCTGCCGAAGTGCAGCAGCTTCACGCCCAGCGCGTAACGGCCGGCCGGTGTGCGTTCCACGAGTCCGTGGCTGGCGAGCGCGTTCAGGATGCGGAAAGCAGTTGAGGGATGCAGCCGGGTTTCGGCCGACAGGAATTTCAGGCTGGCCGGTTCCGAATGCGTGGTGATGGCCTCGAGCAGGGCGGTGACCCGGTCGATAACCTGGATGGACGAAACGGCGATTTTTGGCATATTCCGCATTATGAAATCGATTATGTATTGTGAAATATGCTATCCTGCGTTAGCCTTCGTGGCAAGCACTTTGTCTTTACCGGTGACAGGCAGATGGGAATTGCCCGCCGGGGTTTGCGCGTGATGTTATACAATTTCGAATTTTGAGAAATCGAGGAAACAAACAATGGCAAAAATGACCGCAAGCGAAGCGGCAATCCGCGTCATGGAAAGCGAAGGCGTCGAACTGGCATTCGGCGTGCCGGGGGCCGCGATCCTGCCGCTGTATCAGGCGATGAACGGGAGCAAGATCAAGCACGTGCTGGTGCGCCATGAAGAAGGTGGCACCCATTCAGCGGAAGGCTACACGCGCGCCGCCAGCGGTCGCATCGGCGTTTGCATCGGCACCTCCGGCCCGGCCGGCACCAACATGATCACCGGGCTGTACTCGGCCATAGCCGACAGCATTCCGATCCTGTGCATTACCGGACAGGCGCCGCGCGCGAAATTGCACAAGGAAGATTTCCAGGCAGTCGACATCGCCGCCATCGCCAAGCCCGTGACCAAATGGGCGATCACTGTCATGGAAGGCGCCCAGGTGCCGCGCGCCTTCCGCTACGCGTTTCATCTGATGCGCTCGGGTCGGCCTGGCCCGGTGCTGATCGACTTGCCGCTCGATGTCCAGAAGGAAATCATCGAATACGATCCCGACTCCGATGCCCCGATGGACGTGTTCAAGCCGCGCGCGCAACGGAAACAGATCGAGAAGGCGCTCGACATGATGATGGCGGCGCAGCGGCCGCTGATTTTCTCCGGCGGTGGCGTCATCAACGCCGATGCCTCCGATCTGCTCGTCGAACTGGCCGAGCTGACCCAGACTCCTGTCATCCCCACCCTCATGGGTTGGGGCAGCATACCCGACGATCACCCGCTGAATGCCGGCATGATGGGCCTGCAGACCCAGCATCGTTACGGCAATGCGACCTTCCTGCGCAGCGATTTCGTGCTCGGCATCGGCAATCGCTGGGCCAACCGCCAGACCGGCAGCACCGAGGTTTTCACCAAGGGGCGCAAGTTTGTCCATGTTGACATCGATCCGATGCAAATCGGTCGCGTCTTCTGTCCCGATATCGGGATCATATCGGATGCCAAATACGCGCTTGAAGAGTTTATCGCGGTGGCACGCGCGCGCAAACAGGCCGGCAAGATTACCAGCCGCAAGCAATGGATCGACGAGGTGCAGGAACGCAAATTCTCCATGCAACGGCGCACCGATTTCGACAACGTGCCGATCAAGCCGCAGCGCGTGTTCCAGGAAATCAACAACGTGTTCGATGACGATACCTGTTTTGTCACCGCCATCGGCCTGTACCAGATCGCCTCGGGCCAGTTCCAGAAGGTCAACAAGCCGCGCAACTACATCGTTTGCGGTCAGGCCGGTCCGCTCGGCTGGGAAATCTCGGCGTGCATCGGCGCCAAGCTGGCTGACCCGAGCAAGGAAGTTGTCGGCGTGGTCGGCGATTATTCGTTCCAGTTCCTGATCGAGGAGCTCGCGGTGGCCGCCCAGCACAAGGTGCCGTTCGTGATGGTGCTGATCAACAATGCCTATCTCGGGCTGATTCGTCAGGCCGAAGTGGGTTACAAAATGGACTATGAAGTGCAATTGAGCTTCAACAATATCAATTGTCCCGAGATCGGCGACTATGGCGTCGATCACGTCAAGGCCGTGGAGTCGATGGGCTGTATCGCCATGCGCATTTTCGATCCGAAACTCATGGCACCTGCCTTCCAGGAAGCGCGGCGCCTGAGCAAGGAAAAGAGCGTGCCGGTCGTGGTGGAAGTGATCACCGAGCGCGTGACCAATATTTCCATGGGCCCGGAGATCGACAAGATCAACGAGTTTGAAGAAATACTCGATCGCAAACCCGAGAAGAAGACGCAGGCCGCCTGATCAACGTTGCCGCTCATGTAAGCCTCGCGGCGGAATTTGCCGCGAGATGCGTTGAATTCCATTCACGTTAAGGAACGACGATGCCCAAGTTTGCTGCCAATTTAACGATGCTGTTCAACGAGGTCGATTTCATGGACCGCTTCGACGCCGCCGCCAAGGCCGGTTTCCGCGGGGTCGAATACCTGTTTCCCTATGCCAACGACAAAAACCAGCTGGCCGACAAGCTCAAGACGCTCAAGCTCACGCAGGTACTGCATAATCTGCCGGCGGGTGATTGGGGCGCCGGTGACCGTGGCAATGCCTGCCAGCCGACCCGTGTCGGCGAATTTCAGGACGGCGTCGGCAAGGCCATCGACTACGCCAGCGCGCTCGGCTGCCAGCAGGTCAACTGCCTGGCCGGCGTCGCGCCCAAGGACGCCAAGCCGGATCAGCTGCGCAAGACCTTTGTCGAAAACCTGCGTTTCGCCGCCAGCAAACTCAAGGCCGCCGGTATCAAGCTCCTGATCGAGCCGATCAATACTTACGACATTCCGGGTTTCTATCTTTCGCGCAGCGCACAGGCGCTGGAAATCATGGACGAGGTGGGATCGGATAATCTGTTTCTGCAATACGACATCTATCACATGCAGCGCATGGAAGGCGAACTCGCGGCCAATTTGAAGAAGCATCTTTCCCGCATCCGCCATATCCAGCTGGCGGACAACCCGGGGCGCAACGAGCCCGGTACCGGCGAGATCAATTACACATTCCTTTTCAAACATATCGACCAGATCGGTTACGACGGCTGGATCGGCTGTGAATACAAGCCGGCCGCCGCGACCGTCGCGGGACTCGGTTGGGCCGCGGCGTATTTGTCAAAAGGATAGAACCTATTACATAACCCCTCTCCCCTCCGGGAGGTGAGGTGGGGTTTTCGTGAACACACTTAACGTGTGTTCACGCCACTGAACGGGTGCAATGCAGTTATTGCACCCCGGCGGGAACAACCAGGGTGAGGGGCAAACGCCGTGTCATGATTCGTTTTTTACCCTCACCCCAACCCTCTCCCTCAAGGGAGAGGGGGTTTCGAGATTAGTTTCAAATCATTCAGGAGAAATGTCATGAAAATAGGATTTGTCGGTCTCGGTATCATGGGTCGCCCGATGGCCCATAACCTGATGAAGGGCGGCCACACGCTCTATCTCTACAGCATCCCCAGCATTCCCCAGGATCTGATCGGCGACAAGGGCATTGCCTGCAAGAGTTCCAAAGAGGTCGCGACCAACGCCGAAATCATTATCACCATGGTGCCCGACACCCCGCATGTCGAAACCGCCCTGTTCGGCAAGGATGGCGTGGCCGAGGGTCTCTCCAAGGGCAAGATCGTGGTGGACATGAGCTCGATCGCACCGCTCGAGACCAAGAAATTCGCCGAGAAAATAAACAAGCTCGGCTGCGAATATATCGACGCGCCAGTGTCGGGCGGCGAAGTCGGCGCCAAGAATGCCGCGCTGACCATCATGTGCGGCGGTAACCAGCCGGCCTTCGACAAGGTCAAGCCGCTGTTCGAGCTGATGGGCAAGAACATCACGTTGGTGGGTGGCAATGGCGACGGCCAGACCTGCAAGGTCGCCAACCAGATCATCGTCGCGCTGACTATCGAGGCGGTGGGCGAGGCGCTGCTGTTCGCCTCCAAGGCCGGCGCCGATCCGGCCAAGGTGCGCCAGGCGCTGATGGGCGGATTCGCTTCTTCGAAAATCCTGGAAGTGCATGGCGAGCGCATGATCAAGCGCACCTTCGATCCTGGCTTCCGCATCGAATTGCATCAGAAGGATTTGAACCTGGCTTTGTCCGGCGCACGCGCGCTCCAGATCAGCCTGCCCAACACGGCCACCTGCCAGGAGCTGTTCAACGCCTGTGCCGCGAATGGCGGCAGCGCCTGGGACCATTCAGCCATGGTGCGCGCGCTCGAAATGCTGGCCAAGCACGAAATTAAATAAAGAAAGTCTAAATAATATCTCTCACCGCAAAGACGCGAAGGACGCAAAGAGAAGCTCATGAGAATAAAACACAAAAATCTTTGCGCTCTTTGCGCCTTTGCGGTGGACAATCCTATATAAAATTATAACTTCCGCCGTGATTTAGGCTATCGTTGTTTGTCATCACAATAGGCGGGAACCATGCAGACAGCCCTGGCCGATTTCATTCGCGATACCGATTCCGGCCAGGAGGCCAATGCCATCCTGCGAAGCTGTGTGCATTGCGGCTTCTGCAATGCCACCTGCCCAACCTATCAGATATTGGGCGACGAGCTCGACGGTCCGCGTGGTCGCATTTACCTGATCAAGCAAATGCTCGAAGGTGCGGACGTCACGCGCAGCACCTTGCTGCATCTGGATCGCTGTCTCACCTGCCGCAATTGCGAAACCACCTGCCCCTCGGGCGTGCGCTACGGCCGGCTGCTGGAAATCGGCCGGGAACTGGCCGAGCACAAGGTCAGCCGGCCCTGGACGGAACGGCTGATCCGGCGAATATTGCGCGGCGTCATCCCTTATCCGGCGCGATTCACGCCGTTGCTGCGCGTGGGGCAGCTGTTCCGTCCGCTGCTGCCGTCCTTTCTGAAACGATCCATCCCGGCGCGACGCATGGCCGGTCCGTGGCCGGCCACGGCGCATGCGCGCAAGATGCTCGTGCTCGAAGGCTGCGCCCAGCCCGGCATCGCGCCGAACATCAATGTTGCCACGGCGCGCGTGCTCGACCGGCTTGGCATCTCCCTGGTAGCGGCACCAGGCGCCGGCTGCTGCGGCGCGGCCAGTCACCACACGTCCGGCTTGGGCGAGGGGCTCGACTTCGCCCGTCGCAACATCGACGCCTGGTGGCCGCATGTCGAAGCCGGCGCCGAGGCCGTCGTCATGACCGCGAGCGGTTGTGGCGTGCACGTGAAGGAATACGGCCACCTGCTGCGGTACGACCCCGGGTATGTAGCGAAGGCCGAACGCGTTTCGGACTTGACGCGGGACATTAGCGAAATCCTGACGCAAGAGGATTTGTGGAAACTCTATTCAGACGTGAAACCGATCATGAAGGTCGCTTTCCATTCCCCCTGTACACTGCAGCACGGACAGAAGCTGGACGGTACCGTGGAAAAGATTTTGCGCGCCGCCGGGCTGACCCTGACCGCGATCCCGGATGCCCATCTCTGTTGCGGCTCGGCGGGAACCTATTCCATTTTGCAGAAGCGCCTCGCACGACAATTGCTCACCAACAAGGTTACCGCGCTGGAATCTGGCAGCCCGGATGTCATTGCCACGGCCAATATCGGGTGCCTGGCCCACCTTCAAGGCGGATCGGCACTGCCGGTGCGGCACTGGATTGAAATTCTGGATACCCTGCTACCGACCGGGCCGTGAGCCGACCGTCGATATTATCTGATTCGAGCAGTCAGCCATTCGTCCCCCGGGGTCATCGAATTCGGCACAATCGAAATTAAAATCAATTCAGCCAGCGGCTTTTGCGCCTGGAGGCTGGACTCGTGCTTTCTGCCGGTGGCTAACATACGGTCAATATATGTAACGGGCCTTGTTGACCGATCCTTCCGAACAGTCAGCCCCTATCGCAAAAGCGACGGTCAGGTCGTTTCGATCGCGAGCAGTTTTTTGCAACCTTTCCGCCGGATGATGCGGGTCTGATCCGGCCACCGCCCTTCGTTTTCAGCATGCAAAATAGTGTTTCATTGGGCGCTCAATCTTCTTGAGTTGCCCGACTTCTCCCGTTACATTGAGTGACGGGATTCCCGACTGTTCCAACGATACATCCCTTCCGTTGTTCAGAGATGTGCGGTCAAACCGGGACCCTGCCGCTTGGCAATCATCATCGGATGTTTGAACTTCCGCGGGAAATCCGCCGCGGTGCCGACGGCAGAAAAGACAGAGAACATCTTTCCATAAGGACTAGGAGGCGTAATGCAAACGAATCATGTGAGCACCTTGTTCAGGTCACTTGTTGCGGCTACGACGGCGCTCGGTATGCTGGCTCCGGCCTCCGTGCTGGCGTGGGAGCCGACTAAGCCGGTGGAGTTCGTCGTTCCGGCCGGTACCGGTGGTGGCGCCGACCAGATGTCGCGCCTGATTCAGGGCGTGGTCAGCAAGCACAACCTAATAAAACAGCCGATGGTGGTGGTTAACAAGTCCGGCGGCGCGGGCGGTGAGGGGTTTCTCTACATCAAGGACAGCAAGGGCGATCCGCACAAAATCATCATCACCCTGAGCAATCTCTTCACCACGCCGCTGGCGACCGGCATCCCATTCAACTGGAAGGACCTCACGCCGGTGGCGATGCTGGCGCTCGACGAGTTCGTGCTGTGGGTCAATGCCGATTCGCCGCATAAGACCGCCAAGGATTATCTGGCGGCGGTGAAGGCCGGCACCGACAACCAGTTCAAGATGGCCGGCACCGGTTCGAAGCAGGAAGACCAGATCATCACGGTCGCCCTCGACAAGTTCACCGGCAAGAAATTCATCTACGTTCCTTTCAAGGGTGGCGGTGACGTCGCGGTGCAGCTGGTCGGCGGGCACGTGGATTCCACGGTGAACAATCCGATCGAGGCCGTCGCCCACTGGCGCGCCGGCAAACTGCGTCCGCTGTGCGTATTTGATGACAAGCGCATTCCGTACAAGGAAAAGATCACGGAAACCATGTCGTGGAGCGACATCCCCACCTGCATGGAAGCCGGCGTGAAAGTGGACTATCTGATGTTGCGTGGCATTTTCATGCCCGGTGGCGCCAGTCAGGATCAGGTGAAATTCTATGTAGACCTGTTCAAGAAAGTGCGCGAGACGCCCGAATGGAAGGATTTCATGGAGAAGGGCGCGTTCAACCAGAGCTTCATGGCCGGCAAGGAATACGCCGACTGGGTTCAGAAGGCCGAGGACACGCATAAAGGCCTGATGAAGGACGCCGGGTTTCTTGCCCAGTAATATTTCGAACCAGCGGTTTCGGTAGCGGTTTCAAGACAGGAAACGGGGTGGAGATCGTCGTCTGGTCTTCACCCTGTTTTTTGCCCCGACCTTCGGCGAGATGATAACAAGGGTGTGATAGCCAGCGTGAACGACAACAATCATTCCGATGACGGGAAGCCGCACCACGGCGTTTCCACCCGGGCGGTGGAATTTGCCGTGGCGGTGTTCACTTTCATTCTGGGCATCGTGGTGATCGTCGACAGCCGCCGTGTCGGGGCCGGTTGGGCCGAGGACGGGCCGCAGGCTGGCTATTTCCCGTATTACATCGGCATTATTTTGTGTATCGCCAGCGTCTGGACAATTTGGCGCGCCCTGTTTTCCGCCAAGGACGTCGCGGGTGTTTTTGTGAGCCACAAGAAATTCCGTCTGGTCCTGTCGGTATTCATTCCCTCTATGATTTATGTCGTCGCGACATATTTCATTGGCATTTATGTTGCCTCCGCCCTTTTTATCGGTGCGTTCATGTATTGGCACGGGCGCTTCGCTTGGACCCGAATCATTCCGATCAGTGTGATCGTGCCCGTTGTCATGTTCCTGTTGTTCGAGGTCTGGTTTTTGGTGCCCTTGCCCAAGGGTCCGCTGGAGACATTGATCGGTTATTGACGTCAGGGCGAATGCCACTGGCATTGATTTTTTGATTTTTCAGGTTGGCGGGGATAACAATCCGTCGTCCGCAACCGCGAGGGGAGCCGAGACGTGGAAGAATTCAGTAACCTGATGCAGGGCTTCAGTGTCGCCCTCACGTATCAGAATCTGCTGTTCATGCTGGTCGGCATCCTGCTGGGAGTGCTGATCGGGGTGCTCCCCGGGCTCGGCGGTGCCAACGGCGTGGCCATCCTGCTGCCGCTGACGTTCACCATGTCGCCCACGAGCGCGATCATCATGCTTTCCTGCATCTACTGGGGCGCATTGTTCGGCGGCGCCATCACGTCCATCCTGTTCAATATTCCGGGTGAGCCGTGGTCGGTGGCGACTACTTTCGACGGACATCCCATGGCCAAGGCCGGCCGCGCCGGCGAGGCGCTCACTGCCGCTTTTACGTCCTCGTTCGTCGGTGCGTTGATCGCCGTCATCATGATCACGTTTCTGGCGCCGCTGGTGGCGAAGTTCTCCCTGAAGTTCGGCCCGCCTGAATTCTTCGCGGTGCAATTGCTGACCTTCTGCAGTTTTGTCGGCCTCGGCAAGGGCCATCCGGCCAAGACCATCGCCGCCATGATGCTCGGCTTCGCGCTCGCCTCCGTGGGGCTCGACACCGTGACGGGTACGCTGCGCATGACTTTCGGCACCGGCGAACTGCTGCGCGGTTTCAACTTTCTGATCGCGGTGATCGGTTTGTTCGGTATTGGCGAGATCCTGCTTACCATGGAGGAAGGACTGGCGTTCAAGGGCGTGCACGCGCGCATCAACCCGAGTGTGGTCTGGCAGACCTGGAAACAATTGCCAAAATACTGGATGACCGCGCTGCGCGGCACGTTGATCGGATGCTGGATGGGAATTACCCCGGGTGGCGCGACGCCGGCGTCGTTCATGAGTTATGGCATCGCCAAGCGATTCTCCAAAAACGGGGAAAAATTCGGTACCGGCGAGATTGAGGGAGTGATCGCGCCGGAAACGGCGGCGCATGCCGCCGGCACCAGCGCGTTACTGCCGATGCTGACGCTCGGCATTCCTGGCTCGCCGACGGCGGCGGTGCTGTTGGGCGGCCTGCTGATCTGGGGCCTGCAACCCGGGCCGTTGTTGTTCGTGGAGCAAAAGGACTTTGTGTGGGGCCTGATCGCGAGCATGTACCTCGGCAATATCGTCGGCCTGATCATCGTGCTGACCACGGTGCCGTGGTGGGCGGCGATCCTGCGCGTGCCGTTTTCCATCATCGCCCCGATCATCATCGTGATCTGCGCCATCGGCGCCTACACGGTGAATAACGCCATGTTGGATGTGGTGCTGATGCTGGTGTTCGGCATCGTCGGCTACCTGTTCAAGAAGCTGGATTATCCGCTGGCGCCGCTGGTGCTGGCGCTGGTGCTGGGCGATATGGCGGAAAGCTCGTTCCGCCAGTCCATGCTGATGTCGCGCGGCGAAGTCTCCATTTTCTGGTCCAACGGTCTGGTGGGCAGCATCTGCGGACTGGCCATGCTGATGCTGTTCTGGCCGGTGGTCACCAAGCTGCTCGCGCGCCTGCGCCGCGGCAATAACGATCTGGACGATGCGCGTCCGGTGGAATAGCAAGGAGGAACGCCATGCCGGTGATTGCCATGAATCAGGAGATGGGTTCGCAGGGAAAGCTTGTCGCTGAAAAGCTCGCCGAGGAACTGGGCCTCGACATCGTGCGCCACCAGGTCATCGATCACGTGGCCGAAAAGATGCACGTGCGCAAGAGCATTTTGCAGCGTTTTCTCCAGGGCAAGGCTGGCCTGCTGGAGCGCTGGGGCACGGACGAGGCAGGCCTGGCGCTGTTCAAGGTCGAGGAAATTCTCGAACTCGCGGCCAAGGGCAACGTCATCATCCGCGGCTGGGGGGCCACCCACGTGCTGCGCCCGATCTCGCACATCCCGTGCGTGCGGGTCGGTGCGCCGTTTAGGACCCGCGTGGATTGGCTCATGAATTCGCTCGGCTCGGACGACGCGGATATGGTCGCCGAGGAAATCCGGCACAGCGACGCAGCGCACCGCGCGAACATGCAGCACCAATTTGGTGTGGGCTGGGGCGAACCGATGCAGTACGACCTCACGCTTAACACCGAGCGACTGTCGGTGGCCACCTGCGTGGACATGATCAAGGAACTTCTGAAGCGCCCCGAATTCAAGGAAACGCCGGAATCACGCGCCAAGCTCACCAATCTGACGCTTGAGTCTCATGCGCGCGCGGCCCTGCGCGCCAGCCCAAAGACCGCCGATGTTAAAGTGTCCATCCATGCCGACAACGGCAAAGTGACCATGGAAGGTATTGCCGCGAGCACCGAGGAGCATCACGCCATTGCCGAGGTGGTGAAACACGTGTCCGGCGTGAAGAGCTTAGTTAATAAGCTGAAAATCATGAAGTACACCAAGATGTTTCCCTCGTCCAAGACCTAAGTTTCGTATGTTTGTCGCGATCTGCCGATGGCGAGGGTGATGAAAAAGCCAGTTTGATGACTACGAGGGCAAGAAGGAGACATTCTCGGTTGTCACCACGGCGGCCGTGTGCCTGACCTGGTTTGATCCCGAGGGCACCATGAATTCAATGCGTGCCACCAACGCGTTGAATCCGAAAGTTCCCATTCTCTGGATCATCGCCGAGCGCGACTGCCCGGGATTGCTAAAGTCTAATATTCCTTTGTTTGATTCTTTCCCGAAAGATTCCCCACAGCACGGCTGTACCAACCGGCCACCGATCGTATCGACGCACCGTACGCCTCGATCGACGAAATCACCCGTTGGACGGTGGAAGTGGCAACCGTCCGGACGCTGACTCTCCGAACCAGCTGAATGAGCGAATCGGGCACCTGCGTGGCGTTATCTTCCCTTCATCATATCGTGGATGTTGATGTTGGGCATTCCCTCAGGCATTCCTGGCATTCCCTTCATGCTGACGTCACCGGGCCGTTGACCGGGCTTGCAGGGGCCCAGCCACTTCGCATCGATTTTCATATCGACTTCACGCTTTACATGCATCGGCGCGGGCAACAGCAAAGAAAAAACCCTCTTCGCCGCTGGATGCGCGACGTCGTGATTCAACGACGCCAGACTATCTGGCAGTGCCAGAGCAAGCTTGTGTTCAACCTCGATGATTAGAATCCTTATACAACAAGAGCTATAGACGGACATCAAGTCCGGAATATTCCTCGAGTTGCTAGAGAGCGTGACGATAGTAAGTGTAGAAATATTCCGGACTGACCTGACTTTTTATCAGTTTGATAAAGCTGCACTTGGGCAAGAAGTTGTCTATACTTGCCCACACCTTTACCTGAGGGGCTAATAACATGACGACCACTGTCCAACTTTCGATATCAATTATCCTGATCGCGGGTGGAATCTGTTTGTCCGGTCACACCGCGGTGGCCGCCGAATCCAAAATTCTTCCGCCGCCGACGCGCGTTACCGAGCATCTATATGCCTGGATCGGTCCGCACGGTGGCCCGAACCCGCAGAACAAGGGTTTCCGGATGAATTTGGCGTTCGTGGTCGGGAAAGACGCGGTGGCGGTGATCGAGACCGGCTATCACGAACCGATGGCGCGCGAGATGTTACAACACATCGCAAAGATCACCTCGGCGCCCGTGAAATATGTGATCAATTCCAACTCGCAACCGGACCGTTTCTTGGGAAACGAGCACTTTCGCCGCCAGGGCGCGACGGTCATCACCTCCGCAGCCGAGGCGAAACGCATGGCGGAAATGGGTGGCATGTTCGCCCAAGCCAGCGAAAACGCGCTCGGGTTGAAACCCGGCGCAATTGTCGTCCCGAAAGCACCTGACCGGATCCTGGATGGCGACGCGGAGCTGGACCTTGGTGGACTCATCATCAAACTAAAACAGTTCGGCGCCGCCCATACCCCCGGCCCGCTGGTGGTGCATATCCCAAAGGACAACGCCGTGTACGGTGGTGACATCCTATATAGCGGACGTTTGCTGGCCGTTATCAACGGCAGCAACGTGAAGTCCTGGATCGAGGTGTTTGACAAGTTGCGTGGTTTCGGTGACGCGATCTTTGTCCCCGGCCATGGCAAGCCGGCGCCGCTCTCGGCGTTCGAGTTTTCCACGCGTGAGTATCTGGCCATGTTGCGTAACCATAT
>JANLIC010000164.1 GCA_024654125.1 Sulfuricaulis sp. | reverse complement strand
ATCTTGAACGCCAAGGCGGAAAACGGTTCTTCATCGGAGGCATGGCGCTCGCCGACGGTGCTGTCCTTGTCGTCCAGATGGCCCTTGATGGCGGGGCGCTCTGACGGCGCGGGCAAAAAATCAATGACCGCGTCAAGCGCTGCTTGCACGCCCTTGTTCTTGAACGCCGAGCCGCACAATACCGGCACGATTTCGAGCTTCAGATTGCGCTCGCGCAAACCGTGCTTAATTTCGTCTATCGTCAGCGCTTCACCGGCAAGATATTTTTCCATCACTTTTTCGTTGGCCTCGGCCGCTGCTTCGACCATGTGCTCGCGTTGCTTTTTGCACTGTTCAAGCATCTCGGCGGGAATTTCTTTTTCCTCGAACTTCATGCCCTGGGTAGAATCGTCCCAGTAAATGGCCTTCATCTTGATAAGGTCGACGACGCCCTTGTAGCCTTCCTCGGCACCGATGGGCAGCTGCAGCGCCACGGCATTGGCGCCGAGACGCTCCTTGAGCTGGGACACGACATGGAGAAAATTGGCGCCGGCACGGTCCATTTTGTTCACGAACGCGATGCGTGGCACTTTATATTTGTTGGCCTGGCGCCAGACGGTCTCGGATTGCGGCTGCACGCCGCCCACGGCACAGAGCACGAAAATCGCACCATCCAGAACGCGCAACGAGCGCTCAACTTCAATGGTGAAGTCGACGTGGCCGGGGGTATCGATGATGTTGAAGCGGTGTTCCGGGCGCGACTGGTCCATACCTTTCCAGAAGCAGGTGGTCGCCGCCGAAGTAATGGTAATGCCGCGTTCCTGCTCCTGCTCCATCCAGTCCATGATGGCGGCGCCGTCGTGCACTTCGCCGATCTTGTGCGAGACGCCGGTGTAGAACAGGATGCGCTCCGTGGTCGTGGTCTTACCGGCATCGATATGCGCCATGATGCCGATGTTCCGGTAGCGTTCGATGGGGGTTGTACGGGTCACGACTGAATTCCTCTATATATAAAGAACGGTTAATCGATTACCAGCGGTAATGCGAGAAGGCCTTGTTGGCCTCGGCCATGCGATGCACGTCTTCACGCTTCTTGACGGCATTACCACGCTTGTCGGCGGCGTCCATCAATTCATCCGCCATGCGCGCGGCCATGGATTTGCCGCTGCGGGTGCGGGCGGCTTCCACCACCCAGCGCATCGCCAGCGCTGTTTGGCGCCCCGAGCGCACTTCAACCGGCACCTGATACGTGGCGCCGCCGACCCGGCGGCTTTTGACTTCCACCATAGGCCGGACGTTCGTCAGGGCTTGATTGAACATCTCGATCGGATCCTTCTTGCTGCGCTCGGCAATCGTGTCGAGCGCGCCATAGACGATTTTCTCGGCCACGGACTTCTTGCCGCTCTTCATTACCACCGCGATGAACTTGGCAACAGTCTCGCTCAGGTATTTCGGATCCGGCGTGACTTCACGCTTGGGAACTTCTCGGCGTCTCGGCATAGTTTCCTCTTTACGTCTTCGGGCGCTTGGCGCCGTACTTGGAACGGCCCTGTTTGCGATCGGCGACGCCGGCGGTATCGAGCGAACCGCGCACGGTGTGGTAGCGCACGCCGGGCAGATCCTTCACGCGTCCGCCGCGGATCAATACCACGGAGTGTTCCTGCAAATTGTGTCCTTCGCCGCCAATATAAGTGATGACCTCGTATCCATTGGTCAGACGCACCTTCGCTACTTTTCGGAGCGCCGAGTTCGGTTTCTTCGGCGTGGTAGTGTACACGCGCGTGCACACGCCGCGGCGCTGCGGACACGCTTCGAGGGCCGGCACCTTGCTCTTGCTCTGGAGGCGTCGACGCCCCTTGGCCACTAACTGGTTAATCGTCGGCATCTTTATCCAACTCTTTATCCAACCGTTACAGGATTCAAAACAAAGACCTCCGCTCTCGCGGAAATCTTGGGTTTATTAATCGCCACCTATAATTGCTCGCCCCCTTCAGCGCTCCGCGTCCCGCTGCGCTCGAAGGTCCAAGGCAGACCATCCATGGTCTGCCCGTTCGGCGGGCGTGGACACATTGATAGGCGTCCGCGAAAACCCCGCCTCACCCCTGGGGCTCGCCCTCCCCGAACAACGGCTCAGGCCAGCCTTTGGCTGTCCACATTCGCTCCTGGCGAATTTGTCGCGCGGTCAGCGCAGAACCTGCGGAACCCGGCCCGTCGGCTCGATATGCCACAGCTCTTTTAAGAAATCTCAGAGGCTTTAACAAAGACAGGCCGGCGGAAACCCGGCCTGTCTGAGGGGCGCGATTTTAGGGACACACCCCTTATGTGTCAAGCCATTAGCGGCCTTTTATAGCCATTTTCCAGGACTTTTGCTGTCCGTCCTTGCCTCCAGGCAGCGCCGGAAACACAGTAGGTGGACGCAGGGTCCGGCAAGATTACTATGTCCCCACCGCTTCTTCACCACTACGCGCCGAGGGTTTTTCCGAAAGCGCGCCAGTCAGCGACTGCTTCAGTTCCTTGGCCTCCTGCTTGGCCTCGCCACGATCGTGGCGCCGCTGCTGATGATAGGCCAGGCCGGTACCGGCCGGGATCAGGCGGCCGACGATCACGTTTTCCTTGAGGCCGCGCAGCAGATCCTTCTTACCCGTGATCGCCGCCTCCGTCAGCACGCGTGTCGTTTCCTGGAACGAAGCCGCGGAAATGAAGGACTCGGTCGAAAGCGATGCCTTGGTGATACCCAGCAGTAACGGTTCGAAGACAGCCGGCTTTTTCTTTTGGGCCACCATCTGATCGTTGTCTTCGATCACGCGCACGCGTTCGGCCTGTTCGCCCGGCAGGTAGCGGGTATCGCCGGAATCCAGCACCCGCACCTTGCGTAACATCTGGCGCACGATCACCTCGATGTGCTTGTCGTTGATCTTCACCCCCTGCAGGCGATACACGTCCTGAATTTCATCCACGATGTAATTGGTGAGCGCCTCGACACCCAGCAGACGCAGGATATCGGACGCGACCGGCGCTCCCTCGACGATGGTGTCTCCCTGTTCCACCGTCTCGCCCTCGAACACCGTGATGTGACGGCCCTTCGGGATCAGGTACTCGTGCTCCACACCTTCCTTGTCGTTGATGATCAGACGCTGCTTGCCCTTGGTTTCCTTGCCGAAGGAAATCACGCCGCTGACCTCGGCCAGAATCGCAAAGTCCTTGGGCTTGCGTGCCTCAAACAGTTCTGCCACCCGCGGTAGACCACCGGTGATATCGCGGGTCTTAATCGACTCCTGTGGAATGCGCGCCAGCACATCGCCCACGCCGACCTTGGCGCCGTCTTCCACCGTGATGATGGCGCCCGGTGGCAGCATGTACTTGGCCGGAATGTCCGTGCTCGGAATATTGACCGGCTTGCCCTTGCCATCGACCAACGTAATCACCGGGCGGATGTCCTTGGTGCCGGACCTCTGCTTGGCATCGAGCACGACGTAGGTCGACAGGCCCGTGATCTCGTCGGTCTGCTTGTTGACCGTGACGCCTTCGATAAGATCGCTGAAATTAACCTTGCCCGCCACCTCGGTGATGATCGGGTGTGTGTGCGGGTCCCAGTTGGCGACCACGGCGCCGCTCTTTACCTTGGAACCATCATGGACCGAGAGCACCGCCCCGAACGGCAGCTTATAACGTTCGCGGTTGCGGCCCTGCCCGTCCTGGATGATCAGCTCGCCGGAACGCGATACGGCGACATAGTTTCCACTGGCGTGCTTCACGACCTTGAGATTCTTGAGACGCGCCACACCCGTGGTCTTGACCTCGATGCGCGACACGGCCGTGGCACGCGAAGCGGCGCCGCCGATGTGGAACGTGCGCATCGTGAGCTGCGTGCCCGGCTCGCCGATCGACTGCGCGGCGATGACGCCCACGGATTCGCCCAGGTTGACGAGGTGACCGCGGCCGAGATCGCGCCCATAGCACTGGCGGCATACCCCATAGCGGGTCTTGCAGGTCACCGGAGAACGCACTTGCACTTGGTCAATGTTGCAATCCTCAAGCAGGGCAACGGCCTTTTCATCCAGCACCGTACCGTCCGGGATCAGCACCTTCTTTTCATTGCTCGGGTCGCGGATGTCGCCAATCACCACGCGGCCGAGGATGCGGTCGCGCAACGGGATCACGATTTCGCCGCCTTCAACGAGAGCGGATTTGGTGACACCATCGGTCGTTCCGCAATCGTCCTCGGTCACCACGAGATCCTGGCATACGTCTACCAGGCGACGCGTGAGATAACCCGAGTTGGCGGTCTTCAGCGCGGTGTCGGCCAGCCCCTTGCGCGCGCCGTGGGTTGAGATGAAGTACTGCAGCACATTCAGCCCTTCACGGAAGTTCGCCGTGATCGGCGTCTCGATGATCGAGCCGTCCGGCTTAGCCATGAGGCCACGCATGCCGGCGAGCTGACGGATCTGGGCGGCGCTGCCGCGTGCGCCGGAATCGGCCATCATGAAGATGGAGTTGAACGATTCCTGCTTGGTCTTTTTGCCCTCGGCATTGGTCACTTCTTCGATGCCAAGCTGGTCCATCATGGTCTTGGCGACCCGCTCCGAGGTGTGGGTCCAGATGTCCACGACCTTGTTGTAGCGCTCGCCGTCGGTTAACAGGCCCGAAGCGTACTGGCTCTGAATAGCCTTCACCTCGCCCTCGGCCTGGCCGATGATCTCGGCCTTTTCCTCCGGGATAATCATGTCGTCCATGCCGAAGGACACCGCCGCGCGCGTGGCATAGGCGAAGCCGGTGTACATCAACTGGTCGGCGAAGATTACGGTGGCCTTCAGCCCCACGCGCCGGTAGCAGGCGTTGATCAGCTCGGAGATCGTTTTCTTCTTGAGCACGCGGTTGATGAGCTCGAACGGAAGTCCATTGGGCAGGTTTTCCGACAGCAGCGCCCGGCCCACGGTGGTGTCATACAATTTGCGGGTTTCAAGTGGCTTGCCCTTGTCATCGAACTGCACTTCATGGATGCGCGTCTTGATGCGCGCCTGCAAGGCGAGATGGCCGCTGTTATAGGCGCGGTGCACCTCGGCCACATCGGCGAGGGCCTTACCCTCGCCAAGTGCGTTGATACGCTCGCGGGTCATGTAATAGAGACCGAGCACGATGTCCTGCGACGGCACGATGATGGGATCGCCATTCGCTGGCGAAAGAATATTGTTGGTGGACATCATGAGCGCGCGCGCCTCGAGCTGCGCCTCCACCGACAGCGGGATGTGCACTGCCATCTGGTCGCCGTCGAAGTCGGCGTTATAGGGGGCGCAAACCAGCGGATGCAGCTGAATCGCCTTGCCCTCGACCAGTTGCGGCTCGAACGCCTGAATACCGAGGCGATGCAGCGTCGGCGCGCGGTTCAACAGCACCGGGTGCTCGCGGATCACTTCCTCAAGAATGTCCCACACCTCGGGACCGGCCTGTTCGACCATCTTTTTCGCCGCCTTGATGGTGGTGGCCAGGCCCTTGGATTCGAGCTTGCTGAAAATGAACGGTTTGAACAATTCCAGCGCCATTTTCTTCGGCAGGCCGCATTGATGCAACCGGAGCGTGGGGCCGACCACGATCACGGAACGACCGGAGTAGTCCACGCGCTTGCCGAGCAGATTCTGGCGGAACCGACCCTGCTTGCCCTTGATCATATCGGCCAGCGACTTGAGCTGGCGCTTGTTGGCGCCGGTGATGGCACGGCCGCGGCGGCCGTTGTCGAGCAGCGCGTCCACCGCTTCCTGCAGCATGCGCTTTTCGTTGCGCACGATGATGTCCGGCGCATTGAGATCAAGCAGGCGCTTGAGACGGTTGTTGCGGTTAATGACACGCCGGTATAAATCGTTGAGATCGGAGGTGGCAAAGCGCCCGCCGTCGAGCGGCACCAGCGGACGCAGTTCCGGCGGCAGCACCGGGAGGATTTCGAGCACCATCCACTCCGGCTTGTTGCCGGAGAACTTGAACGCCTCGAGCACCTTCAGGCGCTTGGTGATTTTCTTGATCTTGGTCTCGGAGGTGGTCTCGGCCAGATCTCCGCGCAGTTTGGTGACCTCTTCCTCCAGGTTGATGGCGCGCAACAAATCGCGCACCGCTTCGGCGCCCATGCGCGCGTCGAATTCATCGCCATATTGCTCGATGGCATTAAGGTAGGCGTCTTCCGAAAGCAGCGAAGCCCGCTCCAGCGGCGTCATGCCCGGATCGATGACGACATAGGCCTCGAAATACAGCACGCGCTCGATGTCGCGCAGCGTTATGTCCAGCATCAGGCCCATGCGCGAGGGCAGGCTTTTCAGGAACCAGATATGCGCCACCGGTGAGGCCAGTTCGATATGGCCCATGCGTTCACGGCGAACCTTGGACAACGTCACTTCGACGCCGCACTTTTCGCAGATCACGCCGCGGTGTTTCAAGCGCTTGTACTTGCCGCACAGGCATTCGTAATCCTTGACCGGTCCGAATATCTTGGCGCAGAACAGGCCGTCACGTTCCGGTTTGAACGTGCGGTAATTGATGGTTTCCGGCTTCTTGACCTCGCCGTACGACCACGAGCGGATTTTCTCCGGGGAGGCAAGCCCGATGCGAATGGCGTCGAAATCCTCCGACTTGCCTGGCTGCTTGAAAAGATTAAACAGGTCTTTCAAGATATCTTCTCCTGCAAAAGTTGCGCTAACTGAATCGCTAACTGATTAATAAATCCGGTTACCTTTCGGTCTCACGCCGGGGCTTAGTCTTTGTCCAGCTCCAGTTCCATATCGATGCCGAGCGCGCGGATTTCCTTCACCAGCACGTTGAAGGACTCGGGCATGCCCGGTTCCATGCGATGATCGCCCTTGACGATGTTTTCGAACATCTTGGTGCGCCCCGTGACGTCGTCGGATTTGACCGTGAGCATTTCCTGCAGCGTGTACGAGGCGCCGTAGGCCTCGAGCGCCCACACTTCCATTTCGCCGAAGCGCTGGCCGCCGAACTGCGCCTTGCCGCCCAGCGGTTGCTGCGTGACCAGCGAGTACGGACCGGTCGAGCGCGCATGCATCTTGTCGTCCACCAGGTGATTGAGCTTGAGCATGTACATGTAGCCCACGGTCACCGGCCGGTCGAAGGATTCGCCGGTGCGCCCGTCCCACAGCGTGGTCTGACCGGAAGCCGGTAATCCCGCCATCACCAGCATTTCCTTAATCTCTTCCTCGGAGGCGCCGTCGAACACCGGTGTCGCGACCGGCACACCCCGGCGCAGGTTACGCGCGAGCTCGACGATCTCGTCGTCGGTGAGCGATTTGATGTCTTCTTTACGCCCGCTGCGGCCAATCTGGTTGTAGATACGGTCGATGAAGCGGCGGAGTTCCTCGGCCTTGCGTTCTTCATCGAGCATCTTGCCGATCTGGGCACCCAGTTCATGCGCGGCCCAACCCAGATGTGTTTCCAGCACCTGACCCACGTTCATGCGTGACGGCACGCCGAGCGGATTCAGTACAATGTCCGCCGGGGTGCCGTCGGCGACATAGGGCATGTCCTCGACCGCGACGATGCGCGAGATGACGCCCTTGTTGCCGTGACGTCCAGCCATCTTGTCACCGGGTTGTAGGCGGCGCTTCACGGCGACGTAGACCTTGACCATTTTGAGCACGCCGGGCGCCAGGTCATCGCCCGAAGTGAGCTTGACCTTCTTTTCGGTGAATTTCTGGTCGAAAAGATCCTTCTGCTTCGCCAGGTATCCACGGATCTGTTCCAGCGCCTGCGAGGCCTCCTCGTTCTTCAGCCGAATATCGAACCACTTGTTGCGCGAAAGTTCGTCAAGGTAACCCTTGGTGATTTTATCGCCGTTCTTCAGTCCCGCCGGACCGCCGTCGGCGACCTTGCCGATGAGCTGGCGCTCCAGTCGCGCATAGGCATCGTTTTCCAGGATGCGGTACTGGTCATCCAGATCCTTGCGAATGCTCGCCAGACCCGATTCCTCGATGCTCTTGGCGCGCGCATCCTTTTCCACGCCTTCGCGCGTAAACACCTGCACGTCGATGACCGTGCCGGAGATACCGGACGGTACACGCAGGCTCGTGTCCTTCACGTCCGAGGCCTTCTCGCCGAAGATCGCACGCAGCAATTTCTCTTCCGGTGTCAGCTGGGTTTCGCCCTTGGGCGTGACCTTGCCGACCAGGATGTCGCCGGCGTCCACCTCGGCGCCGATATAAACAATGCCGGATTCGTCCAGCTTGGCCAGGGCCGTTTCGCCCACGTTCGGGATATCGCGTGTGATATCCTCGGGCCCAAGCTTGGTGTCGCGCGCCACCGTCTGGAGTTCCTCGATATGGATGGTGGTGAAATAGTCGTTCACCACCACGCGCTCGGAGATGAGGATCGAATCCTCGAAGTTGTAACCGTTCCACGGCATGAACGCGACCAGGATGTTGCGCCCCAGTGCCAGCTCGCCCATGTCAGTGGACTGGCCGTCAGCCAGCACATCGCCCTTGGCGATGACGTCGCCCACTTTCACCAACGGCTTCTGGTTGATGTTGGTGTTCTGGTTCGAGCGCTGGTACTTGGTCAAGTTGTAGATGTCCACCCCGACCTCGCCCGGTTTCGTCTCGTCATCATTGACTCGTACAACAATCCGTGAGGCGTCCACGGAATCCACGGCCCCGCCACGTTTCGCCACCACGGTGGCGCCCGAGTCGATCGCCACGATGCGCTCAATCCCGGTGCCGACCAGCGGCTTCTCGGTTTTGAGGCAGGGCACCGCCTGGCGTTGCATGTTAGAACCCATGAGCGCGCGGTTGGCGTCATCGTGCTCGAGGAACGGAATCAGCGAGGCCGCGACCGACACGATCTGCGAGGGGGCGACGTCGATGTATTCCACCTTGTCCGGCATCGACAACATGAACTCGTTCTTGAAACGGCAGGAAACCAACTCATCGATTAGGTGCCCGCGGCTGTCGAGCGTGGCGTTCGCCTGCGCGATCATGAACTTGCTCTCTTCGATCGCGGACAGGTAGTTCACCTCATCGGTCACCTTGCCGTTGTTGACCTTGCGATACGGCGTCTCGAGGAAACCGTATTCATTGGTGCGAGCGTAGACCGCGAGCGAATTAATCAGGCCGATATTCGGGCCCTCCGGCGTTTCGATCGGACACACGCGGCCGTAATGCGTCGGATGCACGTCGCGCACCTCGAATCCGGCGCGCTCGCGCGTCAGCCCGCCAGGGCCGAGCGCCGAGACGCGGCGCTTATGCGTGATCTCGGACAGCGGATTGGTCTGGTCCATGAATTGCGAAAGCTGACTGGACCCGAAGAATTCCTTGATTACCGCGGATACGGGTTTGGCGTTGATCAGTTCCTGCGGCATCAGCCCTTCCGATTCGGCCAGCGACAGGCGCTCCTTGACCGCGCGCTCGACGCGCACCAGGCCCACGCGGAACTGGTTTTCCGCCAGCTCGCCGACCGAACGCACGCGGCGGTTGCCGAGGTGATCGATGTCGTCGATCTCGCCTTTGCCGTTCTTGAGTTCGATCAGAATCTTCATCGCATCGACGATGTCTTCCCGGGTCAGGATGCCCGGGCCCTCGTCCATGCCCCGGCCGACGCGGCGGTTGAATTTCATGCGTCCAACGGCGGACAAATCGTAACGGTCGGAACTGAAGAAAAGATTGTTGAACAGCGTCTGGGCGGCATCGCGCGTCGGCGGCTCGCCAGGGCGCATCATGCGATAGATCTCGATCTGCGCTTCCAGGGCGTCACGCGTGGGGTCGAGACGCAGGGTGTCGGAAATGAACGATCCCTGGTCGAGGTCATTGGTGTAAACCGTCTTGACCTGCCCGATGCCGGCTTCGAATAACTTATCGATCAGATCTTTGGAGACCAGGTCATTGGCCTGCGCCAGCAGTTCGCCGGTCTGCGGATGAACCATGTCCTCGGCCAGTGAGCGACCGATGAGAAAACTGGGTTCAATGGTCAGTTGCTTGAGCTTGGATTTTTCCAGCTCGCGCACATGACGTCCGGAAATACGCCGGCCGGCCTCGATGAGGATCTCGCCTTTCGGGGTCTTCACGTCGAATTCGAACTGCATACCGCGCAGGCGATTGGGAATGAGATCGAGCCGGATTTCGTTCTTCACCAGGTGGAAGGTGTCGGTCTCGAAAAAGGTCGCCAGAATTTCCTGGGTGGACATGCCGATGGCGCGCAGCAGGATCGTGGCGGCCAACTTGCGCCGGCGGTCGATACGCACATACAAGTAATCCTTGGGATCGAACTCGAAATCGAGCCACGAACCGCGGTAGGGAATCACGCGTGCCGAAAACAGCAGTTTTCCGGACGAGTGCGTCTTGCCATAGTCGTGCTCGAAGAACACACCCGGTGAGCGGTGCAGCTGGGAGACGATGACGCGCTCGGTACCGTTGATGACGAAGGTGCCGTTGTCGGTCATGAGCGGGATTTCACCCATGTACACTTCCTGTTCCTTGATATCGCGCACCGTCTTGGTGCCGGTGGCCTCGTCCTTCTCGAACACCACCAGACGCAACAGGGCGCGCAGCGGCGCCGCGTAGATCAGTCCGCGCTGCTGGCATTCCTTGACATCGAATGGCGGAGTCCCGAGGCGGTAGCTGACGAACTCCAGCGCCGCATTGCCGTTGTAACTCTCGATCGGAAACACCGTCTTGAAGGCGGCCTGCAAACCCTGGTCGATGCGCTGCTCCGGGGGGCTCTCGGCCTGCAGGCACTGACGGTAGGATTCCTTCTGTATTTCGAGGAGATAGGGAACTTTTAATACGCCAGGGCGTTTGCCAAAGTTCTTGCGAATGAGTTTCTTCTCGGTGAATGAGTAGGTCATGCTTTCCTCGGTTCTCTTAAGAGAAACAGCGTCACGGACCGGTACGACTAATGCCGTTTAGCACTTAGACAACGAGCGAGAGGGCCGGCGGCAACACGCCGCCGGCACTACCCGCACAGACTATATATATGCATCCGCCCGGGGCGGATGTTTTGGCGACCGGCGCCAATTTACTTGAGCTCGACCTTGGCGCCGGCAGCTTCGAGTTCCTTCTTCATCTTTTCGGCGTCGGCCTTCGGCACCGCTTCTTTCACGGTTTGTGGAGCCCCTTCCACCAGGTCCTTGGCTTCCTTCAGGCCCAGGGTGGTTACGGCACGAACCGCCTTGATGACACCCACCTTGTTGTCGCCCGCGGCCGCTAAGATGACGTCGAAGGCGTCCTTGGCCTCGGCCGGTGCGGCCGCGGCAGCGGCCGGCGCGGCAACGGCCACGGCGGCGGCGGAAACGCCGAACTTGGTTTCCATCTCCTTGATCAACTCGGACAGCTCCAGCACGGACATGCTGGAAATGGTATTAAGAATCTCTTCTTTCGAAACAGCCATGATAAATCTCCTGAAAATTAAATCTTGAATGATTGATCGATTAGGCGGCGCTGGCCTTGGCGTCGCGCACGGCAGCCAGGGCCCTGACGAACTTCGTCGGGACCTCGTTCAAGGTCTGGACGAACGTCCGGACCGGCGCCTGCATGGTGCCGAGCAGCATGGCCAGCAATTGCTCGCGTCCGGGCAAGACTGCCAGCGCCTGGATCTGCGCCAGCGTCATGAGCTTGCCGCCCATGGCACCGGCCTTGATCTTGAGCGCTTCGTTGTCCTTCGCGAATTCGCTCAGGATCTTGGCGACCAGCACGGGGTCGGTCGATACCGCGAATGCCAACGGACCGGACATCTGGTCTTTCAGGCATTCGAAGCTCGTGCCTTCCACGGCGCGCCGAGCCAGCGTGTTCTTGACCACGCGCAGATAGACTTTGCCTTCATGCGCCTTGCGGCGCAGCACGGTCATCTGAGCAACGGACAGCCCACGGTACTCGGCCAGCATGGCCGCCTGCGCGTCCGTCAACTTCCCGGACACCTCGGCGACTACCGCCTTTTTCTCATCTAATGTCAGACTCATCTGAGTCACCTCCGGTTGCTACGTCTATAAACAACGG
>JANLIC010000156.1 GCA_024654125.1 Sulfuricaulis sp. | reverse complement strand
CCATCATCTCCAATGCCTCCTGCACCACCAACTGCCTGGCCCCGATCGCCAAGGTGCTGAACGACACCTTCGGCATCAAGCGCGGCCTGATGACCACGGTGCATGCCGCCACGGCCACGCAGAAAACCGTTGACGGCCCGTCCAACAAGGACTGGCGCGGCGGCCGCGGCATTCTCGAGAACATCATTCCGTCCTCGACCGGCGCCGCCAAGGCCGTGGGCAAGGTTATCCCCGAGCTGAACAAGAAGCTCACCGGCATGGCCTTCCGCGTGCCGACCTCGGACGTGTCCGTGGTCGATCTCACTGTGGAGCTGACCAAGGATGCCACCTATGAGCAGATCTGTGCGGCCATGAAGAAGGCCTCGGAAGGATCGATGAAGGGCGTGCTCGGCTACACCGAGGAAAAAGTGGTCTCCACCGACTTCCGCGGCGAAAGCAATACCTCCACGTTCGACGCCGAGGCCGGCATCGCGCTCGACGGCACGTTCGTCAAGGTGATTTCCTGGTACGACAACGAGTGGGGTTACTCCAGTAAGGTGCTGGAGATGGTCCGCGTGATGGCCAAGAAATAATTAGTATTATCGCTCGCCGCAAAAACGCATAGGAATTCAAAAGAATTTTGATGAGATCGTTGTGCTGAACAAAGATACTCGAATGCTGCGAGCGCAGGGTGGCGCCGGAGCAATTGTCCTCTCCGCCTTGGCGGCTGACATTCCTAATAAATTCTTAAAATCATGTCCGTCATCAAGCTGACCGATCTCGACCTCAAGGGCAAGCGCGTCCTGATCCGCTCCGACCTCAATGTGCCGGTGAAGGACGGCAAGATCACGTCCGACGCGCGCATCAGCGCTTCGCTGCCGACCTTCCGGCACTGCCTCAAGGCCGGCGCCAAGGTGATGGTGATGTCGCACCTCGGCCGTCCGACCGAGGGCGAATACTCGGAAGAGAATTCGCTTAAACCCGTTGCCGACGATCTTTCCAATAAGCTCGGAAAGCCGGTGCGCCTGATCAAAGACTGGATCAATGGAGGTTTCGACGTGGCGCCGGGTGAGCTGGTGCTGTTGGAAAACGTGCGTTTCAACAAGGGCGAGGTGAAGAATGTCGAGGAAACCGCAAAGAAATATGCGAAACTTTGCGACATATTTGTGATGGATGCCTTCGGCACCGCGCATCGTGCCCAGGCCTCGACCTACGGGGTGGCGCAATTCGCGCCGCAGGCGTGTGCCGGCCTGTTGCTGGTGGAAGAACTGAACGCGCTGACCAAGGCCCTGCTCAATCCGAAGCGCCCGATGGTTGCGATAGTCGGCGGCTCCAAGGTTTCGACCAAGCTCACCGTGCTCGAATCGCTGTCCGACAAGGTCGATCAGCTGGTAGTGGGTGGTGGCATTGCCAATACTTTTCTGGCGGCTGCCGGTAAGAAGATCGGCAAGTCGCTGGCCGAGGCCGATCTGATCCCGACGGCCAAGACGCTGATGGAGAAAATGCAGAAACGCAACGCCAGAATTCCCGTTGCCGTTGACGTAGTGGTCGGCAAGAAATTCGACGCCAATGAAAAGGCGGTGCTCAAGGACGCCGGCAGCGTTGCCGACGATGAAATGATTTTTGACATCGGCCCCAAAAGCGCCCAGGAACTTGCCGATATCATCATGCAGGCTGGCACCGTGGTGTGGAACGGCCCGGTCGGCGTTTTCGAGTTCGATCAGTTCGGCGCCGGCACTAAGAAAATCGCCGAGGCCATCGCCAATACCCAGGCGTTTACCTTGGCCGGTGGCGGCGATACCATCGCCGCGATCCAAAAGTACAAGATTTATGACAAGGTGTCTTACATCTCCACGGCGGGCGGTGCCTTCCTCGAATTTCTCGAGGGCAAGAAACTGCCTGCGGTTGATATCCTTGAGCAGCGCGCTAAGAAGTAATTCTCAACGCAAAGATGCCAAGGACACAATAATATATGACTATAGAAACGGTAAAATTTCTGCCTCTTCGCGACTTCGCGTTGGGTTTCTGAGGACATAAATTGCTGCGTAGAACCAAAATCGTTGTCACCATTGGGCCCGCCACGGAGGACCCGAAGATCGTCGACAAGCTAATCGAAGCCGGTGTAGATGTCGTGCGGCTCAATTTTTCCCATGACAGGCACGAGGTCCACAAACGCCGCGTCGAGACCGTGCGCGAGCGGGCCAAGGCCCACGGGCGCGAAATCGGTGTCGTGGCGGACCTGCAAGGCCCGAAAATCCGGATTGGAAAATTCAAGAACGAACGGATAACCCTGCGGGAAGGCGATGCGTTTGTGCTGGATGTCGATCACCCACAGGATGCGGGCAACCAGGAGCGTGTCGGTGTCACGTACAAGGCGTTGCCACAGGACGTCGAACGCGGTGCCACCCTGCTGCTCGACGACGGACGTGTCGTGTTGCGGGTAGACAAGGTGGACGGCAGTGCCGTGATTTGCCGCGTGGTGGTGGGTGGAGAACTCTCCAACAACAAGGGCCTCAACCGTCAGGGCGGCGGCCTGACGGCCAAGGCGCTGACGGACAAGGATCGCGAGGACATCCGCGTCGCCGCCGAGATGCGCGCCGACTACGTGGCCATCTCTTTCCCACGCAGCGCCGATGACGTGAACGAGGCCCGGAAGATATTGCGCGCGGCCGGCGGTCACGGTGGGATCATCGCTAAAATCGAACGCGCGGAAGCGGTTAAGAACATCGAGGCTATCATCGATGCCGCGGATGCGATCATGATTGCGCGCGGAGATCTCGCGGTGGAAATGGGGGATGCCGCCGTGCCCCCGATTCAGAAGCGACTGATTCGGCTGGCGCGGGAGCATAACAAGGTGTCGATCACCGCGACGCAAATGATGGAGTCGATGATCGAAAATGCCATTCCCACGCGCGCTGAGGTGTCCGATGTTGCCAATGCCGTCATTGACGGCACCGACGCCATCATGCTGTCTGCCGAGACGGCCGTCGGCAAATTTCCGGTGGCGGCGGTGATGGCCATGGACCGTGTATGCCTCGTGGCCGAACAGGAGCCCGAAGTCATTACGTCCGCACATCGCATGCGAGCCATGTTCAAGCGTGTCGACGAGGCCATCGCCATGGCCACCATGTACACGGCGAATCATCTGGCGGTGAAGGCCATCGCCGCCCTGACAGAATCCGGGTCTACCGTGCTGTGGATGTCGCGTATCAGTTCGGCCGTGCCGATCTACGCCTTGACCAGCCACGTCGAGACACGCCGGAAAGTGAGTCTTTACCGCGGTGTTTATCCCGTGGTGTTCGAAGTGACAACCTCCGATCACGCGACCGTCAACAAGGAGGCGATTGATGAACTACGCCGCCGCGGGACCGTGCGTGACGGGGACCTGGTCATCATCACCAAGGGCGACCTGACCGGCGTGCTGGGCGGCACCAACGCCATGAAGATCGCCATGGTCGGTAATCTGCCGGGGTCTACCTAGCCCGAAGGCTCGCCGTATCAGGCGGCTTCTTTTTCCATCTTCTCGCTGTACTGTCCCAGTGTCGCCGCGCCGTTGAGTTTGGCGCGAAGCAATAGCAATTTCTGCGCTTGCGCGACGTTCTCCTTCTTGCCGCGCCAGGTCTCAAGCGCCGGCTGCTGCAGTGCCCGTCCATAGGAAAAGGTGAGCGGCCACGGCAGGCTCTTGAATAAACGGTTCATGGTGTTCAGGTGCGCGGTGGCCTGCTCGTTGCCCTGGCCACCGGAGAGGAAGGCAATCCCGGCGACCGCGGGCGGCACGGTATTCAGCAGGCAACGGACGGTCTCGCGCGCCACCTCCTCGACGTTTGCCTGCTGCGGACTCGCCTCGCCCGAAACCACCATGCTGGCCTTGAGGATCATGCCCTCGAACGCGACGCCCTGCACGGCAAGTTCGCTGAACACGCGTCGCAATGTGGCGCGCGTCACGTCGTAGCAGCGCTCGAGCGTGTGGTCGCCGTCAATCAACACCTCGGGTTCGACAATGGGAACGAGATCCGCTTCCTGGGCCAGCGCCGCATAACGCGCCAGCGCATGCGCATTGGCCTGGATGCAGGCGTGCGACGGGATACCCGGACCGATGGTGATAACGGCGCGCCACTTGGCGAAGCGTGCGCCCATTTTCCGGTACTCGGCGAAACGCTCGCGCAGTCCATCGAGCCCTTCGGTCACCTTCTCGCCCGGATGCCCCGCAAGGTTCATGGCGCCGGTATCGACCTTGATGCCGGGAATGATGCCCTGCTTTTCCGCGTACTGCGGGAACGGCACGTTGTTCAGCGTGGCCTGACGGATGGTCTCGTCGTAGAGAATGGCGCCGCTGATGTGGTTGGAAAGGCCCGGACACGTCAGGAGCAGGTCGCGGTAGGCACGGCGCTGCTCGACCGTCTCTTCGCTGCCAATCTTCTTGAAGCGTTTATTACACGTGCCGGTGCTCTCGTCCATGGCCAGTATGCCCTTGCCCTTGGCCACCATCTCCTTGGCCGTCGCCTGGAGTGTTTGTAGATTCATGCTGTGCCTCCTTGTCTACGTATTTTTAACTTAAGCCTGTGAACTGCCGGGAGACCTTGAATCTAGCGGATGGACCCAGATCCCGTCCAGCCCGCGCAGCGCTTTGCCCCTATGGGAATTATGGAATCCATCCGCGGAGATGACCTGGCCGGTGGATTACCCGCCGTCACGGCGGTTTTCTTGATCAAGCCTGGACGTGCTGTTAGGCTAGCCCGGTTTTTGGCCTTAGGCACGCCGCACCCACTGGTCCCGACTTGGGCCCGGGTGATGGGGTAACGCGTCGCCGCGACAAGACAGAAATCCGTGGTGCCCGGGGGGTAGCAGAACGATAAGGTGCCGCGGCCCGCGCGTTCTCATGTTCCGGACTATCCGTTCCCTCCCGATTGCCCGATTATTAATTTGTTTCATTTCGTCAATATTTAGGAGACCGTCATGGCTTTAATTACCTTGCGCCAGCTTTTGGATCATGCTGCCGAACATACTTACGGCGTGCCAGCGTTTAACGTCAATAACCTCGAACAGATGCGCGCCATCATGGAAGCGGCGCACGAGACCGACAGCCCGGTGATCGTTCAGGCTTCGGCCGGGGCGCGCAAATATGCGGGCGCGCCGTTTCTGCGCCATCTGATCCTGGCGGCGATCGAGGAATGGCCGCATATTCCCGTCGTGATGCACCAGGACCACGGCGCCTCGCCGGCGGTATGCCAGCGTTCGATCCAGCTCGGATTCTCGTCCGTGATGATGGACGGCTCGCTGAAGGAAGACATGAAAACTCCGGCTACCTTTGAATACAACGTGGACGTGACCAAGCGCGTGGTTGACATGGCGCACGCCTGCGGCGTGTCCGTGGAAGGCGAGCTCGGCTGTCTCGGCTCGCTCGAAACCGGCATGGCCGGCGAAGAGGACGGTTCCGGCGCCGAGGGCAAACTCGATCATTCGCAACTGCTGACCGACCCGGACGAGGCGGCGGACTTTGTGAAGAAAACCAAGGTCGACGCCCTGGCCATCGCCATCGGCACCAGCCACGGTGCCTACAAATTCACCCGCCCGCCCACCGGCGACATCCTCGCCATCGAGCGCATCAAGGCGATCCACAAGCGCATCCCCAACACCCATCTGGTGATGCATGGCTCGTCCTCGGTGCCGCAGGACTGGCTGAAGATGATCAACAGCTACGGCGGTGACATGGGCCAGACCTACGGCGTGCCGGTCGAGGAAATCCAGCAGGGCATCAAGCACGGCGTGCGCAAGGTCAACATCGACACCGACCTGCGCATGGCCTCCACCGGCGCGGTGCGCAAGTTCCTCGCGGAGAACAAGAAGGAATTCGACCCGCGCAAGTGGCTCGCCGCTTCCACCAAGGGTATGAAGGAAATCTGCAAGGCGCGCTATGAGTCCTTTGGCTGTGCCGGCCAGGCGTCCAGGATCAAGCCGCTGTCGCTCGAGGCTATGACCAACCGCTACGCCAAAGGCGAGCTCGATCCCAAGGTGAACTAACCGCGCGCGTAGCGCGCCTCGGCTCCGATCTTACTGAATTCCCCTCTCCCACTTGCGGGAGAGGGGTCGGGGAGAGGGCCCTCACCCTCATACCCTCTCCCGGAGGAAGAGGGAGGCGAGCCGAGGCGCAACAACGCGCGCTCTTTGCCCCCGGGGAGAGGGGGAGTGAGAAAAAATCTTTTTGTTCTGTCTGGGGGCGGAAATCCGCCCCTTTTATTTTGCGTAACGATTTGCGTAGCAGGTCGGATCGACCTATCTTTTAATAATAATGATGGATCGAAACAAATATCCCTGTCCC
>JANLIC010000150.1 GCA_024654125.1 Sulfuricaulis sp. | reverse complement strand
CTGCGCGAATTCGCGCGCGAGCGCGACTGGGAGCAGTTTCATTCGCCCAAGAACCTCTCCATGGCGCTGATTGTCGAGGCCGCCGAGCTGGTCGAGCATTTTCAGTGGCTGACGCAGGAGCAAAGCCAGAAGCTGCCCGAGAAAACCCTGCGTGAGGTCGAACAGGAGATGGCGGATGTCTTTATCTATCTCAATCGCATGGCCGATCTGCTCGGCATCGACCTGCTCGATGCCGCCCGCCGCAAGATCGAAATCAATGCGAAGAAATATCCGGTGCACGAGGTCCGCGGCAAGGCGGATAAGAGATAACTGGCTTTTTCAAACAGGATGAGCAGTCTTTAACGCAGTGCGCTTACCTTGGCCCCATCTTTCCCGGTCGCTCAGAATGCGGCATCGTGCCGCGATCACGCATTGAACCCCGGTCGTCCCGGGGCCATTTCTCCTTGGATTCCTGACGTTGTTCCGGTGTCATGTTTTTCCACTTCTCACGCAATTCCATACGCTGTTCCGGCGACAGGTTCTTGAACCACTGATGCCGGCGTCGCAGGCGTTCCTGCTGTTCCGGCGGCAACTGGCGGAAGCGTTCGTAGCGCTGGCGCGCCTTCTCGCGCTGCTCCGGTGATAACTTCTGCCAGCGGGCGAAGCGTTCCTTGGCCTGCTCGCGCTGCTCGGGTGTCATGGCTTGCCAGCGTTTCACGCCTTGTTGAAGGCGTGAGCGACGCTCCGGCGGCAGGCTGTCCCAGCGTTCCTGAAAGGGTTTCAAAACTTGCTGTTCTTCGGCGCTAAGCTGATCCCAGTTTAGAGTCGCATCGCCTTCCGCCGCCGTCGCGAGCAACGGCCACAACAACAGCATTCCGAATATCAGCCGTCTATTGGGTTTGATCATAAGGCGTCTCCTCCGGCCATTCCGGGAGCAATCCGGTATCTATCGCTGTCAGAAGTTCCTTTCCCGAATCGCCCTGCGTTTCAAGGCTTCCTAAAAATTCGATCAACTCCAAATCCGGCGATTCCCGCTTGTCTGCCACAGCGGTGGCCAGGGGGAGTACCAGTGCGAGGCCGACGAACCAGGGCTTAACCGGCATTCGCTTGGTGTTCGAGCCATTCATAAAATTCCAGTTCGGCAAAGAAATCAGGGCTCTCTTTCCCCGCCAGCAATTCCATGTCACCGACGCCGGCCTGCATGAGATTGCCGTTCGGTGCCGAGAACCACAGCAGCCCGGCCACGGCGAGCGCGATGCCGGCGGTGACGAAGCCGCCCACCGGCAGCAGCCAGCCCGGACGTTCACGCGCCGTCTTTTGCAGGCCTTGCTCGATGGCCTGGCGGCGCGCAGCGCGCAGGCGCGCGACGGTGCCGGCGTCAATATTTTTCTCGGCCGCATCGAGCGCGCGTTTCGCGTGTTGCAGAAATTTCTCTTCAGATGCCATGACTACAAATGATCCTCCAGCTGTTCGCGCAACGCGTGCACCGCGCGCGAGTAATGCGTCTTGACGCTGCCTTGCGAGCACTTCATGGCACGCGCCGTCTGCGCCACGTCCAGCCCTTCCCACACCCGTAGCAGGAAGGCCTGCTGTTGCCGCGCCGGCAGTGTGTGTATCGCCGACTCCAGCGCCGCCATCGCCTGTTTGTCCTGCAACCGTCCCGACGGGTTCGGGCTGCGGCCGTCGGCGATGTTCTGCAGCGGATCGGCGGCGTCATCCTCGTCCCTGCCGCCGAACCAGACGCGAAACCGGTTGCGAACCTTGTTGCGCCGGTGCCAGTCGGCAATGCGGCTTTGCAGGACGGTATAAAACAACGGCCCCCATTCTTGTTCGCTGCGCTTGGCGTAGCTGCGGACCAGCGTCAGCATGGCGTCCTGAACGATATCGTGCGCATCGTCGGCATTGCCGGTCGCGAGCCGTGCCATCACGAACGCACGCCGCTCGACACCGGCGAGAAAACGATCCAGGGCTTGTGTCGGGTCCAGCGGTGATTCCTCTATAAATGGTTACCGCCGGTCACGCTGTTCGCGTCGTCATCCTTCCCTGACACCCAGCCGGTCCGGCGTTGGGCCCCGTATCATCGGCCATCGCTGGTCGGCCTGCCAGCCTCTGGGAAATCGCCCTTGATGTCTGGTTTACAACGTTCGGAGATTCCCTTGGTTGACGGAAGGAGGGGTCTGGTTTGGGGAAGTCCGGCCAAGATGGTAGAGTGGCGGGAAAGAGGCGGTTCGGACCGCCCGTTTTGTGGTTCCGGGGTGGTGGCGTGCAAATTGAGAAGAGAGTTCCTTACGATTCCCTCGTTCACGGCGATCGGCGCAAGGCTGACCGTCGCCAGTACAATCTCGACCGGCGTGGTGTCCTGCGCTGGGATCCGATCATGAGGGAGCGGCGCTTCGGGAAAGACCGGCGCCAGGCCGGCGCCCATTGGCGCGAACGGTAGGCCCTCAAACCCGCCAGAAGGCGGTCAGCATGTTATCGGGGGAAGACGAGAGCGGAAACTGCTCTCGGCGCATGTTGTCGAGCGTGCTTGAGATGTGTCCGAAGTACTGATGTAAATGCCAGTACACCCGCCGCTGTCGGGGATTCAGCTCGCAGTCTGCGCAACGCCAGTAGGCACTGCTGCCGTGCGCCAGGTAATAGTCGAGTTCACCGCGCGCCATGAGGCGTTCGCGGAAAATCCCGCTCATGAACAGGGTGTATTCACCGAGATGTCGCAGGATAAATCGTCCGCGGCAGGCGGACTCGCCATGCGTATTCTGCCATGCCTCGAGCATGTCCACGATATATTCAATGGGTTGTCCGTCGGCGTCCCGCAATGCATAAAGCTGTCGAATCTGCGCGAAGCGGGTCAGGATGTCGCTGACGTAATCCACCGTGGCCGGTTCGATGATGCCGTGGCGATTAAAACCGTGGCTCACCTGATGCCGGAAGAATTGATAGAGCGAAGGCAACCGCATCTTTTCCCTCCTGTCACGCTTGGACCGTTGGGTGCGTTGTTGATTCCGTCGCCACCGAGCCCGACCGGCTAGGAAGCCATTCGCCGCGCATTGACTCGCCTCACGTGCCGCGTATCATCTTGAATCGCTGCGCAGGGAAATTTGGCGTGGCGCACAAGTCTCTACCAATAATAGTAGTCAATTTATCAGGAGCGTGTATGCAGCGTTATGTGCTTTGGGTGTCCTTGGTGGCCTTGCTGGTGGCCGGCCCGGTGGGATGCGGGAAAAAGGAAATCGAGGAACTGAATGCCAAGCTGGCCCAGCAACAGAAGGAACTGGATGCCACCAAGCAAGATCTGGCTGATAAGAGCAAGGCGGCGGAAGCAGCGGGAGCCAAAGCAAAGCAGATGCAGACTGCCGTGGACGCGCAGGCGGCCGAGATGGTGAAAATCAAGGCAGAGCGCGACAAGGCCATGCGTGACCTGGCGGCCCTGAAAAAGAAGAAACGCTAGCCCAGCGGGTCTGTGGCAGCCGGTCCCGGCTTCCGGCTGTCCCGGTCTGGGAGCGGACATGGCGGAGCGGACCTGATTTGAAGGGGACGTTACAATCCTCCGTCATGTCCGACAAGCTGGATAAGATCATTGCCTACCACGAAGCCACCAAGCATCATTATCACGCCTACGCGCCCGGACCTGGCCTCCTCGACTGGGCGACGCAGCCCGATCCTTTCCGGCGGTATGCCGGCGCGACAGAAATACCCCTCGACAAGTATCAGATCGCCGACGGTCCTGCCTACGACCAGGCGCTGATCGAAGGTCGCCTCGAACCCGCGGCGCTCACGCGCGATTCCGTGTCGCGCCTGTTATACGACAGCATGGCGCTGTCGGCTTGGAAACAGGCCGGCGGCAGCCGCTGGGCACTGCGCGTTAATCCCTCCAGTGGAAATCTGCATCCGACGGAAGCCTATGTAATCAGCGGTCCGGTTGCGAATCTATTCGATACGCCCGTGGTCTGCCATTACGCACCGCGGGCGCATGCGCTGGAGGTGCGGTCCCGTTTTGCAGTGGAAACCTGGAACGGGCTTGTCGCCGATTTACCACCGCTGACATTGATTATCGGTCTGTCGTCCATCCACTGGCGCGAGGCATGGAAGTACGGTGCCCGCGCGTTTCGATACTGCCAGCATGATGTCGGCCATGCGATTGCTGCAATCGGCTTCGCGGCCGCGGCGCTTGGCTGGAAAGCTTCCCTGCTGGAGGAGGTCGGCGACGCAGTGATCGCAGATGTACTCGGCCTGTCTTGCGGAGAAGATCCGGAATCCGAGCGCCCGGAGTGTCTGCTCGCGGTGTATTCACAGGAGCACGTGTGTCATTCGGGTGCGTTCCCGCGCGCGGCGGTTGCCGCGATTTCAAAGAACGAATGGCACGGCACCCCCAATACGCTGAGTCCTTCCCATCGACCCTGGCCGATTATTAATGAAGTAGAGAAAGCCTCGCGCAAGGTTGTCAGCACGATACCTTATGTAGTGACAAAGATACCGGAACCGGAGGAACCGAAATCAATCGATGCATCGATATTATTGCGGCGTTTGGTGCGCCAGCGCCGCAGCGCGGTGGCGATGAACGGGCGTACGGGAATCCTGGCGGAAGGATTTTATTCAATGCTGACACGCTGCCTGCCAGGGGCAAAGCGATTTCCTTTTAATGCACTGCCATGGCCGCCGGCCGTGCATCTCCTGGTGTTCGTGCACCGGGTGCAGGATGTCCCGCCAGGGCTTTATCTACTAGTGCGCCATCCGGCCAAGGACGCAGATTTGCGCGACGCGATCGGCAGGGAATTCGACTGGGTACGTCCCCCAGGCTGTCCGAATGGCCTGCCGTTGTTCCGGCTGGCCGGTGGCGATTGCCGGAAACTGGCCGAAAGCGTGAGTTGCCATCAGCAGATCGCGGCCGACGGGATTTTCGCCGTCGCCATGCTGGCTGAATTCGAGGAATCGCTGAAAGCTTACGGCCCTTGGTTTTATCGGCGGCTTCACTGGGAATGCGGTGCGATCGGGCAGATGCTTTATCTGGAAGCGGAGGCTTACGGCATTCA
>JANLIC010000147.1 GCA_024654125.1 Sulfuricaulis sp. | reverse complement strand
CTCGTCGAGATGATCGCGACGCTGATCATCATCGCGCTGATCGCGGCGGTCACCGGCCCGCGGTTTTTCGATGTCAGCGCCTTCCGCGCGAGCGGTTTTTTCGAGGAGACGCTTTCGGCGGTGCGCTATGCGCAGAAGCACGCGGTGGCGACCGGCTGCGCCGTGCGCGTGCAGACGACGGTGGGCGGTTTCACGCTCTTCAGCGATAACAACTTTGACCCGACCGACCCGACCACATGCGATGTCTTCACGACCGTCATTCCGGACCCGTCGGGGAATGCGAGCGGCTTCACCCGCAACGCCCCGGAGGGCGTGACGCTCGACCCGCAGGATTTCCGATTCGCCCCCGATGGCAGCGCGAATATCGTCGCCGCGACCATCTCGGTCACTGTCGGTGGTCGTCAATTCCGGGTGCATCGCGCCACCGGGTTCGTGGAGCGATTATGAATTCAGGTAAGCCTGCTGTCGGGATGCGCGGCGTGACCCTGGTGGAGCTGATCGTCGCCATCGTGATCATCGGCGTCGCGCTGGCCGGCGTCCTCATGGTGTTCGTGCGCAATACCGGCGCCAGCGCCGATCCCGTGATCACGCATCAGTCACTGGCCATCGCCGAGGCCTATCTGGAGGAGATCCTCGCCAAGCGCTTCGCCGTGCCCGTCGCCGGTCCGGAGGGCGGCGAGTCGCGCGCGAACTACGACGAGGTCGATGATTATCACAACCTGGCCAATAACGGCTGTCTTACGGTCGTCCAGGGGTACTCGGCCACCGCCGCCTGTCCGGCTCCGGGCAGCTGCATCTGCGACCAGTCGGGTCAACCGATCGACGGCCTGCAAAACTATGTCGCCACTGTGCAGGTGTTGGCCCGGGCGCTGACAGTCGTTACGGCCAGCAATGCGGAGCGGGTGGAGGTCACGGTGACATCACCGTTCGGCGGCAGCGTCCTGATCAGCGGTTATCGCACGAACTACTGATCCGCTCCATGCGCCCGACCGATACCGCCAGACGACCGATGTCACCCTGCGCGCACCGCCTTCGGGGCGTGACGCTCATCGAACTGGTCGTGGTGATCACCATTACCGGCATCATCGCCGTGGTGCTGGGCACGTTCATCGTGCGTCCGATCGAGGGTTTCCAGGCGCAGGTGCGGCGCGCCGAGCTGGTGGACGCCGCCGAGATGGCGCTGCGCCGCACCGCCCGCGACATCCGCCAGGCGCTGCCGAACAGCGTGCGCGTCACCACGGTCGGCGGCCGCAGCGCGATTGAAATGCTCAATACCATCGACGGCGCGCGCTATCGTGACGGACCGGGCACGCTCGGTAGCCCGACGACGCACAACCATTCGGCGGCGAAATACCGTTTGCGATTTAACGGAGCAGACTTGGACGGGTTCAATGCCATCGGCCATTTTCGCAACATCGAGAATCTGTTCGGTCTGCCGTTTCCCTCGACCACGCATCGGCTGGCTATTTACAGCCAGGAAGTCACCGAGACTTATACCGACGCGGCCAGCCTCTTGGGCGGGGCACGCGTCATCACCAACCCGGCGACAACCACATTTAGGATTGTGGTCGATGACCATGCCGTCAACGACGGTTTCGACGAACATAACGTCGAGCTGGTCACCGGGAGTTTTCACTTTCGTTATACTTCGAACAATCAGCGGGTGTTCGTCGTCGATACGCCCATCACCTATGTCTGCGTTCCGGGTCCGGCCGGCACCATCACGCGCTATTGGGACTACACGGTCAACGCGACGCAACCGGACGATCCGGCGGTCGCACCGCTCTCCGACGCCGGCACACAAAGCGCGTTGCTGACAAGGCCGGTTACGGCCTGCCGCTTCACCTACACGGGTGGCACCAATACGCGCGCCGGCCTCGTCACCCTCGACATCACCGTCCGTGACGCCGCCTCCGGCGAGCAGGTGCGCCTGTTGCACCAGGTGCACGTGGACAATTTCCCATGAGGCGCGACATTCCCGGGCGTGGGGGGCAGCAACGCGGCTTCGCGCTGGTCGCGGCGATTTTCATCGTGACGGTGCTGGCGATCCTCGGAATTATGATGGTGACCATCGGCGGCATGCAGCGCGCCACCACCAGCGCCGCGGTGCAGGGCGCACGCGCCTACCATGCCGCGCGCACCGGGCTCGAATGGGGCGCCTACCGGGCGGTGGTCGACGCCAGCTGCGTCGCCAGCACCAGCATTTCGCTGGCGTCAATCCCGGGTCTCGATGGTTTTTCCGTCACCGTGCAATGTGCCTCGTCGCAGCACCGCGAGGGCGGTAACACTTACAACATCTACGTGGTCACCTCCATCGCCCAGTCCGGAACTTTCGGCCAGGCTGATTTCACTTCACGCCGCATGCAAATCAGCGTGACCAATGCGCCTCCACCGCCCTAAGTCATTGACTTGACACAGGGTGGCAACGGCCAGGCCGGTTTGGACTATCCTTAAAACAGGGGTACGTCCATCAACCACGCGGCTCGATGCCGGCGCGTCAGCTTTGTCCATGAGTCCAAATTTTTCATGACTTCCGTTAGATACTCGATCAGCGCATACACGGCCAACAGCGATACTTTACGACGTCCGGGACGTAAGCGGAGTGGGATGTTCGTTGCCAGTTTCATGGCGGCGTTCTTCCTGGCGTCACTGGCTGTGTCGGTCCCCTCTGTTGCCAGTGTAAATTTCCGCGCTGCCACTTCCGGGTCGACGGCGTCAGCGGGTGTGGGAATAGCCCACGTCAATGCGGGCGGCTCCGCCACGCGTGACAATTGCGGCAGCATAACCCCGTCCATTCCGGCGGGCAGCGTGGACGATATGCTGATTGCCGTCGTGGTGGCCAGGGAAAACGGCGCCACGGTGACCATGACCGGATGGAACCCGTATTTCAACGACCTTTACCCCAGCGAGGAATTCCGCGCATCTATCTACTGGCGCATCGCGACAAGTGCAAGTAGCGATCCCAACACCATCACCCAGACCGGCACGTGCGACTCGCTGGCGGGACAGATTGCGCGCTTCAGCGGGGTGGACACGGCCAGCCCGTTCGAGACCAGCCCGATCCTGGCGGCCAACTGGGTGCGCCAGAATTCTGACAACATCGACACCGGTACTGAGAATACGACCTCGCCCACGGCCATGCTGCTGGTGGCCGCGATGATCAGGGACAATGGTACGGTGACTGAGGGGGGTGGGTGGAGCCAGTCTTTCGATTCTTCGTTGAATATATCCCGCGATACCGGTATTTCCTTGCACTACCAACTCCAGGCCACCGCTGGGGCGAAAAGTATCAGCAACTGGGCGCTTAGCAGTGGCAGCGACCCGAACTATGGTGTCATCTTCGCGCTGCGTCCCGCCCCCACTTCCAGTGTCAGCCTGACGATCAACGTACCCACGGGCACCGTGGCCAGAGATGTCATGATCGCCTCGGTGGCCAGGACATCGAGCGCCGTTACCATTACCCCTCCGAGCGGATGGACGCAGATCCGGGAGGTCACGCAGACCAGCGCTACTTCCAGCGCCTTGGCGACGTATTACCGGGTGGCCGGGGCGAGCGAACCCGCGAGCTATACCTGGACCATGTCCGTCTCGGGTTTCGGCGGTGCCGTCGGCGGCATCGCCAGTTTCAGTGGCGTGGACAACACGGTACCGCCGTATGATGCCGAGGCCGGCAACGCCACGGCCAGTTCCACCAGCCACATGGCCCCGAGCGTCACCACCACGCTGGACGACGGCATGCTCGTCACGATCCATGAATTGACGAGCTCGCGCACCTGGACCTTCCCCGGTGGCATGACCGAGGTGGTGGATGTGGCGTCGCTGACGCCGAGCGTTGACGCCGGCATATCGATGGAAATCAATTATGAAGTCCGCACCTCCGCCGGCGCGACCAACACGCGCACCGCCACGGTGGGCGGCCATGCGGACAGCGGCGCGGTTCAGTCCATTTCCCTCCGGCCGACGCCGCTGGTGTGCTGGAGCGATAATTTCAACCGGGCCAACGGTCCGCCCGGTTCGGACTGGATCGTCTCGAACAGTGGCGGCACTTTCGGCGACCCGGTCATTTTCAGTAACCGCCTGCGCATGACGAATACCGCCGGCAATCTTGCCACGATGGCGAAACTCCAACGCCTGTTCCCGGGCGCGGGAAACCGTATCGAAGTGGAATTCGAACATTTTGCCTATGGCGGCAGCGGCGCTGACGGTATTGCCGTTACCTTCTCGGACAGCACTGTCGCGCCCGCGCCCGGGGCGTATGGCGGTTCCTTGGGATATGCCCAGCGCTCCACCCCGTCGGTGGTGAACGGATTTGCCGGTGGTTGGTTGGGTGTCGGCATGGATGAATACGGCAACTTCTCCAACCCCACTGAAGGACGTCAGGGCGGTCCGGGATTTTTTGTGGATTCGGTTTCGATACGCGGATCCGGATCGGGCACGACCGGTTATACCTACCATGCCGGTACCGGCACCCTGACGCCCCAGGTGGACAACAATGGCGCGGCCAGCCCACCGCACAAATATCGCATTATTGTCGATCACTCGAACGCCGTTAACGCGTTCGTGTCGGTGGAGCGCAATACCGGCGCTGGTTATGTGTCACTCGTCGCCCCTTACGATGCCAAGGCGCAGGCGGGGCAGGCGGCGGTGCCGACCAGCTGGCTGCTTTCCTACACCGGTTCATCCGGCGGCAGCACCAATATTCACGAAATCGACAGCCTGCGCATCTGCGCCACGTCGCAGTCATCGCTTTCCGGCGTTGATCATTTCGAAATCACGGTCTCTGCATCGGCCAGCACCTGTGTGCCGCAAACCGTGACGATCGTGGCCAAGGATTCCTCGAACAATACGCTGACGGCTTACACCGGCACCGTGACCCTGTCAACGTCCTCTGCTCACGGTACCTGGGCCAAATCGACGTCGGCGCCGATCCCGCAAGGCACGCTGACGCCTGGCGCAGACAACGGAGCAGCGACCTATACGTTTGTGGCGGGCGATAATGGTTCGATCGTACTGACGCTCGATAATCAACGCGCCGAAGACCTGACGGCGACGGTCGTGGACTCCACCGTGCCCACGAGTTCCAGGACATCCAGTACGGTCAGTTATCTCGACAATGCCTTTGTCGTCAGCCCGACCGATGCGTTGGGCACAACGCCAGTGGCCGGTCGTGATCATGCCATGAAGGCCGAACTGTGGCGCTGCACGCGGGTTAATCCGACCACCTGCAATAATTGTTCGATTGCCTCAGGCTATGGCGGCGCCAAAAATCTGGATGCCTGGTACACGGCAGACACGGATCATCCCACCGGCGCCAATGCGCCCGTGATCGGCTCCTTGACGCTGCCCAACTCTGCGCCGGCGGTCAACCCCGCCTCGAATAACCTGACGACCCTGAGCTTCACCAACGGTGTCGCCAACTTCAACCTCATCACGAGCGATGTCGGCAAATATGTGCTCAACCTGCGCGATGACACCCGTACGTTCGCCACGACTGTCGATATCCTCGGCGCTTCCAGCACCTTGACCGTGCGCCCCTTTGCCTTGCACATCGATGTCACTGGTAACACCGGTAACAATGCAGCGACCGGCAGCATTGTTACCTCGGCCGGCACGAATTTCACCGCTACCGTGCGTGGGATACTGTGGGAATCGGGGGATGACAGCAATAATGACGGTGTCCACGATAGTGGCGCCGACCTCTCAAATAACGGTGCAACACTTCGGTATGCATGGGATACGGTAGTGTCGGCTACAACACCCTTCACGCCGGCGACTCCTTCGGATACACCGGTTGGAACCGGCACGGCAGGCACGCTCGATCGCGCTTCGAGTCCCGGTTCGGGTACGATTGCCCAGGCGAGTTTCGGCAGCGGCTCCGCTGCGCCGACCGACTGGCGGTACAGTGAGGTTGGTAGCTTTACCATCCGTGGTACTGCTACGGATTATCTCAACAGCGGAATCAATCTGCAGACTAACAACGGTGTGGTGGGGCGCTTCACGCCGGCCTATTTTGATGTTGCCGTAACGGCAACCTGTGGCCCGGTTGGAACCAGATTCACCTATTCCGAACAGCCATTTTCAAATGTAGCGGTAACAGCGCGCGCCAAAGGTGGCGCTACCACGACCAACTATCGCGATTTTGGGAGTGGGGTAATTTTTTCCAAGGACACCACCATCTCCGATGCCAATAGCGGGACCGGAACATTTACGAATGCAACGCTATTGGCGGCAGATTTTGTTAGTGGAGTCAGGAACGAACTCGATGTCACCTATACCTTGCCAAACCCGGCCGCACCTGGACTGCGCAAAGAAACCGTTCCCTGGACGCTGAAATTGCGCGCCACCGATACTGACTCAGTTAGTTCCAATTACACCGGTATTACCGAACCCAACGCAGAAATCCGCAGCGGTCGTCTCCGGATATTCAATGCCTACGGCTCGGAACTTGTGGCCCTGTCATTGCCGATGCGGGTGGAATACTTCTCATCCGATGGCTGGGTCAAAAATGACTTCGATACCTGCACCGCGCTCGACGGCACTATTCTCGATTTGACAAATAATGTCCATCTTCCACCTCCTGGGCTGGGAGTGCCGACAATTAAAATAAAAAACCCTGCTTCAACTACAACTGTGACAGTCGTATCACCGCTGCCTCTCACCGGAGTAGGCGCGCTAAGTTTTACGGCACCCATGGCTGAAGGTTACGCCGATGCCCGCATGGATCTGCCCGCTCGGACCTGGCTGCGGTTTGACTGGGACGGGAATAACAGCGAAGAGGATCCCACCGGCCGCGCCACTTTTGGGCTGTATCGCGGCAGTCCGCGGCACATTTACCAGCGCGAACGCTATTGATCTCCCCGAAGTCGTCCTCCCGAGGCCGTGATAAGCCCCGCTCGCGCTGTAACTAAAAAAAGCGAGCACCTGTCAGTCTTTTCGCCATTTCCCGGCCCGGAAACTGCATTGACAACAGGGGGTTATTGGACGATTCTTAACCTAAACCTCAGAAAATCAAGCAATAATGCTGATGTCTGGGGGATTGGCGATGTTTTTGCGTTGTGAAGGGGTTCATTCGGGATAAGGAGAATTTCCCTGTTACCGTTTCTGAAAAAGAAAATGCTGCCCGGACTCACCGGCATCGGACTGCAGTCGGATGGCCTGTGCATCGCGCGCATCGAGCGCATGACCGGGCGTATGCCGGCGCTGACGCTGCTGGATTTCCGTCCCTGGGGTGAACAGGGCCAGGAAAAGGTGCTGGAGCGTGCGGCCGCCGATTACGAGCTGGCGCGTTCGCGCTGCACCACGGTGCTCGATGCCAATGAATATTCGCTGCTGTTGACCGAGGCACCGGACGTGCCGCCGGATGAATTGCGCGCCGCGATCCGCTGGCGCATCAAGGACCTAATTGATTTCCATATCAATGACGCCACGCTCGACGTCTTCGAGCTGCCGGGAGAAAAGGCCGCGGGTCGGGCGCGCTCGATGTATGCCGTCGCCGCGCGTAGCATGGCCATCCAGAAGCGCGCGGACATGATGAGCGCGGCCGGAATTAATCTCGACGTCATCGACATTCCCGAGATGTCCCAGCGCAACCTGGCGTCCTTGCTGCCGGAAGAGGCAAAAGGTGTCGTGCTGCTGTCCTTCTCGCCCGCCGGCGGCCTGATCACCATCAGCAAGCAGGGGGATATCTATCTGAGCCGCAATATCGACATCGGCTTCGACCTCATGACGTCGTTTCAGGACTCCAACGAATTGTTCGATCGCATTGCGCTTGAGGTGCAGCGCTCGCTCGACTACTACGACAGTCATTTCCGTCAGGCACCCATCTCCACGCTGGCGCTCGCCCCCATGCCCCGCGAGATCCCGGGTCTGGTGGATTTCCTCAAGGCCAATCTCAACGCCAATATCATCACCATGGATTTGACGAAACTCATGGAATGCGAGGTGGAAGCAAGGCCCGAGCTTCAGTCTGCCTGTCTCACGGTATTGGGCGCGGCGTTGCGGCAAGAGGAGCGGGCGCTATGAGCCGCGGAGATGGCGACCGAGCAGCGCGGAGCAGGGGCCCCTCTGGGGATGCGACCGCTGCGCGGGATGCAGGTGCCCCGTTCGCGGTCGCTGGCGTCCCCTCCGCTGGCCGATCCCGCTGCGCGGGTCCCTCGGCCGACGCTCCGGGGCGCCCCACTCGCGAAGCGAGGGGATGCGACCGGCGAATGGCGCCAGACGCCGACAACGGGCGCGAGAGTTTCATGATGAGTTTTCCGGAGGCGGAGCTGTGAGCCAGCAGATCAATCTTTATCAGCCGATCTTCCGCAAGGAAGAGAAGAAATTCTCGACGGTGGCCATGTTACAGTCGTTCGGTCTGATCGCCATCGGCGTGGCGGCGCTGTATGCCTTTACCTGGTGGCAGAGTGCGGCCCTGAAAAGCGAGCTCAAGCGGGTGGAACAAAACCATGCCATCGCGTCCAAGCGCCTGGCCGATGCCTCCGAAAAATTCGGACGGGGAAAGGGTCCCTCCGAGCTTGACAAGGAAATCACGCGCCTTGAAAGCGATATTGTCGCCAAGCAGCAAATCCAGGATATTTTAAAACGTGGTGTCTTCAGCAACACCACCGGGTTTTCGGATTATTTCGCTTCTTTCGCGCGCCAGCGGATTCCCGGCGTATGGTTGACCGGTTTTGACATCACGGGAGCGGCGGAGCAGATGATGCTGGCCGGACGTACCACCAATCCTGAGCTGGTGCCGCGTTACATGCAGAAACTGTCGTCGGAAAAAAATCTGTCCGGTATTGAGTTCCAGACATTCCAGATGCATCGCCCAGACTCGGATTCCAAGAATCCGGAAACACTGTTTGTGGAGTTCCAGGCCAGAACTGTCGTTAACCCGGGATAACCATGACCTCCGATGATCTCAAAACTCAGCTGAAGGGTCTGGCCGGCCGTATCGACGCCATGTCCTTGCGCGAACGCGCCCTGATTTTCATCACGCTGCTGGCGGCGCTTTATTTCCTGACAGTGAATGTTCTGTTCGGCCCTGTGAACGTGGAAAAAGACAAGCTGCAACTACTGGTCAACCAGAAACGTGTGGAAACCCAGGCGCTGGAGTCGCAGGTCCAGGCGCTGGCGTCCACCGGGGTGGATCCCGAGGCCGCCAAGCGCCAGAAGCTCGCGGCCTTGCGGGAAAACCTTAAAACCGTGGATTCCGAGTTGGTCCGTGTCACGACCGGACTGGTGTCGCCGAAGGAAATGGCGCGGCTCATGGAGCAGATGCTGCTCAAAAACCGCGGACTGGAGGTGCTCAAGGTAGAGAGTCTACCGGCCGCGCCGCTGGTCGAGAACGCGGCGGGCGTCGGCGGCAAGGGCCCGCTGGTTTACAAGCACGGAATGAACATCGAGGTGAAAGGCGGGTATCTGGACGTCATGCGCTATCTCAAGTCTCTGGAGGACCTGCCATGGAAGGTCTTCTGGGGCAAAGTAACGCTGAAGACGGAGAAATACCCGAATTCACGTGTCAGTGTGCTGATTTACACTCTCAGCACCCATGAGGCCTGGATCGGACTTTGATGGCTGTTATTGGGATGAAACTTGATCTACAAAATAGTAAGAGAGGCGCGGTTATCCGTATTGCCTTTCAGGCAGT
>JANLIC010000142.1 GCA_024654125.1 Sulfuricaulis sp. | reverse complement strand
GGGACAGTCCGTCCGTCTACGCGCAGGATTTGGCCGGGGGTAACGCGCGCGCCGAGCGTGGCGGGCTTACCGTCGATGCTGATGCGTCCTTCGGTTATCCAGCGTTCGATTTGGCGGCGCGAACCCAATCCGGCGCGGGCCAGAACCTTCTGGAGTTTTTCACTCACGCTCGGCGGTTTTGGCCTCGGACAAGATCTCCGATTCCTGCTCCTCCCTCACGCCGCCGTGAGCGTCGCCCTCGGCAGCTGTCACGTCGACGCGGGAAGATTCTGCATGCTGTTCGAGATCCAGACGCAGATTCAGCTCGTTGCTGATGACATCCAGATCGCGCAAGGCCGACAACGACGGCAGTTCTTCCAGGTTCTTCAGATTGAAATGCTCCAGGAATTCTCTGGTGGTGCCGTAAAGGGCTGGCCGCCCCGGGACATTGCGCACACCCACTTGGCGAATCCACTCGCGCCCGACCAGCGTTTTGATAATCTCGGTGCTGACGGACACACCGCGGATATTTTCGATATCCCCGCGCGTCACCGGCTGGCGATAGGCAATGATGGCGAGAGTTTCGAGAAGCGCGCGTGAATAGCGTACCGGACGTTCCTCGGCCAGACGGGTGACCCAGGGCGCATATTTTTCGCGCGTCTGGAAGCGCCAGGAACGGTCGATCTGCTTCAGTTCCACCACGCGCTCGGCGTACTCTTCCTCGAGCATTTCCAGTACCGCGCGGATTTCCTCGCGTGTGGGCGGCGATTCGGAAGGGAACATGGTCAGTATCTTGTCGAGGGTGAGCGGCTGGCCGGCGACCAGCAGGGCCGCTTCGATGATGTTTTTCAGTTCGACGTTGGGTTCACTCATCAGGCCGCCGCCTTGAGATGAATCGGCGCGTAGGGTTCCTGCTGAACCACCACGACCAGGGATTCCTTGAGAAGCTCGAGAATGGCAATGAAAGTCACCACCAAACCACGACGACCTTCGTGCAGATCGAACATCTCCTCGAAACTTACAAACGCCTCGCTGTTGATCCTTGCCAGAATCCGGGTCATGCGCTCGCGCACCGACAAAGGTTCCAATTGCACATGATGATGCCGATAAAGCTCGGCACGTACAAGCACTTCCTTGAAGGCATCCATCATTTCGAACAGGCTGACGTTCGGCTCAATTCGCTTGACCGGCGGCAGATCGTTCTCGATGACCACCAGATGCACCTCACGCCCCACACGCGGCCGGTTGTCCAGCGATTCGGCGGCGACGCGGTAACGTTCGTATTCCTGTAGGCGCCGCACCAGCTCGGCGCGTGGATCCGTTTCCTCGTCTTCTTCGCCGGCCGGGCTCGGCAGGAGCATGCGCGATTTGATTTCCGCCAGCATCGCCGCCATGACCAGATACTCCGCGGCTAGCTCGAGCTTGACGGTCTGCATCAGTTCCACGTAGCCCATGTACTGACGCGTAACTTCGGCGATCGGGATATCGAGGATATTGAGGTTCTGCTTGCGAATCAGGTAGAGCAGAAGATCGAGCGGACCCTGGAAGGTTTCGAGAAATACTTCCAGGGCATCCGGCGGGATGTACAAATCCTCCGGTAACCGGGTGAGGGTTTCGCCGTGGACCACGGCCACCGGGGTTTCGCTGTCGGTTGGCATGCTCATCAACTGTAGCCCAGCCCCATGGCGGCGCGCACGTCCACCAGAGTGGATTCCGCCGCGTCCTGCGCACGCTTGCAGCCGTCGGCAATAATATTCTTGACGAGCAACGGATCGCGGGAGAACTCCATAGTGCGCTCCTGCAACGGTTTCAATTCCGCCTGTACGGCATCAATGATCGTCTGTTTGCATTCGAGACAACCAATTTTCGCCGATCGACAGCCTTTTTGCACCCAGTCCTGGCGCGCTTCATCGGAATAGATCAAATGGAAATCCCACACCGGGCACTTGTCCGGATTGCCCGCGTCGTTTCGATGCACGCGCGCCGGGTCGGTGGGCATGGTCCGAAGTTTCTTTTCCACCTCCACCGGTGGATCGCGGAGACTGATGACGTTGTCATAGGATTTTGACATCTTGCGTCCATCCAGCCCTGGCATCTTGGGCGCGTGCGTCAACAGCGCCTGCGGTTCCGGTAGAATGATTCTCCCGCCTCCCTCCAGAAAGCCGAACAGCCTTTCCTTGTCGCCGAGCGTGATGTTCCTTTGCCGTTCCAACAAAGCACGGGCTGTCTCCAAGGCTTCACGATCGCCCTTCTCCAGGTAAGCCGTGCGTAATTCACGGTAGAGCTTGGCGTTCTTTTTTCCCATTTTCTTAATCGCCTCTTCGGCCCGGTCCTCGTAACCCGATTCGCGCCCATACAGGTGGTTGAACCGGCGCGCCACCTCCCGAGTCAGTTCCACGTGCGCGACCTGATCCTCTCCTACAGGCACCAATCCCGCACGATAGGCGAGGATATCAGCGCTTTGGAGCAGCGGGTAACCCAGAAAGCCATAGGTCGAGAGGTCGAATTCTTTGAGCTGGAGCTGTTGATCCTTATACGATGGGACGCGCTCGAGCCAGGAAATCGGAGTAATCATTGATAAAAGCACGCTCAGCTCCGCATGAGCCGGAATCCGCGACTGGATAAACAAAGTGGCGTTATGAGGATCGACCCCAGCGGCCAGCCAATCCACGACCATGTCCCAGACGCTCTCCTCGATGACTTTGGGATTTTCGTAATGGGTTGTCAGGGCGTGCCAATCAGCCACGAAAAAGAAACACTCATATTGTGCCTGCAAATTGACCCAGTTTTTGAGTACCCCGTGATAATGCCCCAAATGCAGCCGGCCCGTTGGGCGCATGCCCGACAGGACCCGCATCGACTGGCCCGGCATTACGGTGCTCATTTCAGACCTACGAGAAAAGTAAGGAGTTGTTCAAATCCATGAATGGGCGGGCCAATGATAATGCCCAAAATCCCTGTGGCCAGCAGCGCGATCAGGATAAAGAAACCGTATGGCTCGACACGCGCAAGACGCCATGCCCAGGGGCCCGGCAACAGACCCACAGCGACCCTTCCCCCATCCAGCGGCGGCAAAGGAAGGAGATTAAGGATCATTAATATTGCATTGATTTGTATGCCAAATATTCCCATGTATTGCATGGGCAACCCGGCCCAGGAGCTTGGCCCTAAAAAAAATCCAATTTTCGCAACCAAAGCCCAAAAAATCGCCATCAGTAAATTCGCTCCCGGTCCTGCCGCGGCGACGATCGCCATGTCGCGCTTGGGGTGACGTAGGTTTTCCCAAGTTACCGGAACCGGCTTGGCCCAGCCGAAAATGAATCCGCCGAGCATGAGCAACATCCCGGGAACCAGAATAGTACCCACCGGATCGATATGCTTCAGGGGATTCAATGTCAGACGGCCGAGTCGCTGTGCCGTGGGATCTCCGTACAGTTTCGCCACCCATCCGTGCGCTACCTCATGAACGGTAATGGCAAACACCAGGGGCAGAATGACTACAGAGAGAGTTGCAAGAAACTGGGAAATATCTGGCATTGGCCGCGCAGTATATCAGGTGCGCCACCCGGCGGAAAAGCCGATAACAGGTCCTATCTTGCTGATTTTGAAAAATATTCAGGCGGCAAACCACGAGCTGTCGCCTTTTCCCTGGCGCAACAGTTTAGGTATCCCGTTTTCAAGTTCGACGACCGTCGTCGCATCCAGTCCGCAAAAACCGCCATCGATCACCAGCTCCACCTCGTGTTCCAACCGCGCCCGAATCTCCTCCGGGTCGCTCAGGGGCAAATCATCGCCGGGCAGAATCAGGGTCGAACTCATCAGCGGCTCGTTTAATTCAGCTAGCAAGGCATGCGCGATGACGTGCTCGGGGATGCGCAAACCGATGGTCTTGCGCTTAGGATGCTGCAACCGGCGCGGAACCTCACGCGTGGCCGGGAGAATGAACGTGAACGGCCCCGGGGTATTGGCCCGTAGCAGTCGGTAATCGGCATTACTCACCCGTGCATATTGCGCCACTTCGGAAAGATCGCGACAAACCAGTGTGAAATTATGATTTTTATCCACCTGGCGAATGTGCCGGATCCGTTCCATCGCCTCCTTGTCACCGATATGGCAGCCGAGCGCATAGCTCGAATCCGTGGGGTAGGCGATTACACCACCGGCACGTACGATATCCACCGCGCGCTTAATCAGTCGCGGTTGTGGGTTGGCGGGGTGAATTTGAAAAAACTGGGCCATAATTTATCCCCCCGCCCCAACTATGCAAGGGCCTCACGCGGCGCGGTCGCATACACATTCCAGTCCCGCCACACGGGCGTGCAACCTTCAGGCAAGGAGGGCAATTTTCCTAAGTCCATCCAGGTTTGCTCAGGGCCGTGATAATCCGATCCGGCCGAGGCAAGAAATCCGTGTTCCCGGGAAATGCCGGCAAAATGGAGATTGGCCTCGGGCGTATGGCTGCCGCAGACCACCTCGATCGCCTCACCGCCGCATTCTTGGAATTCACCCAGCATTTGCTGCAATTTTCCGGCGCTCAACTTGTAACGCGCCGGGTGCGCCACCACCGCCTGCCCGCCGGCCGTCACAATCCATTTCACGGCCTCTTCGAGCGTTGCCCATTGACCGGGTACGAAACCGGGTTTGCCGCGAGACAGGAACTGCCGGAAGGCCTGCGGGAATCCCCGGACATAACCCTGCTCAACCAGGAAACGCGCAAAATGCGTGCGCGCGATGATGGCGCCCCGCGCCAGGCGCGCCGCCCCCGCGTAGGCGCCTTCGATTCTTTTCTTTTCCAGTCGCCGGCCGATTTCTTTCGCCCTCCATGCGCGGAACTGGCGAAGACGCGCGAGCCCCTGCTGCAACCCGGGGTGATCAGGGTTAATGTTCAGTCCAACAACATGCAGCGTCTGATTTTTCCACGTGACGGAAATCTCCACGCCAGCGATCGCGTTCATCCCGCATTGCTGTGCGGCCGTCTGCGCCTCGCCGAGGCCATCGGTCACATCATGATCGGTGAGAGCCAACACCTCCACACCGGCCGCGTGTGCCCGTTGCACCAACTCTGACGGTGACAACGTCCCATCCGAATAAAAGCTGTGTGAATGCAAGTCATATCGCTTTGCGGAGGCCGAATCGGGAACTATATTGGATATACGCATACCAAAGAGGGTATCATGAATAATCACATCTCTCGTAAATGCGCCAATCATCGCTCATGACGTCTATTTTGCCACCCAGCCTCGCCGAGGCAGCGTTGCGTTTCAGGCATGCCGCCTCGGAAATCAATGATTCTTACGAAGCCCGGCGGCCGGACAAGACCAACCAGGTTACGCCAAAATTGCTGACCGAGGCGATCGACCAGTTCATGATCATTATCGAGCGCACCGACCGGGAAGAAGGCAAGATCGGTCCCATCGCCAAGGATAATGCCACGCAGTTGGGCGATTACGGCATGACGCTCATTGCCGATCTCGCCGCTTGGGCCGGTCAGCTCAACCTGCCGGTCCCGCGCCAGGATCTGGAAATCGTGACGCTCGCCGCGGCCGACTGGATCGTGCGTCACGACGGCCAGATCCGCACTCTGGACCCGGTGGTCAATGCGCTGGCCAATTTTGCCAACCGCGTGCACGATCCGGCGTCGCTGGAACCGCTGATCACCATGATGGGCCGCGTGGCCCAGGCCACCGCCCAACTCATCAAGCAGGACCTGGAAAAGAACAATCCCGGCAGGCCATGGCGTATTTTGCACTTGAATCGCGGAATCGTCGCCACACGAACGCACAACCCGGAGCTGATGGAAAAGGTCTTCGACGATTTAGTACGTTATCTGCCGGAGGACGCGGCCGCGTTCTTTGCCGAGGGCATGCAACAGATGGAAGAACTCAACTACCCGCCGCACGTCCGGCAGGTCATGAACCGCTATTTCGACCTCTGGACGCGCACCCGGATGCATTAGATCGGGAAAACTTCCCTGAATGACGGAAATTCTCCGTCGGTGTTCTTGCCGCCCCGCCGGGGTGATGCGAAAATAACGCTCCTTTTGCCACTGCCTGCATCATGAAATTTCTCTACGACCTGTTTCCGTTGCTGCTGTTTTTCGCGGCGTTCAAATTTTACGACATTTATGTCGCCACCGCGGTGGCGATTGTCGCCTCCTTCCTGCAGGTGGGCCTGTTCTGGGCGAAACATCGCCGCTTCGAAACCATGCATGTGGTGACACTCGCCGTGATCGCCGTTTTTGGCGGCATGACGCTGCTGCTGCATGACGACACTTTCATCAAATGGAAACCGACACTGGTTTACTGGATTCTCTCCGCACTGGTCCTCGCCAGCCAGTGGTTCGGCAGCAAAACCGTCATCGAGCGCATGATGTCATCGCAGATTGCACTGCCCGCGATGGTATGGAGGCGCCTCAACCTGAGTTGGGGCATCTTTTTCACCGTGCTGGGGGCGATAAACCTCTATGTCGCGTTCTATTACGGGCTCGGCCGCGACGCGGCCACACGCCAGGAAATCTGGGTCAACTTCAAGGTATTCGGCCTGCTCGGAATTACAATGCTCTTCGTGGTAGCACAGGCATTTTTCATGGCCAAACATATCCAGAATAAACCGGAAGAAAGTGAATCCGCCACCAACAGGAGCGCGGACTGATGTGGTACGTCATTAACGCCACCGACTCGGAAGACAGCCTTGAGCGCCGGCTATCCGTGCGCGCCAGGCATCTCGCGCGCCTGCAGGATTTGCAAAACGAAGGCCGTCTGCTGCTCGCCGGACCCTATCCGGAAGTGGAAAGCAACGATCCCGGTCCGGCCGGATTCACCGGCAGCTTGATCATCGCCGAATTCGAGTCGCTTGAAGACGCCAAAGTCTGGGCCGAAGCGGATCCGTACTTTAGGGCTGGTGTCTACACCAGCGTCAGCGTCAAACC
>JANLIC010000042.1 GCA_024654125.1 Sulfuricaulis sp. | reverse complement strand
GTTGATCTCGAATCGATGCAGGTCGGCCTGCAAGCGTTCGAGCTCGCCGACACCGGCAATCGGCTGCGCGGCCATCGCCACCATCACGTCCGCGCGGGCAATATCTGGCCTGGGAATGGCAATTTCGCGGATGCGCGTGAACAGGTGAATCGTTTGATTACGCAGGAAATAATAACGCAGGATCGCCTCGATGGCCTTTTTATCCTGACTCTGGCTATCGGAATACTTTTCCGAAATCATCTGACGCAGGGTCCCGACTTGTTTATTCTCGGCGGCCGTCTCGCCCTGCTCGAGCAGCGAACGCACCTGCTCCTCGGGATTATCGCGGTCGGACGAACAAGCGCCACTAACGAGTGCGGCAACAAACAAAACCGCCAACACCCGATGACAGGATAAAGAGCGCTCGTGTTCAGCCACGGCGGCGTCCCGCCAGCTTACGGTATCGGAAGCAATCCACGGTATGATCGTTAACCATTCCCACGGCCTGCATGAAGGCATAGCAAATCGTCGAGCCGACGAATTTGAATCCACGCTTTTTTAAATCTTTACTCATGGCATCCGATACTAGCGTTTGTGCCGGAATATCCTTGAGTCGCCGGCGTTTATTCTGGATGGGCTTCCCGCCGGCAAATTGCCAGATATACCGGTTGAAACTGCCAAATTCCTCTTGGACCAGGAGAAACGCCCGGGCATTCAGGATGGAAGCGCGTACTTTGAGGCGATTGCGCACAATTCCAGGATTTTTCAGCAGCCGCCGTACCTTGGCGGCATTGTAACGCGCGATCTTGCGTGCATCGAAATTGTCGTAGGCACGGCGGTAATTCGCGCGCTTGTTGAGGATCGTTGACCAGCTCAGCCCCGCCTGGGCACCTTCCAGGATCAGGAACTCGAACAACCGTCGGTCATTGTGGACCGGCACGCCCCATTCCCGGTCATGATATTTCTGATAAAGCGGTCCACTGTCAGCGGCCCAGGCGCAGCGGCGCCTCAACCCCGCCGTCCCGGTCTTCAGTTGTTTTTGGCGCCCTGATCGATCCACTTCCGGATGATATCAATACTTCCTTCGGGCAGAGGCGGCTTGTCTTTCGGCATATTGATGCTGGGATGTCCCTTGCGCTCGATCAACACAATAATGGTGCTGCCAACATGCGAGCCGGTGGAGACGACGGGGCCGAGCTTAGTGCCCTTCATGACGGCCTCATAGCTCTCCACGCTGAAACCGCTGGCGGTGTAGCCCTCGCCGCCGGGCTTGTGACAAGAATGGCAATTCTCGGTCAGGATGGGTAGGACTTCCTGCTTGAAGCTGATTTCCCGGGAGCAGCCGGCGCCCCATGCCAGTAACGCTGTCAGAACAGTCAGTGTCAACGTCTTGCGTAACATTCTCATATCCCCCATTCAGTCACCTATCATTTTCTTTATTAACACATTTCTGCAATGAAAAATAAATGACATGTGTCAATAAAAAACGCGCTAGGCAGTGCCAACCTCAGGCGCCCATCTCCTTCTCGCGCAACACCTTGATCTGAAAGAGCGTAGCGCTGATTGGATAAGGCGGATGCTGGCACGGTAACACCGTTATGGCGTTGTACTTGAGGGCATTAACGCGTTTTTAGGGTCTTGCACTGTTCTTCGGGAAGACATTCAGAATACCGTCTAGGTATCCCCCTTCCCCTGGTGCGTGCGCCCGGGCTAGTGCGTGCCCGTAGCTTTGCTGAGCACGCCTTTTTCGCGTCGTGCCAGGGGTGACTAAAAGTTTCCGAGCGTGATCTTGAGCTGAAAGAACAGTATTGGCACCATCTTGGGGTCAACCTTGGGAATGAAGGTCATGTTCACGGATACCCGTGGCGTGCCTAGCGAAAAAGCTGGCAATACGCCCAGGAACGGGTCACCGTCTTTGAAACCCTTGCGCTTCATGAGGAACACGATTCCACCGGCATCGAAACGCATCGGCGTTTTCCCCCACTCGAATTCGCTCCGGCGCAGGAATCCGCCTCCGGCATAATAGGACGTATTACTATTTGAATCCTTGAATCCGGAAGCCGTGAAGAACGGCACCCATTTTACCTTGACCGGTGCCATATCGTACTGAAAACCCAGGCCCCAGTTGTTTTCGTTGTACTGGACGCCGGGTTGAGAATCCAGGTGTATCGCTTTGCCGTTCAACAGCACGCTCAACTCACCGGCATTCGCCGTGACGGCGAAAAACCAGCTGAGGCACAAGACGAACAGTGTGATGATGGGGGTCCGTGTGCGTCGTCCAGAAGTCAGTCCGTTTTCCATTGTCATTACCTCCAATTCTCGGCCAGGCAAAATTTCCGGAACGGGAGGGCGACAACACAGATGGGCGTGAGGCGGAAGTTACGGAAGACAGCAACCACGCGTGCGGAACAGGTTAATGCTAGAGCCTGTTTCGCAGGCCAGGATGTTGCGTTCCGGCAATCCCGCTGTCATAGGGCCCATGCCCCTTAGACCGGTAACTTTGCGCCCCCAGCCTTTCGGTTGGAGTAGCCACATACAGAACTTGCAACCCATGACAGCGTCCTTCTCTGTCATGCACTGTAGGTAGAGCAAACAACATGCCAACCAAGGGGGAGCTGACCATCCCCTATTTTTAAGCCATTCTGCGCGATGAGGAACCGATGAACGGCGGTCAGAAATCCGAATTCAAACTAGCGGTGACGCACAGGGGCTACCCCCGGGTATTACTTTCCTCGGGGGGCTGGAAACTTGTAGTAGCGCCGGTTGAGGTAATCCACGACCTCGACGACTTCTTCTGCGCTCCAGCCGAGCTTCTCCTCCCCCGACCAGCGCCGGACCCAACCTTCCAGCACCCTCAGTGAATCTGCGCGGCGTTTCTCGCGCACGTGTACCACGCTGGTGTGGCAACGCGTGCAATGGTTTGCATACAGCATCCGGCCGCGGGAACCGACCACCGCCGGGGGAGGGCGTGAGGATTCTGGCTTTTCCACCGGGAGGGGTACAGTGGGAACTGGCCTCTGGCCTTCCGGAACAATCGCCGCCATGGCCGGCAGGGACGCCAACGCAAAAACCAGTACCAGAAATAAACGAGGTATCATCTCGACTATCAGGGTGCCTTGATAATGGCCAATACAAACAATATCCACGCCGCGATAAACGCCAGTCCGCCGAACGGTGTCACCATTCCCAACCAGCGTATACCAGCTACGCTCACTA
>JANLIC010000006.1 GCA_024654125.1 Sulfuricaulis sp. | reverse complement strand
TCAGGAAGGCGCCAACCGCGTGTTTCCCGATCACTGGCAGGAATTCATCGCGCCGATTCCGGAGTCCGAACGCCATGACCTGTTACACGCCCATCACCGGCGCCTAATCGGCGAGGACGAGATCGCCCGCATGGCCAGCGCCAAGGCCTGGTCGCTATGGGAAGGACGTGCCGCCACGCTGTTGCCCAACAAGCACGTGGTGGAATTTTTCGGTTCGACGCATACGGCATTGTCGCTGGCGCGCATCGAGACACACTTTTTTGTCTACGACACTTTTCTCAAACCGGAACAAATTCTGAGTAGCGCGACCCGGCTGCAAGACATTCCTGGAATCATCGTTCACGGCCGCTACGACATGGTCTGCCCCCTGCAGAACGCCTGGGACCTGGTAAATGCTTGGCCCGATGCCCGGCTCGATATTGTTCCGAATGCCGGGCATTCGGCGCTGGAACCCGATAACGTGCACGCGCTGGTGAAGGCCACCCGCGAGATGGCTGCACAAGTCGGACGGCCGCCGTCGAATTCCTGATGGCAGTCTATGCCATCGGTGACTTGCAGGGTTGCTACACGCCCTTGATGCAATTGCTGACGCGCCTGCGGTTCGATGCGACACAGGACCGGTTGTGGTTCACCGGCGATCTGGTCAATCGCGGTCCGCAGTCGCTGGAGGTCTTGCGTTTTGTCATGGGTTTGGGCGACCGGGCAGCGTGTGTACTCGGGAACCATGATTTGCACCTGCTGGCTGTCGCAGCCGGCACCGCCAAGGTCAAAAAACGCGATACCCTGAATGAGGTATTGCAAGCGCCCGACCGGAACGCCTTGCTTGACTGGTTGCGCTCCCGCCCGCTGCTGCATCACGACCCCATGCTGGGCTACACACTGATTCACGCCGGATTGCTGCCGCCTTGGGATCTTGCGCTGGCGCAGCGACTGGCGCGGGAGACGGAGACTGTTTTGCAAAGCGACGAATACCCGGAATTTTTCCGGCATATGTATGGTGATCTGCCTGGCCGCTGGAATGACAGGCTGCGTGGCTTCGATCGGCTGCGTGTGATCGTCAACGCTTTCACGCGGCTGCGCTACTGCGACCTCGACGGCTACATGGACCTGCATCCGAAGGGTCCCCCGGGCAGCCAGCCCCCGGAATTGGTGCCCTGGTTTCAGGTTCCGGCGCGTCACAGCCGCGAACTGAAAATTATTTTTGGGCACTGGTCAACGCTGGGGATGTGGCAGGGAGACGGAGTTATCGGCCTGGACAGCGGTTGCCTCTGGGGGCATTCGCTTTCTGCGGTGCGACTCGATGCCGAACCGGTGGAATTTTTCAATGTGGACTGCGAACCCTATCAGTTACCGCATGGCGCTTGAGGCTAATACCTTGACATGGTTGGCCGACTTGACGCTGGGGTTACACGCAACCTTTATCCTGTTCGTCGTTGCGGGACAGTGTCTGATCTTGACCGGCTGGGCGCTGGGCTGGGACTGGCCACGCCATCGGCTGTTTCGATGGCTACACCTGTTGGCCATCGGTTTCGTGGTGCTCGAGACCTGGTTCGGGGTAACTTGCCCGCTCACCTCGCTGGAATCCATTTTTCGCAATATCGGGGGCGTTGCAGAATATGAGAATGGCTTCATCCGGCATTGGACCCAGCGACTGGTCTTCTATTCAGCGCCGAGCTGGGTATTCACGTTAATTTATACTGTTTTTGCGGGGTTCGTGGGGTTGTCCTGGTTTCTCTATCCCCCGCGTCGGAAACTTTAATGGTACCCTACTGCACTCAAAGTGCATCCTGATCCTGATTTTGACATGAGCGTTGTTACCAGACCCATGACCGCCAACGACAAACACCTGATCCAGATCGATGTTCAGACATCCTATCTTCCCGGACAGTCGGAACCGGGTCAGAACCGTTATGTGTTCGCCTACACCATTACAATCACCAATTCCGGTTCCGTGCCGGCGCGCCTCGTGACGCGTCACTGGATCATCACCGATGCCAATGAGCAGAAACGCGAAGTGCATGGTGAAGGTGTTGTGGGCGAGCAACCTTACCTGCTTCCCGGAACCAGTTTTCAGTACACCAGCGGCACAATCCTGGAAACATCGGTTGGCACAATGAGCGGTAGTTACCAGATGATCGCAGACGATGGCACCGCGTTCGACGCAGAAATTCCATCTTTCACTCTGAGCATTCCACGCACGCTGCACTGAACGTGTGAGCGTAGTTTTATCGGTTTTCGGAATTACAGCGAGCTAAATATCCAGATTGGATACGTCGAGGGCGTTCTTTTCGATGAATTCGCGCCGCGGCTCCACCTGTTCGCCCATCAAGGTCGTGAAGACGTCATCAGCAGCCACACCATCCTCGATATTAACCTTGAGCAGGCGCCGAATCTGCGGGTCCATGGTGGTCTCCCACAGTTGCTCTGGATTCATTTCACCCAGACCCTTGTAGCGTTGAATGGTCTGGCCGCGGCGCGCCTCGGCCATCAGCCATTCCAGCATGATATCGATGCTGACAACCTTCTGGCTTTTGTCGGCCCGCTGGATGGTGGCCTCGCTGGCAAAATATTTTTCCAGCCGCTCTCCCAGCTCGCGCATGGCGCCGTATTCGCCGGACGAAATAAACTCCGCGTCGATCTTGGTCTTGGTGGTGGATCCATGTTCTTGCCGCGCCAAAATCATCTCATGGAGATTGTTGCGCGTATCGATTCCAATGGAGACGTCGTAGCGACTGCCATGGTTTACCTCGCGCGTCAGGCGGCTCTGGAGCTCCTGTGCGATCTTGGCGGCCTGCTTCTTGTCCTTTAACAGACCCGGAGTCAACCGTGGCATATAAACAAGGTGCCGCAGCGCCTCAGCATCATAACGGCGTGCCAGACGCTTGATTGTTTGATCGACCGCAAGATGACTGCGACAGAGCGAGGACAGTTCTTTGCCCGCCAGATCCTGGCCGTTCGCAGCATGCAGCACGGCGTCGGCCAACGCCGCATCGAGTAGAAAACCCTGCAACTCGTTTTCATCCTTGAGATAACGTTCCTGCTTGCCATGTTTGATTTTGAACAGCGGCGGCTGGGCAATGTACACGTGGCCGCGAGCGATTAGTTCTTCCATCTCGCGATAGAAGAAGGTCAGCAGCAAGGTTCGGATATGTGATCCGTCCACATCGGCGTCTGTCATGAGGATGATGCGATGATATCTTAACTTATTGATATTAAAATCATTTTCACCTATTCCTGTTCCCAGCGCCGTGATCAGGGTAGCGATTTCGACGGAGGACAACATCTTGTCCAAGCGCGCGCGTTCGACGTTCAGGATCTTGCCCTTGAGCGGAAGTACCGCCTGGAATTTGCGATCACGGGCTTGTTTCGCAGAACCGCCCGCCGAATCCCCCTCCACCAGGTAAAGCTCGCATCTGGTCGGGTCACGTTCCTGACAATCTGCCAGCTTTCCTGGAAGTCCGGCGAGATCCAGCACTCCTTTGCGACGCGTCATTTCGCGCGCCTTACGCGCCGCTTCACGCGCACGGGCGGCATCAACAATCTTTACGGCAATACTGCGGGCATCGGCTGGATTCTCTTCCAGGAACTCCGAAAGCTTCTCATTAACGATTGATTCAACAATTCCCTTCACTTCGGAAGACACCAGTTTGTCCTTGGTCTGGGACGAAAACTTGGGGTCCGGCACCTTGACCGACAGCACGGCAATCAGTCCTTCTCGGGCATCGTCCCCACTGATATCAACCTTTTCCTTTTTGGCCAGGCCCGTTTTTTCGATGAAATGATTGAGCGTTCGCGTCATACCTGCGCGCAGACCCGCCAGATGGGCACCACCGTCGCGCTGCGGAATGTTATTGGTGAAACAAAAGATGTTTTCCTGATATGTGTCGTTCCACTGCATGCACAACTCCACAACGACCTTGTCACGTTCGGCTGATATGTAAACCGGTTTCTGATGGAGTGGCGTCTTATTGCGATTGAGATGTCCCACGAAGGCGGCGATACCGCCCTTGTATTCAAAAATGTCTTCCTTGCCCGTGCGCTCATCCAGAAGCGATATCTTTACACCGGAATTTAGAAACGACAGTTCACGCAGGCGTTTAGCCAAAATGTCAAAGTTGTAAACAATATCGCTGAATATCTTGCTGCTGGGCTTGAACCGGACATCGGTGCCAGTTTCACTGCTTTCTCCAATAATCTTGAGTGAAAATTGAGGCACTCCCAGTTGGTATCTCTGTTGGTGGACCTTGCTGTCACGCCGAATGGTCAGCTCGAGCTGCTCCGATAGAGCGTTAACCACAGAGATACCCACACCATGAAGCCCTCCGGATACTTTGTAGGAATTTTGATCAAACTTACCGCCGGCGTGCAAAACAGTCATTACTACTTCCGCAGCGGAGCGCCCTTCTTCAGGGATTATTTCAGTAGGGATGCCCCGGCCATTGTCAGAAACGGTTATGGAATTATCCGTGTGAATCGTCACCGAAATACGATTGCAATGACCTGCCAGTGTCTCATCAATAGAGTTATCCACAGCTTCGAAAACCATATGATGCAGACCGGTGCCGTCATCGGTATCACCGATATACATCCCAGGCCGTTTCCGCACTGCGTCCAGCCCTTTAAGAACCTGGATGCTACGCGAATCGTATGAGGATACGTGTTCTTTTTTGGTGTGTGTCATGGGGCTGGTTTTTTAAAATTGTTTCACGTGGAACAGACAGTTAGGCAGCTGTTTCATATGAAATATTTTTTTTAAAGTCGCATTGGCATTATAACGTACTGCGGATAAATCGAGTCCGGAGATTTTAACGTACAGCTACTATTAGGGTCATTGAGACCTAATTCCACTTTGTCAGTGTGTAGTGCGCTGGTAGCCTCAATCATGTAATTTACATTGAATCCGATTTCCATACCTTCATCGGGGTAATCTGTGCTGATTTCCTCTAGAGCTTCTTCTTGCTCCGGATTGTGGGCGGTAAAACGTAGCGCTTTGTTTCCAAGACCAAGTCTTACACCACGGTACTTTTCGCTTGACAGAATAGCAACCCGCATTAAAGTTTCACGAAACAAATTACGATCGAGGCTAAGTCTTTTTGATAGTTTATTGGGAATAACTTTATTGTAGTCGGGATAACGACCGTCTATCAGTTTGGTAGTAAAAGTGAACTCACTAGTTTTGGCTCGGAGATGATTGGTTCCGAATTCGAGTTCTAGTGGGTCATCCGTGTCTTCAAGCAGCCGCAACAATTCTTGTACGCCTTTGCGAGGCACGATAATCTGTTTGTCGCCCTTCACGGTTTTTCCGGGTTCAGTTTCACTAATTGCCATACGGTGTCCATCGGTAGCAACGGCACGTATTTTTTTTACGGTTAACTCAAGCAGAAGCCCATTCAAATAGTAGCGAACATCTTGTTGTGCCATGCAAAAGTGCGTTTGTTCTAGCAGTTTCTTAAATGATTTTTTTGTGATAGTAAATGCTTGCTCACATTGAAAGGCCTGTACAACAGGGAAATCTGCAACAGGTACCGCCATCAATGTGAAACGGCTTTTGCCGGATTTGACGATAGATTTGTCACCCTCCTTCATAATATTTATCTCAGCGTCTCCAGGTAGAGCACGGCAAATGTCGAATAATTTACGTGCTGGAAGTGTTATATCCACATCACCTGCACCTGCCCGGTTTACCTTGGCAATTATCTCTATCTCTAAGTCCGTCCCAGTAAGAGTCATTTGTCCATCCTGTTGGTGAAGTAAGACAAAGGAAAGAACCGGAAGAGTTTGACGCTTCTCCACAACACCCGTGACATAACTCAAGGGTTTTATCAAATCCTCACGTGTTATAGTGATTTGCATCGGTTAGTAACTATTTCCTTTTATTAAAGATAGTGTTTAGTAATTAAGCTTCACTTATTCTGTGGATAAAACGATTTTACTCTGGCAGACATGTTGTTGTGCTGGCTGATATCTTGTTGACAAGCTGATAAAAATACTGTGTACACAATCGGTGGTTTCTGAATGATACCGGCTCATGAAAGTTCTACAAACATAATTAACAGGTTTACTAAGTTGGTTTCAGGCGGTCAGGGTTCGCATAAGATTAACGTAGTCTTCATTAATTCTGTTATCCTTGGATTTTAGCTCTGAAACCTTACGGCAAGCATGCAAGACAGTTGTATGGTCGCGTCCACCGAAGGCTTCACCAATCTCCGGCAGGCTGTGCTCAGTAAGTTCTTTAGCTAAAGCCATGGCCACCTGGCGCGGGCGCACCACCTGCCTCGAGCGGTTCTTGCTATGCAGATCGGCAATACGAATTTTGTAATATTCAGCTACAGTCTTTTGAATGTTGTTAATCGTTATTAGCCGGTCTTGAAAAGAAATAAGGTCCTTAAGGCTCTCGCTAACAAGATGAATATCAATCCCCCTACCTGTGAAAAAGGCGCTTGCTAGAATACGGCGGAGCGCGCCTTCTAGTTCGCGAACATTTGATCTAACTCGCTTAGCCACGAAAAATGCTATATCTTCTGGCAGTTCCACACCTTCCTGTTTTGCTTTTTTAATTAGTATAGCGACCCGTGTCTCAAGTTCCGGGGGCTCAATTGAGACAATCAAGCCTGAACCAAAACGCGAGATCAAACGTTCCTCTACACCAGATAGCTCCTTAGGAAAGCGATCCGCGGTAATGATAACTTGGCGCTTAGACTCCTGTAAGGCATTGAATGTATGAAATAGTTCTTCCTGTGACCGCTCCTTGCCAACGAAAAACTGGATATCATCGATCAGCAGTGCATCAAGATTACGATAAAGCTTTTTAAATTCATTAATGGCATTGTGCTGAAACGCTTTGACCATGTCAGCAACAAAACGCTCGGAGTGTACATAGGCAACGTTGGCATTTGGCCGATGTTTGAGCATAAGATTTCCCGCCGCGTGCATTAGATGGGTTTTGCCCAAACCGACTCCGCCGTAAATAAACAGCGGGTTATAGGCACTCCCGGGGTTTTCGCCTACTTGCCTGGCTGCCGCGCGCGCCAACTGATTAGATTTTCCTTCCACATGGGTCTCAAACGTAAATTCCGGGTTCATGCGCGCGATGATAGAGGGTGCCCTCAGGGGGGCTGTAATCTCGGCGCGAGCGGGTGAAGCCTTGATGAATTCTGCGCCGGAGCGTGACTGGCTGCCGACCTCCACCCGGACACTGAGCGCTCCGCCGCTGTACTCGCTGCTCAGTTCGGCGATGCGTTCCAGGAAACGTTCGGACACCCAGTCCACCACGAAGCGATTGGGGGCGAGCAGGCGCAGCAGCTGGTTTTCCTGGACCGCATGCAAGGGCCGCAGCCAAGTATTGAACTGCTGCGCAGACAACTCTTCTTCAAGCCTTTCCAGGCATTTTTCCCATACGGGCGACTGCATATTTTTTATTCACGCAACAACGAGAGGGGGAGGAAGTCTAGCCACTCTGGATGCGGTTATCCACAGGTGGGTTCCGTCGTCTGAAATTACAGATAGTTACGGGATTTATGTGTTGACAAACATTGACGAGAGGCAGTAAGTTTGCCGCCCTTTTTGCCGCAACACTCGGCAAAATTACCAACTCGAACCGATCCAATGAAACGCACCTATCAACCCAGCAAGCTTAAACGCAAGCGCACGCACGGTTTTCGTGCCCGCATGAAAACCAAAGGCGGTCGTCGCGTACTGGCCGCGCGCCGCGCCAAGGGCCGCAAGCGACTGGGCGCCTAAATTTGCCGAGTACCCGTAATGGGCTACCCAGATCGCGCCGATTACGGGTGGCTGCGGAATTCGCAACGACCCTGAAAAGTCGCTGGCGAGAGCGTGATGAAATGTTTGGCGTTTACGCGGTGTCGAATCCATACCCCCACGGGCGTCTAGGCATCGTTGTCTCACGCAAGGTATCCGCCCGGGCCGTAGTGCGGAACCGAATCAAGCGTCAGATCCGCGAGACGTTCCGTCGATCCCAGGAAATACTGGCGGGTCTGGACGTGGTGGTGGTCGCCAGTCCGAAGGCGGGTACGGCGCCAACCGCGGCGCTACGCACCTCGCTTCAAAAACTATGGGAGAAGGTAGAAGAACTGTGCAGAAAGTCCTGATTGCTGTCATCCGCGGCTACCGTTACCTGCTCAGCCCCTGGTTGGGACAGCACTGCCGGTTTCACCCGAGCTGCTCGCAGTACGCCGCCGAGTCGATAGAAATTCACGGCAGCTTGCGAGGTTTGTGGCGGGCCCTGCGCCGCCTGTTGCGCTGTCATCCCTGGCAACCCGGCGGTTACGACCCGGTTGCGCCAGCGTCTCATTCCGGCTCCAGCCACTCACCCCGTCATGGATAACCAACGCCTGTTCCTCTTCTTTGCGCTGGCGCTGGTTCTGATGCTCATTTGGCAATCCTGGGAGCAGTATACCGCGCCAGCGCCTAAGGCGGCGCCGGCCGGCATGTCACCGTCGGCGACTTCCCCGGACGTGCCGTCGGCCCCGGTACCAAGCGCCGCCGAAACCACTCCCGCTCCCAAAGCTGCCGAACCACTGGCGCGCGGTGCACGTATCTCGGTGCGTACCGACGTGATCGAAGCCGTGATCGACAGCCGGGGCGGTGACGTGCGCGAACTCAAATTGCGTCAGTATCCGGTTGCGCTGGACAAACCGCAGGAGGCCTTCCCCCTGATGCGCGATGACGGGCCCGAGCTGTTCATCGCCCAGTCGGGTCTGATCGGTCTGGAAGGGCAGTTTCCGAACCACAAGACGTCCTACAGCGCCGAAGCTAACCAGTACGCCCTGGCTGACGGGCAAAACGAATTGCGTGTCCCGCTGAAATGGCGTGCCCCTGACGGCGTGCAATACACCAAGAACTATGTCTTCCGTCGCGACAGTTATGTCGTGGATGTCGAGTTCATGGTGAAGAACGAGACCCGCCGCGAATGGGCCGGCTATCTTTATGGCCAGTTCCAGCGCATGCACGTGGGCACGACCGGATTTCTGACCGTGATTCCGAGCTACACCGGGGGCGCAATTTACACCCCTGAAAACCATTACGAAAAAATTCCGCTCGATGACATGGTCAAGAACGCGCTCAAGCGCCCGGTGACGGGCGGCTGGGTGGCAATGCTGCAGCATTACTTCGTGAGCTCATGGTTGCCGGCAAAAGACGAACGCAACGAGTTTTTTACCGACGTACTTGAGGGAACGCGGCATGTGCTCGGCTTCAAGAACCTGAACCCGACCCAGGTCGCTCCCGGTAACAAGGGCGTCATCCGCATCTCATTCTACGCCGGTCCCAAGGAGCAGAAGATTCTCAATACGCTGCCGGAGGGCATGAACCTCACGGTGGATTACGGTTTCCTTACCGTCATTTCCGCGCCGTTATTCTGGCTGCTGGAACAGATACACCGCCTCTTGGGCAACTGGGGCTGGGCCATCATCGTGCTCACGGTACTGATCAAGGCCGCGTTCTATCCGTTGTCGGCGGCGAGCTACAAATCCATGGCAAACATGCGCAAGATGCAACCCAAGATGCAGGCGCTCAAGGAGCGTTTCGGCGACGATCGCCAGAAGCTCAACCAGGCGATGATGGAGCTGTACAAAACCGAGAAAATAAACCCGCTCGGAGGCTGTCTGCCGATTCTTATTCAGATACCGGTATTCCTGGCGCTTTACTGGGTACTGCTGGAAAGCGTCGAGATGCGCCAGGCCCCGTGGATTGGATGGATCAAAGACCTGTCGGCCCAGGACCCGTTTTACATCTTGCCGCTCATCATGGGCGCGTCGATGTTCATTCAGCAGAAGCTCAACCCGCAACCGCTCGACCCGATCCAGCAGAAGGTGTTCATGGTGCTGCCATTCATGTTCACTGTGTTCTTCCTGTTCTTCCCCGCGGGCCTGGTGCTGTACTGGACGGTGAACAACATCTTGTCCATCGCGCAGCAGTGGCGCATCATGCGCGTCGTCGAGGGCAAGAAAAAATAATCTCCCGGCCGTGGCCGATCCCCGCACCATTGCTGCCATAGCCACGCCACCCGGGCGCGGCGGCATCGGCATCGTGCGCGTTTCCGGTGCCGGCACCCGGAACATCGCCGAGGTCCTGCTCGGAAAACTTCCCGCCCCGCGCCACGCCACCTTCACCCATTTTCTCGACGCCGCCGGGCAGCCGCTCGATCAGGGCCTGGCCCTGTTTTTTCCTGCCCCGTATTCCTTCACCGGCGAAGATGTGCTCGAGCTGCACGGCCACGGCGGGCCGGTGGTGCTCGACATGTTGGTCGCCCGTGCGATTGAGCTCGGTGCGCGGCTGGCACGCCCCGGCGAATTTTCCGAACGCGCGTTCCTGAACGGCAAGCTCGACCTGGCCCAGGCCGAAGCGGTGGCGGATCTCATCGAGGCCGGGTCCGAGACGGCCGCGCGCTCAGCACTGCGCTCGCTCGAAGGCGAATTTTCCGCACGCACGCACACGCTTGTGGAAGGCCTTACGCGCCTGCGCATGTACGTCGAGGCGGCGATCGATTTTCCGGAAGAGGAAATTGACTTCCTGGCGGATGAGCGTGTGACGCAGGAACTCAATGCACTCACGCAGGACATTGAAAAACTTCTAGCGTCCACGCAGCAAGGTGTGTTGCTGCACGATGGCATGACCGTGGTGCTGGCCGGCCCGCCGAACGCCGGCAAGTCGAGCCTGCTGAACGCCTTGGCCGCACGCGATGCCGCCATCGTCAGCCCGGTCCCCGGCACCACGCGTGACGTGCTGCGCGAACACATTCATATCGATGGCATGCCGCTGCACATCATTGACACCGCCGGTCTGCGCGCGTCGCGCGATGAGATTGAATCCGAGGGCATACGCCGGGCGCGCGCGCAGATGGAGCGCGCCGATCGGGTCCTGTTCGTCACCGACGATTCCGTATCGGACGAGCGTGCCGTGCGCGAAGCGCAAGCACTGGTGCCGACAAAGCTTCCGCGCACCGTGCTCCACAACAAGATCGATCTCACCGGACGGACACCCGGCATGTCGCAAACCCACGGCGATGTCGAAATCTCCCTCTCCGCCAAAACCGGTGATGGGCTGAACGCCCTGCGTCAGCATTTGAAGGAGTGCATGGGCTTCCATCCCGCGGGCGAGGGGACGTTCATGGCGCGGCGGCGGCATCTGGATGCCATCCGCCGTGCGCAGAACCATATTGCGCGCGGGAAGGCGCAGCTTATGGAAACGCGCGCCGGCGAGTTGCTGGCCGAGGAGTTGCGGTTGGCCCAGCACGCGCTTTCCGAAGTCACCGGTGAGATTGCGCCGGACGACCTGCTGGGACGGATTTTCTCCAGCTTTTGTATCGGGAAATGATCAGGCGCGAAACGTCGCCACGCGTTTCTTCAGTGTCGTGAATTTTACCTGATCCGGGACCATGGGGCCGTAGCGCAGGTCCTCGTAGAGACCGGTAATTTCCGAAATCGATGCGGCCAGATCCGCCCGTTTGCGCGCGGCGCGTTCGCCGAAGGCATGTGCGCCTTCGTACGGGGCACGCGCCAGACCCGCACGCGCCAGTTTGCGGCAAAAACGCAGGTACGCCGCGTGCGAGGGATCGTGAGTTTTTTTCAAACGCCAGAATGGCAGTGCGTACACCAGCAAGACCAGCAGCGCGCCGGCGCATACCAGGCCCACCAGCCGGCCCCAGGAAATGTCTTCAAATCCGAGCGAGGCCAGAAAACGTTCCTGGCGCTCCTTGCCGTAATCCACCACCCAGCGGTACCACGTCAGGTTGGTCAGGTCCCAGTACCAGTGCGCGTGGCGCGCGACGTACTCGAACCAGCCCAGTGCCAGCGCCCGTTGTACCGCTTCGCTGGACAGACTGCCCAGCGCAAGTCCCTGCAACTCCAGGCGGCGCACGGCGTCGAGACCAAGCTCGATGCGCTCCGGGGCGATCGCGCCGGTCGGGTCCACGCGCACCCAGCCCCGCCCCGCCATCCAGATTTCGGCCCAGGCGTGCGCGTCAGATTGGCGCACGATCAAGTAGTCACCCGCGGTATTGAGTTCGCCGCCCAAATAACCGAGCACAACGCGGCTCGGGATACCGGCGGCGCGCATGAGCGTGACGAAGGCGGCGGCATAGTGTTCGCAGAATCCGCGGCGCGTCCCGAACAGGAACTCATCCACCGGATCGTCGCCCAATAACGGTGGGCTCAGGGTGTAAACGAAATTTTCCCGGCGAAAATTATCAAGCGCGGCTTGTGCAATTTGCAGCGGCGCGCCGTGCTGCTGCTGCCAATGGCGCGCGAGCGCGTGAGCGCGCGGGCTGGTATTTCCCGGCAATTGCAAGTTGAGCACACGCTCCGCCAGATCGAGCGCCCCGGTGTTATAGCGGGTGTAGGAGGTGAGCGTGTAGTTGAGGCGTTCACGGATCGGCTCGCGGTGTTCCAAGGTGAAGTCCGGCTGGTAGCGCGCGCCTTTCGGACGGATGGCCGGCAAATCGAGCGCCAACATCCACGGCTTGTTGCTGGGTTCGAGCGTGACGTGATAACGCACCGCTTCATTGAGGGGAGTGAAAGAAACCTGTTCCTGTCCCGCGCGGTTTACGCCGCGTTGCCAGCCGCGCCCGTCGAATTCCGTGAGCACCAGGCCGCGCCAGTAGAGTTCGCGCAGCGCCGGCGGCGCGCCCTCGAAGCTGACACGGAAAGCGATTTCGGAGGATTCGCTCAACTGTCGGATATTGCCCGGCTGCATCATGTCGGGCATTCCCGTTAGACCGCTGTGGGCGTCCGCGGGCAAACCCCAGAGCGTGCCGCTGATGCGCGGAAACAGCAGGTACACGATGATCATGAGCGGCACGGCCTTGGCCAGCATGACACCGGACAGGCGCAGCCGTTGCGCAATGTTCAGGTTCGTGGGTTGCGTCACATGCATCAGCGCCGCCGTGCAGACGGTCACCGCCAGCAGCGCCCACGCGCCCAGCCAGAGCGATTGCGAATATAAGAAGCTGCCAAGGATGATGAGATAGAACACGAACAGGCTCACGACATGATCGCGCACGGTTTTGAGTTCCAAGAATTTCAGGCCGATGAGCGTGATCAACAGCGTCATGCCGGGGTCGCGACCGAGCAAGGTGTGGAATTGGCGGAACACCGCGACCAGGAGCAGCAGCATGAGCGTGACGCGCACCAGCTTTCCCGGCCGGTACCATTGAAACACCTCGATGCCATAGCGCCAGGCCGCACCCACGGCAAACACGGCGATGATCCAGAACGGCAACTCCCCGGCATGCGGCGCCACGGCCACGGCGCCGGCGGCCATCAGGCTCAGCAGCACACGCTTGTCGGCGGTCGTGGTGTTCATGATTTCAGTTCGAACAGTGCCAGTCGTTTCAGGCATTCGTGCTGGTGCGGCTCGCCGTTCGACGGATTGACGGTTTGCTCCGGCAGGCGCAGGCCATAAAGCAGGTCTTGTTGCTGGGCGTCGAGCACCCAGCGAGCCAGCACCGACAGGCGCGATTCCATGTCGAGCCCGGTGAGCGTGTCCCAGTCCAGCCACAGCGTGACCTGCTGGCCGGCCCCGAACTGCTTCACTTGCCAATCCTTGCCGCGCGCCACGGCTTTCCAGTCCACGTGCCGCGGCGAGTCACCAGGCTGGAATTCACGCGTGCCGATGAAATCGTCGCCACCGGCCTTCATCCCTGAAACCGCCTCGGGCGATTCCATAGGGTGGGTGTGCAGCGGCGTCGGAGCGGCCGGGCGCGGATAGACCAGACAGGCGTGATTGAATTCAACGCGGTGGGACCAGGAATACAGCAGCCCCAGCGGAAACTCGGTATGCATGGTCACCGCCGGTGACGCTAACCAGCCGCGATTCAAAGCGGGCACCGGCAGATCCACGTCAGTGAACCCTTGCGCTGAAATGTCCACGCGGGCGATTTCTTTTTTTCCGTGCATGACGGCCACGCCGTATCTTGCTGTGCGTGTTGCGTTCACCAGATGCAACCGGAATACCGCGGCGTCTCCGGCAAACACTGGAGCACACGCGCTGGCTGACAAGCGCAGACGGAAAAGATTGCGGTGGGTATAAAGCATGGAGACCACGGCCAGCGAGCCGAGCAGGAACGTAAGCGCATAAGCCAGGCCGTTGCCGTAATTGATCGCGGCCAGCAATTGCACGACGAGCAGCAGCGCGAACAGCAGGCCGTAACGGGTCGGCAGCATGAACAACTGGCGCCGCCCCAGGACGACTTCGGTGGGTACCACGGACATCAGGGGATAGGAACGGATTCGAGCAGGCGCTTCAGGCTGATGGTGCGCCCGCTGCCCGCCGGGCGCAGGCGGTGACCGATGACGGACGGTGCGACCGCCTGTACGTCTTCCGGCAGCACCCGGTCGCGACCGGCTAGGAGCGCCCACGCGCGCGACGCCGCCAGCAACGACAATCCCGCGCGCGGTGACAGGCCCTCGGCGAATTCACCGGCGACGCGCGTGGCATCGAGCAGGTTCTGCACGTAATCAAGCAGCGGTTCTGCTACGTGCACACGCGCCGCGAGTTGCTGTAACTGAGCCAGTTGATTCGCACTGAACACAGACGCGAGCGTTTCCAGCACTTCACGCCGATCTCGTCCCTTAAGCAGGGCGCGCTCGGCGGCGCGATCGGGATAGCCCATCTCGATGCGCATGAGAAACCGGTCGAGTTGCGATTCGGGCAGGGGAAACGTGCCGATCAGGTGATGCGGGTTTTGCGTGGCAATCACAAAAAACGGTTGTGGGAGTTTATAGGTCTGGCCGTCGGTCGTGACTTGACGCTCTTCCATGGC
>JANLIC010000341.1 GCA_024654125.1 Sulfuricaulis sp. | reverse complement strand
TGTCAAGCGACAGTTGAGAATGTACCAAATTGCGACACCAAAAGTGTACCACCCGTCCTGGTTGAAAACCGTCCGATGCCCCCTGTATTCCGACGCAATCCGGCGACCATTCCGAGGCCAAACCGGCCACTGTTCCGACGTGAATCCGGCCACCATTCCGAGGGGAATTCGGCCGGTGTTCCGATCCGACCTCCAGCGGCTCCGCCGCAAGAACGCCATGCCAAGGCATGGGCCGGGAGGCGATCGCCCGTACCGAGGCATCCAGCGCTCCGATTCCGGTCAGTGTGGTCCTGGTCACCGCGATCTCCCTGCCTACGCCGCCGCTTTCCGGACCGGGACGCCTTTACCCCGGAGCCGGTAGCTCTGGCCTTTGATATTCACGATGACGCTGTGGTGGAGCAGCCGGTCCAGCAGGGCCGCGACGATGATCGGATCCTCGAACAACTCGGTCCACTCGGCGAACCCCTTGTTGCTGGTGATCACCAGGCTGGCCTTTTCGTAACGCCGTGAGACGAAGCGGAAGAACAAGTAGCACTCGCGCCGGTCGATCGGGGTGTAGCCGACCTCGTCGACGACTACAAGCGCGGCCTTGGAATGGGAGCGCGCCTTGATATTGCGTCCCGAGTTCTCGTCCTCCTTGAGCTTGGTCACCAGGTCCGCCATGGTGGTGAAGTAGATGGAGTGGCCGGCCTGCGCGACCTTGACCGCCAGTGCCACCGCCAGATGCGTCTTGCCGACCCCCGGCGGCCCGAGCAACAGCACGTTCTCTTGCCGTGAGAGGAACGTCAGGTCGAACAGGCTCATGACCTGCGTCTTGTCCAGATCGGGGTGGAACGCACAGTCGTACTCGTCGATGGTTTTTACGAACGGCAGCGAGGCGAGCTTCAGCGACGTGGCGATGCGCCGGTCCTCTTTGGATGCCACCTCCAGGTCGAGAATCATATCGAGCACCGAAAGTGGCGAGAGACTCTCGCGTTCCGCCTGCGCCAGGATCTCCGACAGGTCCTCGGGGGCCCGGACAAAGCGAAGCCGCCGCAGATTTTGCTGCACCCGATCGATCAGCAGGTCACTCATGGCCGACCCCCGCCGCTGCGAGATATTCGGCAATCGGGCGGTACTGGACGGTCACGGCCCAAGGGGTCGCAACCGGCCCCAGGGTGCGGGCCTTTCCCTTGTGCCCCTCCGGCGGGCGGCGATACTTCATCCGATTCTGCTCCGGATCTTCCCTCAAGGCTCGAACCAGCTCCGGATCGGCCACCAGGTGCCCGTGCCCCTCGGGAATCTGGTAGGCCACCAGCAGTTCGGCGCCGTCGAATACGCGCAGCAACCCGTCCTTGACGCGCACCAGGACCTCCTTGCAGACCGCCCGGTGCGGCACCATGTAGCGGTTGCGATCGAAGCGCGCGATGCAGTCTTTGCCCACACTGCGGAAATGGCGGGCACTGGTATCGAAGTCGGTGCGCGGCAACGGCCCCAGATGTACCCGTTCGGCCTCGAAGCGCTCCGCGATGCTCTGGCAGGTGGTGCCGTGGATCCGCGACTCCTGCTCCAGAAGCCAGGCGAGCAGATCGCGATTGCCCGAGGCCAGGCTCGCGCAGCGATATCCGCGCCAGAATCCCTCGCGGATAAACCGGATCGGGCGCTCCACCTTGCCCTTGACCCAGGAGGCGTACGGCGGACACAGCCGCGGAGCAAAGCCGGTGTGCTCCGCGAACGAATGGAAGCCCTCGTTCCACTGCGGTTCCTTGCCGCGCCGGCGGATCACCACCGTCTTCATGCAGTCGTAGAGGATCTCGGCGGGCACCCCGCCGAAGAACCGGAACGCACGCTGGTGCGCCTCCATGAAATTCGTCAGGTTCGGGCGCAGCAGCAGCTCGGCGTAGCGCTTCCGGCTGAAGCCCAGCACCATCAGGAACATGTGGTACTTCGCGACGGTCTCTCCCGCTTCGTTGACCACCGCCAGTTCGGCGAAGTCCACCTGAGCCTGCTGCCCGGGCTCGGTCTCGAACCGCAGGAAGGCCTTCCGCACGAGCCGATCCCTCACCCCGCGCACGAACCGTTGCACCGCGCGCAGGCCGCCCGAAAACCCCAACACCTTGAGCCGCTGGTGCATCCACGTGGCGTGATAATCATCCTCTTCCATCCAGGCTTTTATGCGATCGGCGAAGGCCCCGAGGACCGACCCTCTCCGCGACGCGGGGGGTGGGGGTGGCTGCCCGCCCCGCTCCAGGTACCCGCTGACCGTGCCGCGGTGGATTCCCAGCCGCTTCGCGATCTGACGCTTGCTCAATCCCTGCCTTTTCAACATCACGATGTCCATGCGTACCTCCCTGGTAACCATTGGGCCACCCCCCCC
>JANLIC010000331.1 GCA_024654125.1 Sulfuricaulis sp. | reverse complement strand
GTAGATGATGTCGTACCGCTTCTCGCTCTTGGGCGGAATGAAGGCCTCATTGAAGGGGAAAAAGATTGGAACTCGCCGCTCGGTTTTCTGCCGCTCATTCAAATACTTGGCCGTGAACGGACAGAGCGTGAGCACCTTGTGGAAGTCTCCGTCATAGGCATCGAAATCTTCCGGGATGAAAAATTTGTTGGGCTCTTCAAACTCAAGACGCACTACGCGCATCTTTTTAATCGCATCGAGCTCAGCGGGTGGCAGCTTGAACTGATCCCAACAACCCGCCGCTTGATCGAACGCCGCGATGACCAGCGCAACGTCAGCCTCACCCTGACCTTCATAAGCTTCGAATCCCAAGTTTTTGGTGGGATCTTGGATATATCCGTGGGAGCTTCTTTTGATAACTTTCATAACACCATGAGTTAAACAGCACGAGAGGGGCAGCAGAAAATGCCCTTTGCAACTTGTCTCCAGAACCGCCCATGGACTAAATATGCATGGAACGGTGGCTAGCGATATACGCAGACTAGTGGACCGTACCAATTGATTCGGTAGTGATTCTCTTCGTCGTATCGAAATACTTCCACTTCACCGGCTTGGGTTGCTCATTGTAGTGGCGGATATAACGCATGAGCTTCCTCTTCAGATCAGAGACGGAAGTGAATACGCCGCGGGCGATGACGTCGCGTTCGATCTTGCCGAACCACAGCTCGACCTGGTTCAGCCACGAAGAGTAGGTTGGCGTGAAGTGCAGGTGAACCTGGGGGTGCGCCGCCAGGAAGTCCTTGACCGGTGTGCTCTTGTGGGCCGAGAGGTTGTCGGCGATCACGTGGATCTCCTTGCCGCGCGGCTGGTGGATCACGATGTCGGTGAGGAACGCGATGAACTCGGCAGAGGTGTGCCGCGCCGCCGTTTTGCCGAGCACCTCACCGGTCTTCGTATTGAAGGCGGCATACAGCGACAACGTGCCGTGACGAAAGTACTCAAAGCCGTGGCGTTCGGCCCGGCCCGGCGAGAGCGGCAGCACGGGGTCCTTGCGATCCAGGGCCTGGATCGCCGTCTTCTCGTCGACGCAGAACACGGCGGCATGCGCTGGCGGATTCAGGTACAGCCCAATGATATCGGCTGCCTTGGCTTCGAAGTCGGGGTCGTTGGAGGCGAGGTAGCCTTCAAGCCGGTGCGGTTTGAGGCCGTGCTTGGCCCAGATGCGGGCCACGGTCATGTGCGAGATATCGCCCAATTCGGCGGCCAGCTTGCGCGAAGACCAGTGCGTCGATCCGTCCGCGGGCTGGTGTTTGGTCGACCGGGCCAGCACGCGGGCTTCGATGCGGTCGGTCACCTTGTAGCGTTCGCGCCCCGCGTGGCGTGCAAACAATCCTGCCAATCGATCTTTGTCAAAGCGTTGGCTCCATCGGGAGATATAGCTATCGCTACAGTCCAGCTTCGCGCGAATTTCAGCCCAAGTCAGACCTTCGGCCAGAAGCAATATCAGGCGGGCATGCCGCGCGGCATCGGCCCGGCCATTCCGTGTACTGGCTTGTCGTTGCAGTTCCATTCGTTCCGATTTGGTCAGTTTCATCGTGCCCTCCGTAGGCACGATTATACTACCTATTTAAGTGTTACAGTCCACTAGGGGCAGCAATGAAGTATTTTGGCCAATTATTCATTCCCGTAGTTATCTTGTATTTCACTACTTCCATCGAATTCGCATGGGTTTTTCATCATCTACTGTATTTGCTGATGTTTCTGGTGTTGTGCAGAAACAATGGGAAC
>JANLIC010000322.1 GCA_024654125.1 Sulfuricaulis sp. | reverse complement strand
CGGTAACGCAGGCGGTAAGGCAGGACCGCCGTCGGTAACACGAGCAGGGCGTAGACCGTCACCGAGATGAACAGGATGGCATTGAATAGCAGGGAGCGGAGCGCGACCAAATCAGTTTGCCGGCAGCTTCCCGGTCAGGAGCGCGTCGGTGAACCCCGCAAAATCATCGAATACCGGGACATTGACGAGCGCCTTGTTCTTCTTGAGTGCGCGCCTGCCCTTGCCGGTCCGAACCAGCACCGGCCGCGCCGACACCAGCCGCGCCGCCGTCACGTCGCGCTCGGAGTCGCCGACGACATAGACGCCGTTCAGGTTCACCTTGAGACGTTCCGCGATCTCCTGGAACAGGCCCGGCTGCGGCTTGCGACATCTGCAGTTGTCCTCGGGCTTATGCGGGCAGAAAAAAATCGCGTCAATCTCACCGCCCTTGGCGCGCACGGCCTCGAGCATTTTGACGTGGATGCGGCCCAGCGTGTCCATGTCGAACAGACCGCGACCGACGCCGGACTGGTTGGTCGCGACGATGATCTTGTAACCCTCGCGGTGCAGGCGCGCGATGGCTTCGAGGCTGCCCGGGATGGGAACCCACTCCTCAGCCGATCGAATATAGTTGTCCGAATCGTGGTTGATCACGCCGTCGCGGTCGAGGATGACGAGCTTCATGTGTCGCGAAACTCCGAGACCCGGATGCGGCCGTTGATAAGACGCGATTCGCGGCTCTCCACCTTTTTCAGCTTGTCCCAGAACGCCTGACGCAAATCGAAATCCGCGGCAATGGCGGTGCCCAGCAACAGAATGAAAAGATCGGCGCATTCCTCGGAAAGTTTTTCCTTAGGTTTGCCCTTGGTGACGCAGGCCGAGATCTCGCCCAGCTCTTCCGTCATGAGCGCCACGCGGTAGGCGAGCTCCTCGCCGCCGGTTTCGCGGAAGCGGTGCTTGTCGTGAAACGCCTGCACCGCGCCGAGCATGTCCTGATACGAATCGGTATTCATAGGAATAAACCTGAGTAGACAGGATTAACAGGATTTACAAGATTAGAACAAAAGTAATCACGAGTCCCTGATTTTTCTTGAATCCTGTTAATCCTGTAAATCCTATCTATTTTTTCAGCCTTGCAGCCGCGAAATATCCGCGACATTCAGAAACAGGTTGCTGAGACGATTGAGCAGCGCCAACCGATTATTACGCACGTCGGCCTCGTCCACCATCACCATGACCTTGTCGAAAAATTCATCGACCGTGGGCCGCAATCCGGCCAGACGTTTCAGCGCCTCAGCATAGTTGCCAGCCTTGAATAGCGGGGCCACCTGCGCTTCGAGGGTTAGCACCGCCTCCGCCAGCTTTTGTTCCGCCGGCTCGGTGAGCAATGCCGCCTCCACCTTGTCGGCGGGCGTACTACCCGCTTGGCGCAGAATATTGCGAATGCGCTTGTTCGCGGCCGCCAGCGCCTGCCCCTCGGGCAAGGCGCGAAAGGTCTTGAGCGCCTGCAGGCGCGGCAGCATCTGGTCCAGCCGTACCGGCGTGAGCGATACCACCGCCTCGATCTCATCGGCCCCGAACCCCTGCTCGCGCAGGTACGGTTTCAAGCGCTCCAGCATAAAGACATGTAGATCCTGCACCACCCCATCGCTGATCACACTGTTCGGAAACTGGCTGCGCGCCAGCGTCAACAGATCCGTCACGTCCAGCGGCAGGGATTTTTCCACCAGCAGGCGCACCACCCCGAGTGCGGCGCGCCGCAGACCGAAAGGATCCTTCTCGCCGGTCGGCACCAGCCCGATCCCATAGATACCCACCAGCGTGTCGAGTTTGTCCGCCAGGGCGACGCAAAGGGCCACCGGATGCTTCGGCAATTCACCACCCGCGGTGCGCGGCCAGTAATGCTGCTCCACGGCATCCGCGACCACAGTCGGTTCGCGATCGTGCATGGCGTAGTAGCGTCCCATGATGCCCTGCAATTCCGGGAACTCCCCCACCATGCCGGTCAACAGGTCCGCCTTGCTCAACTGCGCTGCGCGCCCGGCGTGCGCCCGGTCGACCTTGAGCAGCTGCGCGATCTTGCCAGCGAGCTTTTCCATGCGCTGCACGCGCTCAAGCTGGCTGCCGAGCTTGTTGTGGTACACCACATTCGCCAGCCGCGGCAGGCGGTCACCCAGCGGCTGTTTGCGGTCCTGATCGAAGAAAAACCGGGCATCCGACAGGCGCGCGCGCAGTACGCGCTCGTTGCCGTGGATGATCTCCTTGGGGTTGGCGGCCTTCATGTTACTCACGAAAAGAAATTGTGGCAGCAACTCGGCCTGCTTGCTCATAAGCACGAAGTACTTCTGGTTCTTCTGCATGGAAAGACTGATGCACTGTGTGGGCACTGTAAGAAACTCGCGTTCGAATTGGCCGGCGTATACTGTCGGCCACTCGATAAGCGCCGCCACCTCATCAAGAATCTCTTCATTGTTTCGCAAAATTGGTAGAGCTTCGAGTATGTTCACACCCAAGTCTGGCCCTTTGCCCACATCGGTAATAACACCACTATCTTTTTTTCCCAGAACAGGGAAAGCGTGCCATTCTTGGGGAACAAAAACCCAAGCGTTTTTCTTTTTAGCCGCTTGTTGAAGCTGCTTTCTTATTTCGTCGCGGCGCTCCTCAAAAGCAGCAATTACCTTACCCGACTGCTTCAGAATTTTTTCGTAGTCGTTGGCCCGTCGGATCGTGATCAGGCCCTTGCTGAGAAAGCGGTGGCCGCGTGTTTTGTTGCCGCTCTTGAGACCAAGCACGGTGCCCGGCACGACTTTCTTCCCGTGCAGCAGAATCACGCCGTGCACCGGGCGGACGAACTGTGCCTCACCATCGCCCCAGCGCATCAGCTTGGGGGCGGGGAGTTTCTTGAGGGCGGACTCCACGATGGATACCAAGTGCTGTTTGAGATGCTCGCCTTTTTGTTTGGAGCGAAAGACAAAGTATTCCCCCTTGTCGCCGGAGGCTTTTCCAAGCTTCGCCGGGTCGACGCCGCAGGATTTGGCAAAACCGATCAAGGCCGCCGTGGGACGGCCGGCGGCTTCCATCCCGGCCGCCACCGTTGGTCCCTTGCGTTCGGCCAGGCGGTCCGGCTGTTTTTCATGCACCTGGGTGATCAGGACCGCCAGTCGTCGCGGTGTGGCATAAGGCGTCGGGGCGGCCCCGGCACCGAGAAAATTTTTCTCTTGAAGACCCTCGAAAAGATTCCGGCTGAAAGCCTCCATGAGACGCGTCAGCGCCCGGGGCGGCAGCTCTTCGGTCAGGATCTCGACCAGCAACGGGGCCGTCATCGTTGCACCTTTTTCGGCTTTAGCAGAGGGAACCCCAGACGCTCGCGTGCGTCGTGGTAATTTTGCGCCACCCGGCGCGCCAGATTGCGCACGCGCCCGATATAAGCCGCACGCTCGGTGGTGGAAATGGCACCACGAGCATCGAGCAAGTTGAACGTGTGCGAGCACTTCATGACCATCTCGAAACCGGGCAGCGGCAGGTTCTGTTCCATCAAGCGATTGGCTTCCGACTCGTAATCATTGAACTGCTGGAACAGCCAGTTCACATTCGATTGTTCGAAGTTGTATTTCGACTGCTCCATCTCATTCTGGTGGTACACGTCGCCGTAGCGCGTGCCTTTGGTCCACGTAAGATCGAACACGTTTTCGACCTCCTGCAGGTACATGGCAAGGCGCTCCAGTCCATACGTGATTTCGCCCAGCACCGGTTTGCACGGGAGCGAGCCCACTTCCTGGAAATAAGTGAACTGCGTGACCTCCATGCCGTCCAGCCACACTTCCCAACCCAGCCCCCAGGCGCCGAGCGTGGGCGATTCCCAGTCGTCCTCGACAAAACGGATGTCATGCCGGGAAGTGTTGATGCCAATCGCGCGCAGCGAGTCGAGGTAGAGATCCTGGATGTTGTCCGGCGAGGGTTTCAGCACCACCTGGAACTGGTAGTAATGCTGCAAACGGTTCGGGTTCTCGCCGTAGCGGCCGTCCTTGGGGCGGCGCGTCGGTTGCACGTACGCGGCCTTCCAGGGTTCCGGTCCGAGCGCGCGCAGGAAGGTGGCGGTGTGGAAGGTGCCCGCACCCATTTCTATGTCGTACGGTTGCAGGATGACACAACCCTGACGGGCCCAGTAGCGGGACAGCGTGAAGATCAGTTCCTGGAAGGTCAAGAATGTCGCCCTACTTCGTTCGTCTGGCCATAAGCGGTGTTTTTATGTGGGACGTCCGGCTTGTTTGGCCGGCGATTATACCCCGCCCCGCCCGCGGGTACACCGCGCGATCAGAGGGTATGCGACCGTATTGAGCGTTCTTCCACCGGCGGATATTCGTTGCGCGGCTCCATCGCTGGCGGCGCTTCGGCGTTTTCCGGTGTACTCCGTTCATCCTGCCACGGCGCGAACACATTTTCCGGTGGCGGTTCGCCACCATTTTCCGGCGGCGGCAGGAACATGTCGAAAGGGCGCTCGCGCACAATCTCGACAGCGTCGCCCGGATAGCGTTCAAGCAACGCTAAAAGTCTTTTCGAGCGCTTTTCGAAAAAACTGGTGCGGGTCGCGGGATTATGTTTTACCGGGCTCGGCAGCGATGCGGCCAGCTTCGCCGCCTGCGCCGGCGACAGCCGGTCGGAATTGATACCCCAGTAGGCCTGCGACGCCGCCTGCACACCGTAAATCCCGTGGCCGAATTGCGCCACGTTCAGATAGATATCCAGGATGCGCCGCTTGCTGAGCTGGTGTTCCATGCCCCAGGTCAGGATCAGTTCATGCCACTTGCGCAGCGGATTGCGCGAGGGGGTCAGGAACAGGTTCTTCACCGTTTGCTGCGAGATCGTGCTGGCGCCGAGAACGAAACGGCCTTCCTTCAGGTTGTAATCCATCGCCTCCTTGAAGGCGATGAGGTCGAAGCCGCTGTGTTCGTAGTAACGGCTGTCTTCGGCGAGGATCACCGCGCGCAACAGGTGCTTGGGGAAAACGGAGAATGCCACCGGCTGCCACCGCAACCGTGGCCAGTCCTTGTTTGCCGCGAGCTGTTTTTCATAGTCGCGCATGAACGCGGATTTCGGTATCGGCCCGGTGGCAATCCCGTTCCAGTCCGGCCAGGTGATGCCGAGATAGAACAGATCGACAACGAGAAACACCAGCAGCAGACGGAATAACCAGCGCAACACGCGCCCGGAACGCCGCAAATATCCTGTCAAGCCGCGGTGTCCGCGGTGCCGTTTCCAGTCCATGCCGTGTTTCAGTTCGTCCTTGACCGCGTTTCAGCCTATTTTAGCACTGCCGCGTTACCCAATTGATGGCAGCAGGGACCGTCTGTCTGCGCCTAAAGGGCTGATTTTCCTACGTATGTCAGGATGGACAGTCGCAAACTTTTTCGTTACTGTTATACGCGTGATGCAGGTCTCGCCTGGATCACCACGGAGGAAGAGAACCGGTCATTAAAGACCGTCAAAATAAACTGTAAAAAATAATACTGGGCCCGCAAGGGCCCGTTTTTTTGAGATCGCGACGATTTACTTTCTTGTCACCGCCATTCGGGCCACTCCATCAGTTCAAGGGCGTGCCGGAAACGACTGTTTGAGCTAGTATCTATATCCCCCGGAATTCATGACGGTGTTCCCCATGTCATCCCCACCACCGCTGGCAGTCCCACCCATCGTCAATCCCCACCAAGCCGCGACGGTCGGCGCACCGAGAAAAGCCGTGGCGCTGATTTCGGGTGGGCTGGATTCCATGCTTGCCGCCCGGCTCATCCTCGACCAGGGCATTCACGTCGAGGGCATTAATTTCTACACCGGCTTCTGCGTGGAGGGGCACACGCACGCCATTCGCCATCATGAACGCGCCAAGCCAAAACGCAACAACGCCCTGTGGACCGCGGAGCAACTCGGCATCAAGCTGCACATCATCGACGTCATCGAGGAATACAAGGACGTCGTCATCAACCCCAAACATGGTTACGGGGCGAATCTCAATCCGTGCCTCGACTGCAAGGGATTCATGGTGCGCAAGGCACGCGAGTGGATGGAACAACACGGTTTCGATTTCATCATCACCGGCGAGGTGCTGGGCCAGCGTCCGATGTCGCAGCGGCGCGATACCATGCCGGTGGTGGCGCGCGAGTCCGGCGCCTTTGACCGGCTCCTGCGACCGCTGTGCGCCAGGCTCCTGCCCGAGACCCTGCCCGAACGCGAGGGCTGGGTGGACCGTCACAAACTGCTCGAATTCAACGGCCGCAGTCGCAAGCCGCAGATGGCGCTGGCGGAGAAATACGGCTTTCAGGAATACGCCCAGCCGGCCGGGGGCTGCTGCTTTCTCACCAACCAGCAGTATTCGCACAAGCTGGCGGACATGTGGGCCACGCGCGGTAGCAAACAGTACGAATTTGACGACATCATGCTGCTCAAGGTGGGCCGGCATCTGCGCCCGCGCCCACACTTCAAGTTGATCGTCGCGCGCGATGATGGGGAAAATAATTTTCTGGATGGCTACCGCAAGCGCTTTATCCACCTGCACGCCACCAGCCATGAGGGTCCGCTTGCCCTGATTGACGGTACTGCCAACGATGAAGATATCGAGCTCGCGGCGCGTCTCACGGCCCGATTCGGCAAGGGGCGCGAGGCCGAAACCGTGATATTGACCGTCACCGATACCGCCGGGAACAGCCGCGAACTTAAAGTCGCGCCCATGCCCGCCAACAATATCCCGCCCGAGTGGTATTTATGAATGACAAGACGCGCGAGCGCAGCGAATAGGGTTACGTTTGTGAATGACAAGACAAGCGCAGCAGGGCTACAATTATGACCCATTTCGTGCTGGATGCGCGGCAACTGCTCTGCCCCCTGCCGGTGATCCGCGCCCAGAACCGCGTCGCGGAGCTCTCGCCAGGCGATACGCTGGAAGTGCAGGCCACCGATCCGGGGGCGTTGCACGACATCCCCGCCTGGTGCCGGGTGCACGGACATGAAGTGCTGGAAACGCGCCAAGAAGGCCACGAAGTCATCGTCCGTCTGCGGGTAGTGGCATGAGCCTCAGAGATGGCAACCGCGCAGCGTGGAGCCGGGATGCGACCGGCCGTGAGTCGCCCGCAGCCACCAGAATGAATCTTACCAAAGCAACGATGCTCCCCTTGTTTGGCACGAAGCGACACGAAAGCACGCCGGTGGCGACCGGCGAAGGCCACAGGCTGCCGACAATATGGAAATGCAACCTTGCGCAACCTTTCGGAGGCAGCGCGTATGAGCGGCGCAGAAGGGCATAGCCATTTAGACGCCTCGAGCCCCGAGCGCTATACCGCCAGCATGCGCGTGGCGGTGGTCAATATCAGCGCCAACTTCTTCCTCAGCACCGCCCAGGTCATTATCGGCCTCCTCGGACATTCGCAGGCGCTGGTCGCCGACGGTCTGCACACCCTGTCCGACATGTTCGCCGACCTGCTGGTTATCTTCGCGCTCAAGCACGGTCGCAAGGGGGCCGACGAGGAACACCCCTACGGCCATGAACGTATCGAAACCGCGGTGACCATGATCCTCGGTATCGTCCTGGTTGGTGTCGCCGTCGGGATCAGCGCGCGCGCCGGCATGAAGCTCATGGCATCCGACCCGCTCGTGACGCCGAGCGCGCTGACGCTATGGACCGCCCTGGGCACGCTCGCCGCCAAGGAAGCCATGTACCGCTACACCATCAATACCGCCGACCGCTTTGGCTCCAACATGCTGCGTGCCAGCGCCTGGCACCACCGCTCGGACGCACTGTCCTCACTAATTGTTGCCGTTGGCATCGCCGGCGCGCTCATCGGCTTCGCTTACCTGGATGCGGTCGCCGCCATCGTGGTTGCGGTCATGATCATCAAGGTCGGCATCAAGCTCAGCTGGCAGTCACTGCGCGAGCTGGTGGACACCGGGCTCGGCCGCAAGGATCTCGAATCCATCCGCCGCGCCATCCTCTCGGTCAGTGGGGTCAAGGCACTGCACTTGCTGCGCACGCGGCGCGTGGGGGGGCAGGCATTGGCCGATGTACACATCATCGTCGACGATCACCTGAGCGTTTCCGAGGGTCATCAGATCAGCGAGGCGGTGCGTGCCAAATTGATCGATGACATCGCGCCCATGACCGACGTCATGGTACATATCGACACGGAAGAGGACGTAACCGGTCCCAGTTGCGAAGGCCTGCCGTTACGCGACGCGGTGCTGAAACGCCTGGACGGTTATTTTCGGGAGATTCCGGAGGCGCTCCAGATCGAGCACGTCACGCTTCACTACCTGGATGGGCATATCGACATCGAGCTTCAGTTGCCCTTGTCTCTGGCTTCCCCTGACACCGCTGCCCATAAACTCAGTCGACAATTTAATAACGCGGTTAGAAAAGATAAGGATATCGGCTCAGTGGAATTAAATTTCCATTGACGCACTATTATGGTGCTTCTACAATTATTAATGCACTAAATTAGTGCAATTTATGTTCATATTTGATCTTAACATTAGTTAATTCATTGATTTATATATTATTTTTTAATGGCATAAATCGTGCAAAAATACATGCTCTAATTTCCGCTGCGCGCACAGCGAACTCTCATTTCCTAGGAGGAAAACGATGTCGTCCGGAGCTGATGTTCTCAAAATGATCAAAGACAAGAAGGTCAAGTTTGTCGACTTTCGATTCACCGACACCAAGGGCAAGGAACAGCATGTCTCGGTTCCCGCCAGCACCATCGAAACCGATACTTTCGAATCGGGCAAGATGTTCGATGGCTCGTCGATTGCCGGTTGGAAAGGCATCCAGGAGTCCGACATGATCCTGATGCCGGAAGCCGCCACTGCGGTCATGGACCCGTTCATGGAAGAGCCGACCCTTATTCTCCGCTGCGACGTCATCGAGCCCAACACCATGCAGGGCTACGAGCGTGACCCGCGCTCGCTCGCCAAACGCGCCGAGGCCTACCTCAAGAGCACCGGCATCGCCGACACCGCTTACTTCGGCCCCGAGGCCGAATTCTTCATTTTCGATGACGTGCGCTGGGGCGCCGACATCTCCGGCTCGTTCGTGAAGATCGATTCCGAGGAAGCCTCGTGGAACACCGAGAAGGTGTACGAAGGCGGTAACCTCGGCCATCGCCCGAGCGTCAAGGGCGGCTACTTCCCGGTCCCGCCAGTGGACTCGCAGCAGGACATCCGCTCGGCCATGTGCCTGGCCATGGAAGAGATGGGTCTCAAGATAGAAACCCATCACCACGAAGTAGCGACCGCGGGCCAGAACGAGATCGGCATGCTGTTCGGCACCCTGGTGAAAAAGGCCGATGAGCTTCAGATCTACAAATACTGCGTGCACAACGTAGCGCACAGTTATGGCAAGACCGCGACCTTCATGCCCAAGCCGATCGTGGGCGACAACGGCTCCGGCATGCACGTGCACCAGTCCCTGGCGAAGGACGGCAAGAATCTGTTCACTGGCAATGGCTATGGCGGCCTATCCGACGCCGCGCTGTTTTACATCGGCGGCATCATCAAGCATGCCCGATCTCTGAACGCGTTCTGCAACTCGACCACCAACAGCTACAAGCGCCTGGTCCCGGGCTTTGAGGCACCGACCTTGCTCGCTTACTCGGCGCGCAATCGCTCGGCTTCGATCCGCATTCCGTACGTGTCCAACCCGAAGGGACGCCGCATCGAGGTACGCTTCCCGGATTCCGCCGGCAATCCGTACTTCACCTTCGCCGCCATGATGATGGCCGGTCTGGACGGCATCCAGAACAAGATCCATCCGGGTGAAGCCATGGACAAGGACCTTTACGACCTGCCGCCGGAAGAAGAGAAGAAGATCCCGACCGTGTGTCACGCGCTCGACCAGTCGCTGGACGCGCTCAACAAGGACCGCGCCTTCCTGAAGGCCGGCGGTGTCTTCACCGACGACATGATCGACGCCTACATCGACCTCAAGATGGCCGATGTCACGCGCCTGCGCATGACCACGCATCCCATTGAGTTTGATTTGTACTACAGCGTTTGAAGAAAATGGCTTCACGAGACAGACCCTCGCCCTCATTGGGTTCCCGCCAGGGTGCGCGAGAATCTTGCGCACCCGTTCGACGGCACGAATGCACATTAAGTGCATTCGTGAAAACTCCATCTCACCTCCCGCGTTCGCGGGAGAGGGAAGCGAGCCGTGGCGTAAACAGCACGCGCTTCGTAAGGTTTGAGTTCGATTTGTATTACAACGTCTAATTCGGGGCAGACTGGTGCCGTACCTCCAATCGCCCCCTGCCCGGGGGCGATTGTTTTTGGCGACTCGAGGTAGACATAGCTTCATGCACCAAAATGGTGCATTATAAAATCCAAGATGGGATTTACTGTAAGTTTCTTATTTTAAAGGAATTGTAAAGTCGTGAAACATGCTTATTCGGTTATGACAGTCACTGACAGGCGGCCCATGTCCTCAGACACACCTCCTCGGATTATCGAAAACCTGACGACGGCGGTACTGACTTTTGATGCCGCGTTGCGGCTGACGAGCATCAATCCGGCGGGCGAGATGCTGTTCGAAGTCAGTGCCAAAAAGGTGATCGGACAAATTTTGACCGAACTGCTGCCGCAGGCCCGCCTGGCGATCCGGACGCTGGCCCGGACTCTCGAAAGCCGCCACCCCTTCACCGCCCGCGGTGTGCGCTTGAAGCTGTACGGCACCAGGACCATCACCGTGGACTGCATGGTGACCCCGGTCATGGACGGCGATCCGCACACGGCGCTAATTGTCGAACTTACGCAAATCGACCGCCTGCTGCGCTTGGCGCGCGATGAAAGCATGCTCGACCGCCAGGTCGCTAACCGCGCGGTGATGCGCGGACTGGCACATGAGATCAAAAACCCGCTTGGGGGCCTGCGCGGCGCCGCGCAGCTGCTCGAACGCGAACTGCCGAACAACTCGCTTAAGGAATACACCCGCATCATCATTCACGAGGCCGACCGCCTGCGTAACCTCGTCGATCGCATGATGGGCCCGCACCAACCGCTGAAGAAGAAACCGATCAATATCCACGAAATCCTGGAGCATGTGCGCAAGTTGATGCTCGTGGAGGTGCCTGTAGGACTCAGCATCGAGCGCGAATACGACCCGAGCCTTCCGGAATTCGAAGCCGAACCCGGGCAATTGATCCAGGCAGTGCTCAATATTGTCCGCAATTCAGCCGAGGCCATCCAGCACCAGGGTACAATCCGCCTACGCAGCGGTATTGAACGCAGCTTCACCATCGGGCAGCAGCGTCATCGTCTGGTGCTGCGCGTCGACATTGAGGACAACGGCCCCGGCATACCCGAGGAAATCCAGCACCATATTTTCTATCCCCTGGTCACGGCCAAGCCCGGCGGCACCGGCTTGGGACTGTCCATCGCTCAGGACATCATCGCCAAGCACGGGGGCTTGATCGAGTGCCGCAGCCGACCGGGACATACCGTATTCAGCCTTTACCTCCCGTTGGGGAACGGCCATGGCTAGGCAAGACATCGTGTGGGTCATTGACGACGACCGCTCCATCCGCTGGGTGCTGGAAAAGGCCCTAACTCAGGCGGATATGACGGTGAAAACCTTCGACTCCGCCAATGAGATTGCCGAGCTACTGGAACGCCAGCGACCGGATGTGGTGATTTCCGACATCCGTATGCCTGGTGTGAGCGGTCTCGACTTGCTCAAGACCATCCACGCCAACACACCGGAAATTCCCGTTATTATCATTACGGCTCACACCGATCTCGAAAGCGCCGTCGCCTCCTACCGCGGGGGCGCGTTTGAGTACCTGCCCAAGCCCTTCGACGTGGACGATGCCGTGCGCCTCACCCGCCGCGCCATCGAACACCGGCGGCGGCAGAAGGTGGAAACGCCGGCCAACGTCGAGACACCGGATATCATCGGCTCGGCGGCTTCGATGCAGGAAGTGTTCCGCGCCATCGGGCGGCTGTCCAGCTCGCATCTGAGCGTGCTCATCAACGGCGAATCCGGCACCGGGAAGGAACTGGTGGCGCGCGCCCTGCATAACCACGGCCCACGCGCCGACAAATCCTTCATCGCCATTAATATCGCCGCGATCCCGAGCGAGCTGCTCGAATCCGAGCTTTTTGGTCACGAGAAGGGCGCCTTCACCGGTGCCACGCACCAGCGCAAGGGACGCTTTGAACAAGCCAACCAGGGCACGCTGTTCCTGGACGAGATCGGCGACATGCCGCCGGCACTGCAAACGCGCCTGTTGCGCGTCCTGCAGGACGGCAAATTCTACCGCGTCGGTGGGCACGACCAAGTGGAAACCAACGTACGCATCATCGCTGCCACGAATCAGAACCTGGAAGACCGCGTGAAGGACGGTAAATTTCGCGAAGACCTGTTTCACCGCCTGAACGTGATCCGCATCCACCTGCCGCCGCTGCGCGAGCGGCGCGAAGACATTCCGGCGCTGGCCAGTTACTTTCTCAAGCAATCTGCCGCCGAGCTCGGCGTGGAGACGAAACAGCTAGCCCCGCCGGCGGAAGAGTATCTCAGTCGGCTGCCCTGGCCGGGCAATGTGCGGCAGCTGGAGAATACCTGCCGCTGGCTGACCGTCATGGCCCCGGGCCCGACGGTGCGTGTCGAGGACCTCCCGCCCGAACTGCTGGCGGCCGACACCGCGAATGCCGGGGGAGCTGACTGGGAAGCCCAGCTCAAGAACACCGTCGAGCAGCGACTGGCGCGCGGCGATGAAGAAATTTTCAAGGGCATCAATGACCGCTTCGAGCGTATCCTGATCGAAGCAGCACTCAAGTATGCCGGCGGCCGCAAGCAGGACGCCGCCAGCAAGCTTGGCTGGGGGCGTAACACCCTGACGCGCAAGCTCAAGGATCTCGACCTGATCTGATGCCGCCCGGGGTTGCCCGCCCGGACGGAAAATCAGGCGATGGCACGCATGGACGGCGGTGACATCTGGCCGCGGTTACGGATCTCCTGGATCAGGCCGGCCTGACGGTCACGGCGTTGGCGGTCGTCGCCAATCGTGCGTAGCAGCACTTCTTCCTTGAGGCGCAGGTTCTCCGCTTCAAACTGGCGGATCTCCTCCAAACTGTAATTCGTTTTTCCACCCGCCGGGACGTACAGGCATTCGTACCCCAAGGCCTCCAGCACATCGCCCGCCACCGATTCGAAGAGACGGATATCCGATTCGCCGACCTCGCGCAGGAATTTGCGGGTGTTACCGGCCATGATCGGCTTGGCCACATTGCCCCACAAGTCGCTCGATTCGGCCGCGCGTCTGGCTTCATCCGACTTGTAGAACTCCAGCATTGACGGACTGAAGCGCACACCCAGGAATTTGCAAAGTCGCCGCATGGTCAATTCCGGTTCGCTGGTCAACAACTCGTAACTGATGCTAATGAAGCGCGCGGGTCCAATGCGTTCGCGCATGCCGAGCGCCTGCTGTTGGGTCGCGGCCCATTCCTTCGCAATATGATAGAAGTGTTTCTCGCCCACCACCGCTTTGCGGAACGAGCAGGCCACGTCGCGCCCGTCGCGGTACAGATAGATGTATCGCGGGCTGATGAAGTGTGCTTCGATGGGCGGCAGGTATTGGATGTTAGCAAGGCTCTTGCAGCACCAGCTGCGCGCCTCCCAAGCCTCAGCCATCGCGTCATACACCGCTTCGTACACGGCCATCAGCGTGCGCTGGCGGCAGCGCAACTGGATATCGAGCCGGTTGAGCGTCACACCTTCCCATGGAACCGGATTGAGTTCGACCAGTCGGCAAACATCGTCCACCAGCTGCGCGAAATTTTCGCGCCGCTCGAGCACCCCATAGTTCGCCACCAGCGGCATCAGGCGTTGCAGGATGTGCGGCGGGTGCGGGGCGGCGATGCGGGGCAGTTCGTTCAGCATCAGGCGCAGCAGGTTGGAGCCTGAACGTTGGGTACCGATCATAAAGATATTCATGTGTTTCACTCCTGGAGCAAGGTTTCTGTTAAAGACATCGCATCCGCCATGCGGCACAAACTCAATACAACCACCATCCCGCGAACCCGGCAGCCGGGATAACCCATACGGCCTCCACGCGAAAACGCAGCAACGCGTACGTCGCGAGCGCGAAAATCGCGATCGAATACCACACTGGCACCGCCGACCGTCCGACGACCACGGCGGCGGCGAAAATCATGCCGATCACCGCCGGGCGCACACCGCGCAGAGCCGCCTGGATGGCGCCCGAACGTTGCAGGCGGTCGAACACCCCGGAAGCGGCGACCATGAGCAGCGCCGGCGGTGCAAAAATCGCGACGGTGGCCACCAGCGCGCCAGCAAAACCCGCGACCTTCAGGCCAATAAAGGCTGCACTCACCAGGATCGGACCGGGCGTGATCTGACCGAGCGCGATGCCGTCGATGAACTCCTGCGATGTCACCCACTGCTGATTCGTCACTACGATTTCCTGGATCAGCGGAATGAAAACGTAACCGCCGCCGAACAGCATGACGCTCATGCCGGCGAACACGGCGAACAGTTTCATCAATAGGGCGGTGTCGAAACTCCACCACGGTATCTGTACCATCGACGCCGTACCCAGCAGAAGCGAGTTGGCATTGAATTGCGGACCGGTCGTTTTCTGTTTTTTATCCGGGCGTGATGTGGATCCGTAATCATGCCGGAACAACCACCAGCCGATTACACCAGCACCGAGGATGATCGCGATCGTGCTGTAAAACCCGCCGATCCCGAGCAGCGCGGCGAAGGCGGCGATGGCAATCGTCCCTTCGCGCACACCGGTGAGCGATTTCCGGCTCATGTTCCACGCGGCGGCGACGATCACCGCCGTGACCGCGGGGACGAAACCCATGAACAGCTTGCTTACCGCCGGAATCTGACCCCAGCGGAAATAGGCGGCTGACAGTCCCACCACCAGCACAAAGGCCGGTAGGATCGCGGCCGTCGCGGCCACCAGCGCACCGGTGCGTCCACGCAAGCGGTAACCCACGTAGGTACATACATTCACGGCGACCGGGCCGGGCAGCATCGAAGCCAGCGAAATGCCATCCAGCATCTCCTGGTGCGTGAGCAGTTTCTTGCGCTCCACGACCACGTTCTCGACCACCGAGATCATGGCCATGAAGCCGCCAAAACTGGTGCAGGCGATGCGAAAAAAAATCCAGAACAGCGAGGCCAGGGAAAGTTCCGGGGGGGAGGAATCAGAATGGTGTCGCGTGGCTTTCATTAACGTCCCTATCGCAACCGGCCCGACTATTTTGCGCGCAAATTCGGGACATGTCGTCATGTCCCGTCGCAACCTGACGCGCGGCATTTCTGAAACGACAAGGGTTAAGTAAAGCCGGGGTCCGGCCTGCTGCACGACCGTTCGCACAATTGAATCAGCCGTCCATCGGTCACGAGGATATGGCGAAAATGGTCACTAGAATTGGCGAAAACCCCGACTAGGCTCTTACTCCTATAGAGAACTCGGGACTTTTTCCGACCGGCGATGAAGTGCATCGCTATTACCGTAGATTCTCGTGGCTGACAACAAGCAGCCAAGTAGTTGGGGAAATGGGTGTAACAGGGAGAGTTGTCATGAGTATTAAGTGCGCATCGATTGTTTCCTTGGTTCTCCTTTCCAATACGTTTGCCCCGTCGCTGGCGGCGGATTCCGCCGGAACCCAGAGCACGCCGCCGATGCAGGCCATCGCCGCCGCCATCAGGAAAGTCGTCTTCACGCCCGCCACTCCCGCGCCGGCCAAAACCACCATCCCGGAGCAGATCGTCGAAGAGCAAGACGCCTTGATATTCACCGCGCCACCGCGCGAGACGCTTGAAGTCGCCAAGGAAAACTACCAACCGGTGGCGGCCTACCTCAGCCAAGTTATCGGCAAGAAAGTCCGTTACAAGTACCCGGGAACCTGGGGCGTATATCGGACAGAAATGCTCAAGGGCAGCTACGACATTATTTTCGACGGGCCGCACTTCAACAGCTATCGCATGGAGAAACTAAGCCACAACATCCTGGTCAAAATTCCCGAGCGCCATGAATTCGCGGTCATCGTCAAAAAAGACGGTAAACCGTTCCAGAACGTTCGGCAGATGGCAGGCCACACCTTCTGCACCCACGCGCCACCCAATCTGGGTACGCTGGTGCTGCTCAGCCAGTTCGACAATCCTTCACGCCAGCCGGTGATCATCAACACCAAGGGCTGGGACAAGATTTACGAAGGTGTCGTGGCCGGGAAATGCACCGGCGGTGTCCTGCCGGTGCTCAACCTGAAGAAATATGACCGCACCGGCCAGACGCACATCGTCTTCAAGACCCCGGCCATGCCGAACCAGGCGTTCTCCGCCGGGCCGCGGGTGTCGCTGGAAGACCAGGCGAAAATCGCCCAAGCACTGGCGTCCGCGGACGCTACCGGCCCCACAGAAAAATTGCGCGCCGCGTACAAAGTCGGCGATAGTTTTGCCCTGGCCAATAACCAAGAATACAATGGTTTGGCTGAGTACTTGCGCAACGAATGGGGTTACTACTGAGCATCAAATCGATCTGTAATTAATTCACTCTGTCTGACAAGGAGGTCATGTGTACGGATTCAGCAAAACAATCAAGAATGGCACGCTGGCATTATCGCTGGGCTCGCTGTTACTGACGGTGGGTGTCAATGCCGCGGACCCGACGCCCGGCTCGCGCAAGACCTCCTTCGCCCCGCCGGAGGCAGCCAACAGCCGGCCGTCGCTCGAAGGCATCGCGCGCGGCCTGCCGGCCGGCGCCGACAACATGCTGGTGTTCAGCGCGCCGCCGCGCGAGACTGAAGAGGAAGGCATACGCACCTACCAGCCGATCGCCGATTACCTTACACACGTCACTGGCAAGACCATCGTCTACCGCCATCCCAAGGACTGGCTCACGTACCAGACGGAGATGCAGCGTGGCAGCTACGATCTCGTCTTTGACGGTCCGCACTTCAACAGCTGGCGCATCTCGCATCTGCGGCACACCGCTCTGGTGAAAATTGACGGCGAACATGCCTTCGCGGTCATAGTGCGCAAGGACAACAGCCGCGTCACGGAACTCAAACAGCTTGCCGGACAGAAGGTCTGCGGCATGAACCCGCCCAACCTGGGCACGCTCAGCGTGCTCGCGCAGTTCGATAACCCGATGCGCCAGCCGTTAATCCTCAACTCCGTCGGTTGGTCCAAAGCCTATGAGGGCGTGGCCTTCGAGAAGAAATGCGCCGCCGCCATTGTACCGGTGTCTAACCTGAAGACATTCCCCAATCACGAGAACGTCGTGCGCATCGTGCACAAGTCGAAGGTGTTGCCTAACCAGGCGTTATCCGCTGGGCCGCGCATCTCCGTGCCGGACCAGGCGCGCATCGCCGCGGCGCTGGTGTCCCCGGAAGGCTCCGCAGCTATCAAGCGGTTGCTGTCGGCCAGTGGCGCCGAGCAAGGACTGGCC
>JANLIC010000039.1 GCA_024654125.1 Sulfuricaulis sp. | reverse complement strand
GCGTGAAAATATTCCTGCAAGGCCTCGTACAAGGCATGCCGGTACAGCGCCTCGCCCTCTTGTTCCCGATACGCCATGAAGGCGTGGGCCCGCTCCGTGCCGCGCGCGGTATGTTGCGCGCAGAAGTGATCGAACAATTCTTCCAGGACTGGCCGCTTCACGGCCGCGACGCCCGGGTAATCGACTGCTTCGGTCGCGCGCAGGGCCTGCAGGCGCGCCTGAAAACCGGGAGCGGCGACTCGCTGCCGGGCCGGTTCACACTCGGCGAATTCTGGAATCGCCTCGACATCTATATATAGAATATTGAGGAATAGCCGGCTTGAGGGGCTATAGGGGCTGGCATGCGGCGGGTTGTGGGGAAACAGGGCATGCAGCGGGTTGAGGCCGATGACGCTGGCGCCGGCATTGCTACAATCCTCGACAATCTGGTACAAATCGGTGAAATCGCCGATACCCCAGTTGCGCCGGGAACGCACGGCATACAGCTGCACTGCCGGTCCCCAGACCTTCCCGGCACCGGCAAGCGCAGGTGGCTGAAAACAAGTCTCAGGTGCTGCTATGAGCAGCATGCCGGCCGTAATTTTCGTGTGCTTGGCCTCGAAACGATGATAACCGGGCGGCAGCTTTTCTTTCAGGGTCAAAGCATATCTGGCCATGACTGTGCCGCCGACTTCGCGCTGTTCCAGAAATTTAAGATCGGGGGGACGGGTTACTCCCTTTCGGGTGGCACCGTTTTCGAGATGCAATGTCCATTCAAGGGAAATTCCCGTCTCGGCCCGCGGCAGCACGACATGAAGTTGCAACGGCGAAACGGCCGCGTGCACAACTTGCACCGGTGCCAGCAGACGTTTCCAGATACGGCGTTCACGTGCCGCCAGGGCCTCCCGCTGGTGCGAATCGTCTTCGGCATGAACACCCATGGCCCGCAGCAAGGCGCTGGCCGATTGCGGAGAGACAGCATTCGTCTTGCCCCAGACATCGATGTATGCGGTATCGATGCCGAAATGCCGACACAGGCGTTCAAGCGTTTCGGGATCGTTCATGCACGGCCTTCCCTGCCGGCATCCAGAAACCACCACACCGACCAAGGCGATAAATCGTTTTCGAAGCGGTTGGACTGATCCGAAGGCAGCATATAAAGAATCTTCCCCGCTGGCTTGGCAACATTCGACAACGTATTTTCTCCCAAATTAGCCAACAAAGTCAGTGAAGCGTCGTCCGCCAGACGCCAGTGGGCACGCAAGACGCGGTCGTCGAGTGCTTCATATTCGGCGTTGCCGGCCGGCAGGTTACGCAGCCGCGGGACGATCTCGCGCGCGCGCAGGTCGAGCAATTCCCGGTGGAATCGAAGCCAGGTCTGCGCCGTTTCGGTCTGCGAACTTTCCCGGTCAAGACGAGTGCGCAGAAAGGTGTTTTCGTCATTGGGGTCCGGGATGCGTGCGCGTGCGTTTTCGTCGCTGAATTCGGGGAAGCGCGCGAACTCATTACGCCGCCCCTGTGTCACGGCGGCAGCCAGCTCGGGGCCGAAATCACAGAAAAAAAGAAACGGTTGCGGCGCGCCCCACTCCTGCCCCATGAACAGTAACGGTGGCGAAGGCGCCAACAACAGGATCGCCGTGCCCGCGCGCACGGCGGCCTCCGGGGCGATCTGATGGATGCGCTCGCCCATGGCGCGGTTGCCAATCTGGTCGTGATTCTGCAATAAGGACACAAACGCCGTCGCCGGCAGATGGCGCGAAGTTTCCCCGCGCCGCGCGCCGTGGCGGTAACGTGAAGGCTCGTCCTGGTAGGCGAAACCTTCGGTAAGACATCGTCCCAGATGGCGTGCCGGATGGTCGGCGTAATCTTCGTAATAGCCGCCCTGCTCACCGGAAGTCAGCACATGCAACGCGTGATGGATGTCATCGTTCCACTGGGCGACATACCAGCGCGGATGATGAGCAACATCCCGCTCGAGATAACGCGCGGCGTTGTGTTCGTTTTCGAGCACCAGATGCACCGGACGTGTGGCGCCCGGTCCGGTCAATACAGCTCGTGCAATGTCCTGCAGAATATCAGGCCGGGAATCATCGATGATGGCGTGCACCGCGTCCAGCCGCAGCCCGTCGAAGTGATATTCCTCGATCCAGTAAAGCGCATTGTGGATGAAAAAATCGCGCACCGGACCGCTGTCCGGTCCGTCAAAATTGATGGCGGTGCCCCATGGGGTATGATGCCGGTCGGTGAAAAATGCCGGGGCGTACAGAGGCAGGAAATTTCCATCCGGCCCGAAATGGTTGTAAACCACGTCGAGAAACACCATCAGTCCGCGCGCATGCGCGCTCTGGACCAGGTCTTTGAGTTCTTCCGGTGTGCCGTAGATGCTGTCCGGCGCGAACGGCAGCACACCGTCATATCCCCAGTTGCGCCGGCCGGGAAAATCCGCCAGCGGCATCAGCTCGATGGCCGTGATGCCCAGATCGACCAACTCATCAAGCCGCTGTTTCACG
>JANLIC010000321.1 GCA_024654125.1 Sulfuricaulis sp. | reverse complement strand
ACAAGCTGTTTTTCCTGGATGCGAAGCTGTCGCCCGATGTGGTCCAGTCCGGCGAGTTTGACCTGAAAGGCATGCTGGCCATGCTCAAGGCGAAGAAGGAAGAGATCGGCGCGAAATGGATCGTGTTCGACGGCATCGATGTGCTGCTGACGCTGCTGCAGAACCCGGTCGCGGAAATGCGGGAAATCTACCGCATCCGTGACTGGCTGGCGGACAACGAGGTGAACGCCGCCATCATCACGGCCAAAATCGATGGCGGTAATTCCGAGATCGCGAACTACGGCTTCCTGCAGTTCATGGTCGACTGCGTGGTCCGGTTCGAACGGCGCTTTGAGCACGGGGTCGCGTTGCACCGGATCGCGATCACGAAATATCGTGGCTCGGATTTCGTGGCGGGTGAGTATCCGGTGAGCTTCGGGACCTCCGGAATGGAAGTGGGTGCCCCCGAACCGGCCGAAATCAGGCAAGTCGCTTCGGGCGAGCGGGTCTCGGTCGGCTTCGAGCGGCTTGACACGATGCTGGGCGGCGGCTTGTTCCGCGGCAGCAGCACGCTGATCACGGGTGTGCCCGGCACATCCAAAACGACCCTGGCGGGCAAGTTCGTGGAGGCCGCCTGCCGGCGCGGCGAGCGCACGCTGTTCGTGAGCTTCGACGAAAGCGCCGATCGCATCGCGCGCAATCTGACCTCGGTCGGAATCCAGCTCAAGGCGCACGTCAAGACCGGCCTGTTGCGGATGTATTCGGGCCGCACCGAATCCATCGGCGCGGAAGACCACCTGGTAAAGCTCAAGGCGCTGATTCGCGAGCATCGGCCGCGCTGCATGGTGATCGACCCGCTTTCGGCAATCACCAAGGCGGGAGGGATCGCGGCGGCGCGCGCCGTCGCCAACCGGTTCATCTACCTGGCGAAGGACGAGAAGATCACCGTGATGGTCACCGCCATCAATGAGGGCGACGAGCCGGAGATCGAAGCGACAGATCTGCAGATTTCGACGATTGCGGATACCTGGATCCATCTCTCGTATCTGATCCGCAGCGGCGAACGCAACCGCGCGCTGACCATCATCAAATCGCGGGGGAC
>JANLIC010000311.1 GCA_024654125.1 Sulfuricaulis sp. | reverse complement strand
CTGTACGTCATCGGCCGCGACGCCCGCGTCAATCTGATCGACCTGTGGATGGAGAAACCGGGCAACGTTGCCGAGATCAAGATCGGCCTTGAGGCGCGTTCGGTCGAGACCTCCAAGTACAAGGGCTATGAGGACAAGTTCGCGATCGCCGGGTCATACTGGCCGCCGCAGTACACCATCATGAAGGGCGACACGCTCGAACCGCTGAAAGTCGTGGCGACCCGCGGCATGACCGTGGACACCCAGGAATATCACCCCGAACCGCGCGTGGCCGCAATCGTGGCCTCGCACTTCCGGCCCGAGTTCGTGGTGAACGTCAAGGAAACCGGCAAGATCCTGATGGTCAATTACCAGGACATCAACAATCTAACAACCACAGAGATCGGCGCCGCACGCTTCCTGCACGACGGCGGATTCGATTCCACCAAGCGCTACTTCCTGGTGGCGGCCAACCAGTCGAACAAGATCGCCGTGGTTGACACCAAGACCAACAAACTCTCTGCGCTCGTGGACGTGGGCAAGATCCCGCATCCGGGACGCGGCGCGAACTTTGTCGACCCGAAATACGGTCCGGTCTGGGCCACGGGTCATCTCGGCGACGAGTCCATCGCCGTGATCGGCACCGACCCGGCACAACCAGAAGTGCACTATAAGGGGAATCCGAAGCATGCCTGGAAAGTGGTGCGCACGCTCAAGGGCCAGGGCGGCGGGTCGCTGTTCATCAAGACCCACCCGAAGTCCAAAAATCTGTGGGTGGATACGGCGCTCAACCCCAATGCCGAAATTAGTCAATCGGTGGCGGTGTATGACATCAACCATCTCGACAAGCCTTACCAGGTGATCAAGATTGCCGAAATGGCCAAGCTGGGTGAGGGTCCGAAGCGTGTGGTGCAGCCCGAGTACAACTACAAGGGCGACGAGGTCTGGTTCTCGGTGTGGAACGGCAAGGACCAGGAATCGGCCATCGTCATAATCGATGATAAGACTCGCAAGCTCAAGGCCGTGATCAAGGACAAGCGCCTGATCACGCCGACGGGCAAGTTCAACGTGTATAACACGCAGCACGACGTCTACTAGAAATTATCTTAAAACTCCCTCTCCCCGAAGGGGAGAGGGTTATGTGTTAGTTTTGGGAGAGCAGGTTCGCATGCGCAGGCCCAGGCATAAGACCGGCATCATTCTCGCGGCGCTCGGTGCGCTGTGGTCGGGCATGGTATACGCCGAAGTGTCTCCATCACGCCAGGCCGAGTTGATGCACCTCCTCACGCAGGATTGCGGTTCTTGTCACGGGCTGACACGCAAGGGCGGACTGGGTCCGGCCTTGACCACGGAAGCGCTGAACGGAAAAACCCCCGTCATGCTGCGCGAAGTGATTCTTCATGGACGGCCGGGAACACCCATGCCGCCATGGAAAGGCTTCATGAACGCGCAGGAAGCGGACTGGCTGGTAGAACAGTTGCGTGCCGGGGTGGCACATGAATGATAGGTGCCGCACGCCCAAAGTTATAATCCCCTCTCCCCTCGAAGGGGAGAGGGTTAGGGTGAGGGGTAGAAGTTCGATGCATTTCCCCCTCAGCCCTGCCTTCTCCCCCAAGGGGGAGAAGGGGTTGGCTAGTGCGTCGTGGTTATGTGTGCTCGTTCTGTTGCTTTCGGCCTGCGCCGCGCCGCGCGGTACCGGCGACCTCGGCGTTATCATCGAGCGCGCCGCCGGCAGCGTGCAACTGGTGGAAACGACGACACGTACGCGTCTGGCGCAGGTAACGGGACTGGGCGATCTGTCGCACGCCTCGGTCGTCTATTCGCGTGACGCGCGTTATGCCTTTGTCTTCGGGCGTGACGGCGGTTTGACCAAGGTCGACATGCTGCGTGGCCGAATCGAGAAACGCATCGTGCAGGCGGGCAACGCCATCGGCGGCGCCATCTCGCAGGACGGTAAACTGATCGCGGTATCCAATTACGAGCCGGGCGGTGTGAAGGTGTTCACCGCCGACACGCTCGAGCTGCTCGCGGATATTCCGGCGGGATCGGGTGATAGCCAGCGCCGCTCCAAGGTGGTGGGGCTGGTGGACGCACCGGGCGATACCTTCGTGTTTTCCCTCTACGACGCCGGCGAAATCTGGATGGCGGACATGCGCAACCCGCGCCAGCCGCAGGTGCGTAAATTTCCCAATGCCGGTAAGCAGCCCTACGACGGCACGGTGACGCCCGACGGCCGCTACTACATTGCCGGTCTTTTCGGTGAGGACGGGCTCGCGCTGCTCGACTTGTGGCAGCCGGACAAAGGCGTGCGCCGCGTGCTGGAAGGTTATGGTCGCGGGCAGGAACCGTTGCCGGTATTCAAGATGCCGCACATGGA
>JANLIC010000309.1 GCA_024654125.1 Sulfuricaulis sp. | reverse complement strand
TCCCCCGCACTCAACAAGCGCATATTGGGACGACGCGCGATGAGTTGCTCGACCAGCTGCATGTTTGCCCGGTTGTCTTCTACATACAGCAGGGTGCGCGACGCTACGCCCTGCTGAACATGCGCTTTAATCGACGCAAGCGGTTCGGCTGCGCTGACGGTAGGTTGTGGTGCAGCCGCCACGTTCAGTTCGACCCAGAACAGACTGCCCGTCCCGACAGTGCTTTCCACGCCGATTTCGCCCCCCATCAATTCGACCAGCTGCTTGCTCACCACCAGACCGATGCCGGTGCCTTCCTCGGCGCTGGCCTCTTGTCCGAGACGATTGAACGGCTGGAAAAGCTGTGCTAGTTTTTCGGGAGACAATCCTTCACCGGTATCCTGCACGCTGATGCGTATGCGTCCTGGCGCGCCCGCACTGCACGTCACTTCGACCGCTCCTTCCGCGCGGTTGTATTTGATCGCGTTGGAAAGCAAGTTGATCAGAACCTGCTTCACACGGGTTCGATCAGCATTAACAAAGTAAGGGATTTCGAACTGGGGAAAACTCATGCGGATGCCGTTTTTTTGCGCCTGTGGTTCGATCATGGCTTGGCATTCGAGCATGACGTCGACCAGCGACATGGGTTCCAGCGACAGCGACAGCCTGCCTGACTCGATCAGCGCGAGATCGAGAATTTCGTTAATCAGCTCCAGCAGATACCATCCCGCCTTGAGAATCTGGTCGATATTGGCCTTTTGTGTGGCCGTTGGCAGCGGCGAACCCGACTCCATTAATTGGGCGAAACCGAGGATCGCATTGAGCGGGCTGCGCAGCTCATGGCTCATGCCGGAAAGAAAATCCGATTTCGCGAGGTTGGCTTTTTCCGCCGCGAACTTGGCGCTCTCCAGCTCGACGTTTGTCTGCTGCAACTCCTCCCCCTGGGTTTGCATCTCCACCGTCATTTTTTGCGACTGCTGCAGCAGCGCTTCGGTGCGCGAGTTGGCCTCGATGGTATTGAGCACGATGCCGATGCTCTCGGTGAGCTGTTCCAGGAAGGCGAGATGGATGGGGCTGAAACGCTCGAAGGACGCCAACTCGATGACGGCTTTGGTCACCCCTTCGAACATCACCGGCAGCACCACGACGTTCATGGGCGTAGCTTCCCCAAGGCCGGAGCTGATCCGCACATAGTCGCTCGGCACGTTGGTGAGCAGGATGCGCTGCTTCTGCAGAGCGCACTCCCCGACCAGGCCTTCGCCCAAACGGAATTGCTTCGGCAGATTCTTGCGCTCCTTGTAGGCATAGCTCGCTTGGAGACCAAGACGGGCGTCGTCCTTTTCCCCTTCCATGCCGTAGAACACGCCGTGCTGGGCCTTCACCAGCGGTGCCAACTCGGACAGGATGAGCTTGCACACCGTCAGCATTTCGCGCTGGCCCTGCAACAGGCGCGTGAATCGTGCCAGGTTGGTCTTGAGCCAGTCCTGCTCGGTGTTCTTGTCGGTGGTGTCCTTGAGGCTGCGGATCATTGCATTGATGTTGTCGGTCAAGTCATTCCAAATGCCGGCCACGCCCACTACCTGCGCCTGGCCGCCGAGCTTGCCCTCGGTGCCCACCTCGCGCGCCACCCGCGTCACCTCCCCAGCGAA
>JANLIC010000294.1 GCA_024654125.1 Sulfuricaulis sp. | reverse complement strand
AGTCACCGGGCCGCAATTCCAAAGCGTGCCACAACAGCAAGGTGTCGCTGGTCCTGACTTGTTGGGCGCTGCCAGTGCGACCGGGCAATACAATCAGGGTGTTTATAACGCTGGGCAGGCCAGCAATAGTGCCTTGGCTGGCGGATTATTTGGCCTTGGTGCGGCGTATTTAGGCGGCCCCGCAATGGGGGCCGCCGCAGTGGCTGGGAGATAATCATGGCCGGAATTTATGATGAAGAGATTTTAGGCGCTGCGCAACAGCAGGAAACTTCGCGCAAACTCCGCGAAGGCATCAAATCGCCCGAAGGTCAGATGGTGTCCGGCTGGTATGTAAAACCCTCGATCACTCAATACATGGCCGAAGCCTTGAAAGGTTACTACGCTGGCAAAGAGGGCAAGGAAGCGCGCGGAAAATATGAAGGCTTGACCAAGCGCAAACAGGATGAAACTGCGCGGCTGTTGAAGCAACTGGAGCCGCGCGCTGACGTATCCATCACGCCAGAAGGAATGAGGCAGTTTACCCAACAGCCGGACATCTCAACGCAAGGGATAGTCAGCAACGCCATGAATCCGCAACCGCAAGGGCCGATAACCCAGACAACCTATACGCAGCCAGACGATAAAACGCGCATGGCTGCGTTGTTGCAGGGCATGGCCGTGAACCCCGAAGCATTCCAGGGTGCGGCGAAGCTGGAAGAGTTTGACATGCTGCGCGGCGACAAGCGTGATGCTGCACAGCAAGCCGCAGACTTGAAGCGCGAACAGTGGGCGCGCGATGAACAATTGCGCAGGGACTTGGCGAATCAGGCCAGCGAAGACCGCCGGCTGATAGCGCAAACTGTCGATGCGCGGCGTGAACAAAAGAACGTCCCGAAACTGCCTACCTCGGCCTTGAAAATGCAAGGCGAGGAATTGGACGCAATCGGAACCGCATCATCAATCAATGCCGACCTTGGCGCAATCGGTCAGCAGGTTACAACAGGCGCTTTGCAGCTAGGCCCGGTAAAGAATCTGATGGCGAAGGCTAAAAACATGGCTGGAGTTTCGGACGAACAGAGCCGGAACCTTGCATCTTTCCAGGCTACGCTCGAAAAACTGCGCAATGACACACTACGCTTGAATAAAGGCGTGCAGACCGAGGGGGATGCGGTCAGGGCATGGAATGAACTGCTGGCAAATATCAACGATCCAAAGCTGGTCAGCCAGCGAATCGGGGAAATCCAGAAAATCAACGAACGCGCCGCGAACCTGCGCAAGATGAATGTGGACGTGATTCGCTCAAACTTCGGCGTAGAGCCAATGGATACCAGCGGATACCAGAATCAGCCTGCCGCCGTGGGCGGTGCAAAGTTTCTTGGGTTTGAAAAATAATGCCAATCGCACGATTCCAATTACCTGATGGACGCATAGCACGGCTTGAAGTACCGGAAGGCACTACGCCCGAGCAAGCTCAATCCATGATGCAGGAACATTTCGCGCAACCGAAACCGGCGATGCATCCAACCCCGGGAATGAATCCCACATCCGACATGACCGGACTGGATAAATTCGCTGCCGGGATGGGCAAGGCTTTTGTCGATGTTGGGCGCGGTGCAGGTCAATTATTCGGGATGGTCGACAAGGCGGACATTGACGAAGCGCGCAGGCTTGATGCGCCTTTGATGGATACCGGGGCGGGCATGGCCGGGAACATCGCTGGGAACGTGGCGGCATATGCGCCGCTTGCCCTTGTGCCTGGAGCAAATACCATCGCCGGAGGCACTGCTTTGGGTGCGCTTACAGGTGCTGCGCAGCCGGTTGGAGAGGGCGATTCACGGCTGGCAAATGCGGCAATCGGTGGCATGGCTGGCGCTGTTGTGCCCGCTGGTATCAAGGCTGGCAAGACCATCAAGGCGGCGGTAATCGACCCATTTACCGACAAGGGCGCGCAGCGTATCGCCGGGGGGCTGTTGAACCGCACGGCGGGTAATTCTGCCGCCGCCGCGCAGCGCATGGCTGCCGCAAAGGGCGCAACGCCGGGATTTAACCCGACTGCCGCACA